>JBDSAJ010000210.1:0-17947 GCA_039922235.1 Umezawaea sp.
GCGCCATCGCTGCCGCCGCGCTCGTCCTGCTCCACCACGAAAACAGCCGCACCATCTGATGACGATCACTCGCCGTAGCAACAAGTTACTGAGAAAGCCTCACTGGCTGGTGTCCAGCCAGGGGTGCTCGACCCAGGCGCCGTCGGGGTTCGCCAAGTTGTTCTGCGAGTCGACCCAGCTTTCGCCGTTGTCGAAGTTGAAACACGGGATGTCGGTGTGGACGGAGTATTCATTGGGACCGTTGCTACACCATCCAGGTCGCCCGCTCACGCAGCTCGTCGGGGTACTTCTTCCAGTGCTCCTACGACGCGCGCTGGAACTCACGGAAACGACCGGAGTCTCATTCCTGAGTTCATCCATCGCTCAGGAGTTCCCGAAGCGGACGTTCGTACTCTGCTCAACCGGGATATCAGCGAACTATCTCGGGTGGAGTTCTGAACTTATCAGTGTGTAACTTGCAGAGGTCGGCAGGCGATCTTCATGTCAGCGGCTCCGGCGTCAGTGCTACCTACGTTGTCTGCCCATGATGAAAGATGCTTCTGTGGTCGACGCGACAGCGCTGGGGAGGCAGTGAGCCTTTCCGAGTAACTTCGCGTCGCGTTATGTGATCAACCGTTGCTGATCACGTGGTCCGGCGGTTCTCCCGATGCAGCAGGACCAGAGCGGCCCCGACGATGTCGCCCAGCCGCCACGGACACCCGCGATAGTGACGCAAGGCCTTATAGGTGGTCTTGAGCAGCGAGTTCGCGCGTTCACCCAGACAACGCAAGGCACCGTGGATCGCGTTGTAGGCCTGCTGATCCACCGTCGACGTCCCGCCCGCAAGCTTCTTCACCGGGATCCTGAAGAGGCCGGGTTCACCTTCATAGCCCAAATCCGCCAGGACGAGGCCACCGTCGCCGACCCAGTCGACCAGCCCGGCCACCAGATCCGGGTCCGCGCGGGCGGCACTCATGTCGTGCTCACGCCCCGGCCGCACCCCGGAAGTCCACAACGGCCACCCGTCCGGAGCGGACACGACCTGCACATTCCCACCATGATGTTTGTGTTTCCCGCTCCACCACAAATCCACCCCGACCGTGGGGCCGGGAGTGGAGATCCGGTCGGTCCGGATCAGCGTGCCGTCCACGATCACGTGCGAATATCCGGCGATCCTGGCCGCCAACAACGCCCCGTGCAACGACGGCACGAGCGCCTCCAGCACCGCGATCCCCTCATCACGGTAGGCATACGCCGTCGAGGACGAGATCCCGTTATCCCTGGCCAACCCCGACATCCGAGTGTCATCAAGGAACCACCGCAACACCAACACCGCCTGGGTCCGGGTCGACAGGGCACGAGTGTCCCGACGCGTACCCCGACGCACCCGCTCGGCGCCCAGCAGAGCGGCCAGGAACAGGACGCTGTCCTCGGACACGTCCAGCACAGCCTCGTATGCAACACTCATGGCGCGCGGAACTCCTTGTGAAGATGATCTGTGGTAGGACCACCTTCATAGCGGAGTTCCGCGTTTTTTCGTGCCCACAGCACCCAGGACACCTCACCGAGCCCGAGACGGTCACACAGCGCCACAACCCGTTACCCGGAATAGCTCAGTGGGGTGACGGACGATCCCAGGCTGGCCGCTGAGCAGCGGGCGCGGGTGCTCATCGATCAACAGATGGCTGATGCCGGATGGTTGATCCAGGATCGGAAGCACATCAACTTGTTCGCTGGCCTGGGCCGTGACGGCCAACCGGGTGGTGTGCTGCCGGCGCGGCTAACGACCGGTGCGGTCAGCCGACCTCACGTGTGCCGTCCGCACCACCGGTCGTCGAGGAGGCCCGATCATGAGGCTGTCACGTCCGTTCGGCCGCGCCGTGGTGACGGCGATCCTGCTCGCCGCGGCCCTGCCCGCCGGACCCGCTCACGCCCTGATGGTGGAGCAGGTCTGCGTCGGCACGGAGGTCACGACCTTCGACCCGCCGCTGACGCTCACCGCGCGGCCGGTCTCCGTCATCGTCAGCGGCGTCTACCCGTCGTGCACGAATTCCGGCGCGGTCACCGCCACCTACGCCGAGACGTTCACCCTCACCGCGTCCTGCCTGGTGCTGTTCGACTCCGGCTCGGCGCTGCGCACGTTCACCTGGGGCGGCCAGGTGGCGCCCAGCCTGTTCCAGTACAACGTCACCTCCAGCGCGGTGGCGGGCCAGGTGGTGGTCACCAACACTGGCGTGATCACAGCCGGGGGTTTCGCCCCGGCGGGCGCGGAGCAGGTGATCACCCTGGTGACGCCCGACGTCGTCCAGTGCCTGACCGGGGGAGTGGCGAGCGTGACCGGGCCGACCACCCTGACCATCCACCGGCCCTGACGGTCGGATCGTGGGACGTGTGCGTCCCGCCGCGAGACCCGTGGACGAAAAACTCGAATCGTCCAGGGTGGAAGAAATCAGACGTGGTCCTGCACCTACCAAGATCATGCTACTGCCAGGGTCACCATTAAAATTAGTCATTGGGGGACACCGGCGGATTAAGCCGACACCCTGTGATTCGGCTCGACTGGGCTGCTGGCCGTGCGCCGGACATCCATCGGTCGCGAATTTTCACCTGATCGGCCCAGTAATGAAAGAAATAGCGCAGGGCCAGGTGGAGCAATACCGATCCGCGCACGCGGTCTCCCGACGGCGTTTCCCCTGGCCATGTGGGTTAAACCGCAGTTGTGCGGTGCCGTTGTCCGCGCCGGCAGCCATCAAAGTTCCGGTGCGGCGGCGCGGACATTCGGACGCAACCCGAACCGGACACTCCGGGTGTTGTTCGAATTCCTTGACAGCCGCCGGGCCTCCGCATACGTTCGACGGCAGTGAGGGGGCCTTCCTGGGCGGTGACCTCCGAGTGGGAGATCTATTCGGGGGAACGTGCCGGAAAGCAATGCGATCGCGATGCCCTGGGGGGATGTTCGTGCACATTTTTCGGCCACAGCGCCTGAGCGACCTTCGCGGGTAGCGCTCGGCTCAATCCCACGTCACATACCGCTCGATGAGCAGCGGGCTGACCACATCGCCCGTCCCGAGCGGTCCACATTCGTGCCGCGATCATGCGGTGCGTTTTTGTCCACCTGATCGCGCAGGAGGTGAATGACATGACGGTTAGCATCAAGGCTGTTTCGAAGCCGGAGATCAGCAAGGTGAGCGGTGCCGTTCTCTGTGGCTGAGGCCACTGAGTAACTCTATGCGGTCGTGGCGCGGGGGGCGGGCGGTCTCCGCCCCCCGCACCATCGCCGACTCCACGATCCCAGCCAAGTGCGGAGAACACGGAGAACACGGAGAACACGATGACGCTATCGCAAGACCTTGAGTACAAGCCGCAACTCCGGCACTGCACGTTCTTCGTGCCCAACCGCGGCGGCATCCTGATGATCGTCGGCGACCAGCACTACGAGCTGGAGCACCACGGCTCCGACCTCAAGTCGTTCCTCAACTTCAAGCGCTACCTCGACGGCCGGCACACCGTGAAGGAGATCTCCGAGATCACCGGTGTGAGCGTTGACGACACCCTCGGCATCGTCAGCAGCTTCGCCGAGCAGGGGCTGATGCGCGACGAGGACGCTGGCCTGGAGCGGATCCCGACCGCGGCCTTCCTCAAGCAGATCGACAAGTCCACCGCCATGTGGACCGAGCAGATCGGCTACCACCGGCTGTGGTCCGGCCTGGAGAACCAGGACTTCCGCAAGGAGGTCTTCCTCGGCCTGATCATGGAGACCTACCACTACATCAACTCCGCGAGCCGACACATCTCCACCGCCATCGCGCACTGCACCGACACCGCGTGGAAGCACCTGCTCTCGGAGTACCTCTCGGAGGAGTACAACCACGCCTGGATGGCCCGCGAGAGCCTGATCCGAATGGGCTTGTCCAAGGAGGAGGTCGAGAACGCGCACCCGCTGATCGGCACCTGGTCGTGGACGAACAACCTGTGTGAGATCGCCCGCGTGGACACCCTCGGCTACCTGGCCTGCACCAAGCTCTTCGAGGCCCGCGGCGTGGACACGCTGGAAGGCGCGCACACCCTGCAGCGGCTGGCGGAGGCCTACGGCTACCCGGCGGACTGCCTGTCCCCGCTCGTGTCGCACGTGGAGGCCGACGTCGAGGCCAACCACACCGGCCTGCTGGAGGAGGCGCTGGCCGACCGCGAGCACGTGCCCGCCTGGCAGGCGCACCGCGCGGTCAACAACCTGCACGACCTCAAGCACTCGTTCGACCAGTACAACGACGGGATCATCCTGTACTACTCGGACGTCTCGAACTACATCCCGCGGTTGAAGGTCGACTACTTCAGCCTCTGAGTCGCGGTCGCGCGCGGAGCCACTGCCTGAGGAGCGTTTCGTGAGAACCGATGAGATCACCCCGCTCGACGTCGCGGCGCTGCGGGCCGACTTCCCGATCCTGGGGCGCGCGGTACGCAACGGGCACCCGCTGGTGTACCTGGACTCCGGTGCGACCTCGCAGAAACCCAGGCAGGTGCTCGACGCCGAGCGGCACTTCCTGGAGACCTCCAATGCGGCCGTGCACCGGGGCGTGCACCTGCTGTCGGAGGAGGCGACCGAGATCTACGAGGTGGCCCGCCGGCGGGTGGCGGCGTTCGTCGGCGCCGAGTCCGCCGAGGTGGTGTTCGCCAAGAACGCCACCGAGGCCCTCAACCTGGTGGCCTACGGGCTGAGCAACGCCTCGACCGCCGGGGACTACGCGTCGCGGTTCGTGATCGGCCCCGGTGACGAGGTCGTGGTGACCGAGATGGAACACCACGCCAACCTGGTGCCATGGCAGGAACTGTGCCGGCGGACGGGCGCGAAGCTGCGGTGGTTCGGCTTCACCGACGAGGGCCGGCTCGACCTGTCGACCATCGACGAGCTGGTGAACGAGCGCACGAAGGTGGTCGCGTTCACCCACCGGTCCAACGTGCTGGGCACGGTCAACCCGGTCGAGGAGATCGTGCGCCGGGCACGCGAGGTCGGCGCCATCACGGTGCTCGACGCGTGCCAGTCGGTCCCGCACGGCGTCGTGGGCGCGGGCGCGGTCGACTTCCCGTCCCTCGGGGTCGACTTCGCCGCGTTCACCGGGCACAAGATGCTGGGGCCGACCGGTGTCGGCGTGCTCTACGGGCGCGCCGAGCTGATGGCGGCGATGCCGCCGGTCATGACCGGCGGCTCGATGATCAAGACGGTCACCATGGAGGAGACCACCTTCACCGCGCCGCCGCAGCGCTTCGAGGCGGGCGTGCCGATGGTCTCCCAGGTGATCGCCCTGGCCGCCGCGGTCGACTACCTGGATGCGGCGGGCATGGCGCAGGTCGCCGAGCACGAGCGGCACCTCACCGAATTGGCGCTGGCCGGGCTCGTGGACATGCCGGGCGTCCGGGTGCTGGGCCCGACCGATACGGTCAACCGGGGAGGCGCGGTGTCCTTCGCGGTGGAGGGGATCCACCCGCACGACGTCAGCCAGGTGCTCGACAGCCTGGGTGTCGCGGTCCGGGTCGGCCACCACTGCGCCATCCCGCTGCACCGTCGGCTGGGTGTCGAGGCCAGTGTCCGGGCCACGTTCTACCTCTACAACCACGACGAGGAGATCGACGCGCTGCTCCGCGGCGTGCGTGAGGCGCAGAGGTTCTTCGGAACGCGGTAGAGGGGATATCCATGGTGTTGGACCGGAACGTGATCGAGCAGGCGCTGTGCTCGATCTGGGAAGACCTGCTGGCCGTCGAGGTCACGCCCGACGACGACTTCTTCGAGCTGGGCGGCTACTCGCTGCTGCTGGTCGACGTCGTCGCCGAGGCGCGCAAGCAGGGGATCACGATGTCGCCCAACGACGTCTTCGACCACAAGACGCCGGCCGGCATCGCCGCCGCCCTGCTGCCGGACGGCTCCGCGCCGGCCCAAGCCGGGGACGCGCGGGAATCCGACCCGGACTTCGACGTCGTGTGGGCGCTGGGCCGCAGCCCGGTGGAGGTCGAGGAGGCGCCGACCCTGACGACGCTCGTCGCCGAGGGCGAGGGCGCCCCGGTGTTCTGCTTCCACTGGGGCGCGGGCAACGTCCGCTTCCTGCGCGACATCGTGGAGACCTTCCGCGGCGCCCGCCCCGTCCACGGGCTGGAGTCGGTGGGCATGTGGAGCAGGGAGCGACCCTCCCTGTCCATCGTGGAGATGGCGGCCCGCTACCTGCGGGAGATCCGCGCGGTGCAGCCGCACGGCCCGTACCTCCTGGTCGGCCCGTGCGCCGGCGGGCGCGTCGCCTACGAGGTCGCCCGCCAACTGGAAGAGGTCGGCGAGCGGGTCGCGGTGCTCGCGCTGATCAACGCGATGCCGCCGGGCACCAACGACCTCGACGCCAGTTGGGGCCTGCGCGACTTCTACGACTTCCGGCTCGCCTCGCTGCGCAAGCAGTTCGACGTGCCCCACCTCGACGCCGACCGCGACCGCGTGCTGCGCGCGATGGTCGAGACGGCGAAGATCGACGCGGACATGGACCCGGACGACCTGCACTGGCGTCAGGCCGTGTGGGCGGCGGGGAACTTCGCCCAAGAGCACTACGAGCCGCGCCCCTACGGCGGTCACGTCACGGTGTTCCAGCTCGCCCAGGTCGCGGACCGCGAGGACGCCCGGTGGAGCCGCGTCGCGCCTGACACCGAGGTGCACACCGTCGAGGCGGCCGACACCCTGCCGCTGCTGCGCCACCCCGCCTTCGCCGAGATCCTGGCCAAGAAACTGGCCCAGTTCCCCGGCTGACCGCGCTAGTTCCGCACGAATCGATCCGACCACCAGAGTGAGAGCACCCGTGGGAATCGACCGAATCCGCACCGCGACCCGCTCATGGGCGGCCGAGATGGTGCCGCAGGCAGGACTGGCCCGTCGACTCGCGGTGCTGGCCGTGGTGCAGGCGTTCGGATTCGGCGTGTTCCTGACCTCGGGGGCGATCTTCTTCACCCAGACCATCGGGTTGAGCACCACCGAGGTCGGTGTCGGGTTGTCCGTGGCGAACGTGTTCGGCCTGCTGTTCGCTGTGCCGATCGGTCGACTCGCCGACCGGTACGGCGCGCGGCACCTGCTGCTGATCACCTACGCGGCGCTCGCCGTGCTGTTCGCCTGCTACAGCCTGGTCGGCGGCTTCCTCGGGTTCGTCGTGCTGACCAGCCTGATCTCGATCGGCGAGACCTCGTCCAACCCGCTGCGGATGACGCTCACCCGTGCCAGCTTCCAGGCCGACGAGCAGGTGCGGGTCGGCGCGCAGATGCGCAGCCTGTTCAACGTCGGCTTCATGGTGGGCGCGATGATCGCCGGCGCCGCGCTGACCGTGGGCAACCGGCCCGCGTTCTACGGCGTGATCGCGTTCACCGCCGCCGCGCAGGCGCTGTGCGCGGTGATCACCTGGCGACTGGGTTCGCCGCCGCACGCGCGGGCGCGGCACGAGGGCGGCGCCAAACCCCGGTCGGGCCTGCGGGACGTGCGGTTCGTCGGACTGGCCCTGCTGTGCGGTGTGCTGGAGCTGTACCAACCGATCCTCGTCGTCGGCCTGCCGCTGTGGATCATCACCTCCACCGGTGCGCCCGCCGGCGTCAACGCGGTGCTGCTCGTGCTGGACACCGCCATGGTGTTCGTGTTGCAGGTGGCGCTGAGCCGGGGCGCCGAGACACCCGGCGGGTCGGCGCGCATCCTGCTCCGGTCGGGTGTGCTGCTCGCGGCGTGCTGCGCGGTGTTCGCGCTGTCCCAGGACGCGGACGCGCTGATCGCCGTCCCGCTGCTGCTGGTCGGCACCGTGGCGCTGGTGCTGGGCGAGATCAGCCAGGCCGCCGGCGCGTTCGGCCTGTCCCTGCACCTGCCGCCGCCGGGACGGCAGGGCGAGTACCAGGGCGTGTTCGCCCTCGGTCGGGGACTCCAGCAGACCGCGGGCCCATTCGTGGTGACGTCGCTGGTCATCGGGCTGGGTGCGCCCGGTTGGGGCGTGCTGGCCGTGGTGTTCCTGGCGGCAGGTCTGCTGTGCGTCCCGCTCACCCACAGCGCCGAGCGCGTGGTCCAGGGCAGGGCGCCGCAGCTCTCGCCGGACGCGGCCTGAGCCGTGACGCGGCCCGACGCCAGCCGGCCCGACGCCGGCCGGCCCGATCCCGGCCGGTGCTCCGCCGGCCGAGCCGACTTCAGCCGGCCTGACCTCGGCTGGAACGACACCTCGCGGCCGTACCCGGCGGGGCAGGGGCTGCACGCGATCGTGCGCGACCAGGCCAAGGCCCGCCCCGACGCGGTGGCCCTCGTGCACGGCTCCACCACCGTGACGTACGCCGATCTCGACCGTGCGGGTGACGTGTGCGCCGTGCGCCTGGCGGCGCTGGGTGTCGGCCGGGGCGACGTGGTGCCCGTGCTGCTGCCTCGCGCCGCGGAGCTGGTGGCGACGATCCTCGGGATCCTGAAGCTGGGCGCGGCTTACGCGTTGCTCGACGTGGCCTGGCCGCGGCGGCGTGTCGAAGAGGTCCTGGACCAGTTGGACGCCCGCTTGGTGGTCGCCCGGACTCCGCTGCGCCCGCGCACCTGGACCCCGCGGGCCGTCTTCGGGGCCGAGCCGGTCGACTTCTCGCCGGTGGAGGTCGCCGGCGCCGATCCGTGCTGCGTGTTCTTCACCTCGGGGACCACGGGTCGCGCCAAGTGCGTGCTCGTGCCGCACCGCGCCGTGGCCCGGCTGTTCCGGCCGGGCACGTTCGCCCGCTTCGACCAGGACACCGTGCTCCCGCTGGCCGCGCCGCAACCGTGGGACGCGTTCGCGCTGGAGCTGTGGTCGGTGCTGCTGTCCGGCGGGACGTCGCTGGTGGTGGACGAGCCGTACCTGTCGGCCCAGGCGCTGCGCGACGGGGTCGACCGGCACGGCCTGGACACCGCGTGGCTCACCAGCAGCCTGTTCAACATGATCGTCGACGAGGATCCGGCCGCGTTCGGCGGCCTGCGCCAGGTGATGATCGGCGGCGAGCGCCTGTCGACGCCCCACGTGCGCGCGTTCCTGGCCCTGCACCCCGACATCGCGCTGGTCAACGGTTACGGGCCGGTGGAGAGCACGGTCTTCGCCACCACGCACCGCGTCACCGCCGAGGACTGCGACCGCCCGGACGGCATCCCGATCGGACGTCCGGTGCCCGACACCCGGGTCCACGTCCTGGACGGCTCGCGGCCGTGCGGGGTGGGGGAGCCGGGCGAGCTGTGCATCGCGGGTGACGGCCTGGCCATCGGCTACCTGGGCAGCCCGTCGCTGACCGCCGAGAAGTTCACCGAGGTGACCGTCGACGGCGTCGCCACCCGCGTCTACCGCACGGGCGACACCGGCTGGTGGGACGTGGACGGCCTGCTGCACTACGGCGGGCGGCTGGACCGGCAGGTGAAGGTGCGGGGTCACCGGGTCGAGCCCGCCGAGGTGGAGCGGCAGGTCGAGCGCGTGCTGGGCGTGCGCCGGTGCGTGGTCCTGCCGCGCCGTGACGCGGCCGGCGCGGTCGAGGGCCTGGTGGCGTTCTGCCTCGGGGATCCGCCGGATGGCGCCCTGGACGTCCTGCGTGGCGCGCTCGTGCACTACCAACTGCCCGAGCTGGTGGTCGCGGTGGCGGATTTCCCGTTGACCGCCAACGGGAAGCTCGACGAGAACGCCCTGCTCGCCCTGGTCCCCGCCGCCACCGCGGAAGACGCGGGCGACCTCGCGGACGAGCACGACCCGCTCGTCGTCCGAGTCGCACGGGTCTTCGCGTCGGTGCTGGACCTCCCCGCCGTCTCACCGGACCTGCCCTTCACCGCCCTGGGCGGGACCTCGCTGGGCGCGGGTCGGGTGTGCGCCCGGCTGGCGGCGGAACTGGGCCACCCGGTGCCGGTCTCCCGGATGCTCGGCAACCCCACGGCCCGTGCTCTGGCCGACTGGCTCCGGCAGAGCGCCGAGCAGACCGCCGAGGCGGCGGCTGAGCAGACCGCCGAGGCGGCCGTCGTGCCGCTTTCACCCATGCAGGTCGGTTTCCTGACCCGGCACCTGCTCGAACCCGACGACCGGTCCGCCTACTGCCTGGGCACCTGGGTGGTGGACGGCGAGGTCGACCAGGGGGCGCTGACCGCCGCGCTCGCCCGCGTCCACGCTCGCCACGAACCGCTGCGCGCGGCGTACACCGGTGGTCGGCGGCCCGCTGCCACGCCGCGCGACGTGCCGCCCCCCGAGCTGGTCGTGCTGCCGTCCGCGCCTTCGGTCGAGGCGGCGGTCTTCGCGTTGCGCGACGCGTTGCGCGGGCCGCTCGACCTGGCGGGGGCACGGGTGTGGCGGGCGGCTCTGGTGCCGCTGGCGTCGGGGCCGGGCAACGTCCTCGGGTATGTGGTGCACCACATCGCGTTCGACGGTTGGTCCGAGGCGGTGTTCGCGCAGGACCTCGCGGCGGCCTACCGGGGTGAGCGGGGCGAGCCCGTCCCGTCGCTCGCGGACACGTGGGAGCTGCGCCGGGACTACCTGCGCCACGCCGACCTCGAAGGCCAGCGGGACTGGCTGAGGGCGGAGCTGACCGACCTGCCGGCCCTGGTGTACCCCGGTGGACCCGATGCGTCCGGTGGGGAACCGGGACAGGTGCGGCAGGTGCTCGGGGCGGCCGACGTCGCCCGGCTGGGCGCCGTGGCGGCGGAGGCCGGGGTGACCCGGTTCGTGGTGCTGCTGGCCGCCTACGCGCGCGCCCTCGCCGACCTGACCGGGCAGCGGGACTTCGGCGTGGGCATCCCGGTGGCGCACCGCGCCGACCGCCGGCTCGACCGCGTGGTCGGGTGCCACGTCGACATGGTGTGCGTGCGGCTGCGCGGTGACCTGGGGTCGCCCGCGCACGTCGGCCGGACGGTCGGCCGTGCGTTCCAGGCCCAGGACGTCGGCTTCGGCGAGGTGGTGCGCCTGGTCAACCCGCCGAGGTCCGGCCGCACCCCGCTGTTCCAGAACCTGTTCGCCTACCAGGACAACGCCCCCGCCCGCCTCCCGCTCGACGGTGTGCCGACCCGGTTCGTCCGCGGGCCCTACCTCGGCCTGCCCACCGAGGTGCAGACCGACGTCTGGCCGGCCGACGACGGCCTGCTCGTCACCGTCGGCTTCCTGCCCTCGGCGGTCGGCGCCCGGTTCGCCCACGACCTCGCCACGCGATTCGCCGACCTGGCCCGCACCCCGACGACCCTCTGAGGAACCACCGTGAGCACCGCACCGACCGACACCACCGGCTCGCTGACCGAGCTGTTCCGCCGGGTCGCGGCCGGGCAACCGGACGCCGCGGCGGTGATCGACGACGGCGACACCGTCGACTACGGCCGGCTCGACGCGCTCTCCGACCGGCTCGCCGCTCGGCTGGCCCGCCACGACGTGCGGCCGGGCGACCTCGTAGGCCTGCTGTTAGAGCGGTCCGCGGACATCCCGATCGGCATCCTCGGCGTGCTGAAGGCGGGCGCGGCCTACGTCCCGCTCGACCCGGCCTACCCGGCCGAACGGCTGCGGTACGTGGTGGCCGACGCCGGGGTGCGGGTGGTCGTCGGCGACCCCGCGCGGGCTGAGCACCTCGGACTGGAGGCCGGGGTGCTGCCGGTGCGGGAGGACGGCGACGCGGGGCCGGTGCCTGAGCCCGCCACCGGCCGTGACGACCCGGCCTACGTGATTTACACGTCCGGGTCGACCGGCAAGCCCAAGGGGTGCGTCGTCACGCACGGCAACGTACTGGCGCTGCTGGACGCCGCCCTGCCGCTGTTCGACGTGTCCGCGGACGACCGCTGGGCGCTGTTCCACTCGTTCAACTTCGACGTCTCGGTGTGGGAGTTCTGGGCGTCCACGGCCACCGGCGCGACCGCGGTCACCGTGCCCGAACGTGTCGCCCGGTCCGCCGAGGACCTCCTCGGCCACCTGGCGACCAACCGGATCACCGTGCTGGGCCAGGTGCCCTCGGTGTTCCGCTCGCTGGCCAAGACCTACCTGGACGGCGAACCGCCCGAGCTGTCCCTGCGCTACCTCGTGTTCGCGGGCGAATCGGTGGACCTGGACGTGATCAGGGACTTCCTGGGCGGGTACCGGGGTGTCGCGCCCACCGCCGTCAACATGTACGGCCCCACCGAGACCACCGTCTACGCCACCCACCGCACCCTCACCGCCGCCGACTTCGACGGCCCGGTGCCGTCCCCGATCGGGACCGCCCTGCCGCACCTGGTGATCGACATCCGGGGCGCGGACGGCGAGCCGCTGCCCGACGGCGAGACCGGCGAGATGTGGATCGCGGGCACGGGCGTCGCCACCGGCTACCTCGACCGGCCCGAGCTGACCGCCGAGCGGTTCGTCACCGCCGCAGGCCCGAGCGGTCCGACCCGGTACTACCGGACCGGCGACCTGGCCCGCAGGCTGCCGGACGGGTCGCTGGAGTACCTCGGCCGCAACGACCAGCAGATCAAGCTGCGCGGCTACCGGATCGAGCTGGACGAGGTCGCGGCGGCGCTGCGCGGCCACGAGGCGGTGCGGGACGTCGCGGTGACGGTGGTGACCACGCCGGCGGGCGCGCAGTTCCTCGTCGCCTGCGTCGTCCCGGAGCCGGGCGCCCCGGACAAGCCCGCGGCCGTCCTGCGCGAGCACACCACCGGCATCCTGCCCCGGTACATGGTCCCCGACCGCTACCAGGTGGTCGAACGGCTCCCGCTCACCGCGTCCGGCAAGTTGGACCGCGAGGCGCTGCGGGAGCTGGCCACGCCTCGCCGCCCGGCCGCCCGGTAGCACGTGCCGACCACGGGGGACACCATGACCGAAGCGGTGCGACTGGCCGACGAGCTGTTCGGCCTGGTGCTCGACATCGACCCGATCAACGCGACGCTGCTGGGCATCCCCGGCCGCGACCACCTGCTCAACGACCTCACCGAGGACGCGCAGGAGACCGCCCGCGCCCACCTGGTCGACATCGCGCGCCGGGCGGGCGGGCTGGACCCGGTGGCGATGAGCCCCGAGGACCGGCGGACGGTCGCCGTGGTCGCGCACCAGGCGGCGGCGGAGGCGGACCGGCTGCGGGCCCGCTTGGTCGAGTTCACCGTCACCGACCTGTTCGTCGCGCCCGCCGCCGAGCTGCTGACCATGGTGCCGATGGTGTCGCTGCCCGACCGGGCCCGTGCGCAGGCCTACCTGGACCGGTTGGCCGCCGTCCCCGCCTACCTGGCGCGGGCCGCCGACCGGCACCGGGCGGGCGTCGCGGCCGGGCGGGTCGCGGTGCGGGGCCGCGTGGAGGCGGCCGTCCGGCAGCTCGACAGCTATCTGGCCGAGTCGGCGGACCCGTTCAGCGGGCCGACGCCCGCCGAGGCGCCGCCCGACTTCGACGTCCGCCGGGACAAGCTGCTCGTCGACGTGGTCCGGCCCGCGTTCGCCCGGTACCGGCAGGCGCTGGCCGAGGAGGTCGCGCCGCACGCCAGGCCTGCCGACCGGCCCGGTCTGTGCTGGCTGCCGGAGGGGGAGGAAACGTACGCGGCACTCGCGCGGGGGCACACCACGACCGACCGCACCCCGCGCGAGCTGCACGAGACCGGCTTGCGGCGGATGGCCGAGCTGCGGCGGGAGTACACCGACATCGGCGGCCGGGCACTCGGTGTCGCGGACTTCCCGTCGATCCTGGCCCGCCTGCGCGAGGACCCCGCACTGCGCTGGAACGACGCCGACGAGATGCTTGAAGCGGCCCGGACCGCGATCGCCCGCGCGGAGGGGGTCGCGCCGCGCTGGTTCGGCAGGCTGCCCTGGCAGCGGTGCGTGGTGGCGCCCGTGCCGGAGTCCGCCGGCGGTGGCGGTCCCGCCGGGTACTACGTGCCGCCGTCGCTGGACGGCGCCAAACCCGGCACCTACTACACCAACACCAGCCGCGCGCGGGAGCGCGACCGCTCCGGCAGCGAGGCGATCGCCTTCCACGAGGGCGTGCCCGGGCACCACCTGCAACTGTCCCTCGCGCAGGAGCTGACCGAGCTGCCCATGCTGCGCCGCACCGGCGTGCTCACCGCGTACGCCGAGGGCTGGGGCGTCTACGTCGAGCGGCTGGCCGACGAGATGGGCCTGTACTCCGGTCCCGTCGCGCGGCTCGGGATGCTGTCGGCCGACTCCCGGCGCACCGCCCGGCTGGTGGTCGACACCGGGCTGCACGCTTTCGGCTGGAGCAGGGACCGGGCGGTGGACTACCTGCGGGAGAACACCACCCGACCGCCGGTGGAGATCGAGTCCGATGTGGACAGGTTCATCGCCCTGCCGGGGCAGGCCCTGGCCTACACCGTCGGCCAGCTGGAGATCCAGGGGATGCGGGCGGCGGCGGAACGCGCGCTGGGCGGGCACTTCGACATCCGGCGGTTCCACGACGCGGTACTGGGCAGCGGCGCGCTGCCGCTGCCCGTACTGGCCGACGTCGTCGCCGAGTGGTCCGCCGGAGAGGCCGCCGGGGCGCGCCGATGATCACATCGCGGGGGTCCGCTGGTTCGCCGGAGGGCACAGTAGGCTGGGCGGCGGAGTCCGAACCAGCCACGAGGTCCCCGCGCACCGAGCGCCACGGCGACCCAGGCGCCGATCCCGACACCACCGACATTAGGGACAACGCATCGTGAACGTCGAGTCGATTCGCGAGGACTTCCCGATCCTCCGCCGCAGGCTGGCCGACGACCACCCCCTCGTCTACCTGGACAGCGCGAACACCTCGCAGAAGCCGCAGTCGGTGATCGACGCGGTCGCCGAGCACTACCGGTGGCACAACGCCAACGTCGCGCGCACCGTGCACCAGCTCGGCGAGGAGGCGACCAGCGCCTACGAGGACGCACGGGTGAAGGTCGCGAACTTCGTGCGCGCCCAGTCGGACGAGATCGTGTTCACGAAGAACGCCTCCGAGGCGCTCAACCTGATGGCCAACGTGCTGGCCTGGTCGTCCCCGTACCAGGTCCGCGCCGGTGACGAGATCGTCATCACCGCGATGGAGCACCACTCCAACATCGTGCCGTGGCAGTTGCTCGCGGAGCGGACCGGCGCGCGGCTGCGCTGGTTCGAGCTGACCGAGGAGGGCAGGCTCGACCTGTCCACCATGGACGAGCTGATCAACGAGCGGACCAAGGTGGTCGCGCTCGCGCACGTGTCGAACATGCTGGGCACGGTCAACCCGGTGGCCCTGATCGCCGAGCGGGCGCACCAGGTCGGCGCGCTGGTCGTGGTCGACGCGTCGCAGGCCGTGCCGCACCTGCCCTACGACGTGGCGGCGACCGGCGCCGACGCGATCGCGTTCACCGGGCACAAGATGTGCGGCCCGACCGGCATCGGGGTGCTGTGGGGCCGACGGGACCTGCTCGCCGAGTTGCCCCCGTTCCTCGGCGGCGGCGAGATGATCGAGCAGGTGCGGCTGGAGCGGACCACCTACGCCCAGCCGCCGCACCGGTTCGAGGCGGGCACACCGCCGATCGCGCAGGCCGTCGGGCTGGGCGCGGCGGTGGACTACCTCACCGCGGTCGGCATGGAGAACGTCGCCGCGCACGAGCGGGCGGTGACCGAGTACGCGCTGCGCGGCCTGGCCAAGGTGCCGGGGCTGCGGGTCGTCGGCCCGCAGACGGTCGAGGATCGGGGCGGCGCGATCAGCTTCACGCTCCAGGACGTGCACCCGCACGACGTCAGCCAGGTGCTGGACTCGCTGGGCATCGCCGTGCGGGCGGGCCAGCACTGCGCCGCGCCTGCCCACCAGTGGTTCGGCGTACCCGCGACCACCCGTGCCTCGTCGTACCTCTACACGACGTTCGCAGAGGTGGACGCGCTGGTCGAGGGCCTGGACCGGGTCCGAGGCTTCTTCGGCGTCGACCGCTGACCCTCGGTCACGGCTGTTCGGTGGGCTGCTGGGTCGGGTCGCCGTTCCTGGGGTTGCTCTCCGAGGTGGGCGTCACCTCGCTGGAGGTCGGTTCGGTCGTGGTCGGCTCGGCCGACTCCTCGGTGGTGGTGACGCCGGTGTCCGGGTCCGCCACGGGGTCCTCCGCCGGGTCGCCCGTGGTCGTGACCAGCGGCGTGGTCGTCGGTTCGGTGGTGGTCGAGCCCTGTGGGGCACCCACGAGCTGAGGCCTCGGCGTGCCCGTGCCATGTCCGGGATCGGAGTCCTGCGCCTGTGCTTGCCGAAAATGCCATCCGTGCTGGTCAGGCGGCGTGGAGGTACTCGTTGAGGATGCCGCCCAGTCGCTGGCGTCGTCGGATGTCGAGCTGCCACCAAGGCGCGGCTGGTCCGCGCCGGGTCCGTTGGGCACCATCTCCGCGCCGCGGACGAAGAACTCGAGCGAAGGTTTGGCGACACCCCACTCGCCCGAGGTCGCGATCTGGTCCACCGGCAGGCCCAGCGCACGCAGCAGCTCGGCCGCGCGGGCGGTCTGGTTCCCGGCCACTCCCACCCACAAGCCGAGCTCCCGCAGCCGCGCCAAGCCGGGCCGGACGTCGGGATAAAGGTCGCCGTCCTCGATACGCTCACCCAGTCCGGCTTCTTCCCGTAGCCGCCGTTCGCGGGCGAGGTCGAAGCCTGTGGGGTGCCAGAAGTCGGCTACACGGTTTGATCTGCGGTTAGGCGGCTGTGGGTTCGTACTCGTTGATCAGGCCTCCGAGGACTGGTCGGCGACGTATCGAAGTGCAGCCCGGCTCTGCGATCGGGTGGTCTGGTCGTTGTGGGGCGAGTTGTAGGGCTTGGTGTGGTCTGCGGTGGTTGTAGTGGTGCGCGTAGCGGTCGAGCACTGTTCTGAGGTGGTGTTCGTTGAGGATGAGCAGGCGGTCGGTGGCTTCGCGTCGGACGGTCTCGACGAACCGTTCGGCGTGGGCGTTGGCTCGTGGACACCGTGGTGGGATCTTCACGACCTGGATGCCTGCGCCGGCGAGGACGGCGTCGAACGAGGCTCCGCTCCTGTACTGCGGGCACTTCGACACCGTGCCGCTGGGTTCCGCCGCCTGGACCCGACCACCCCATGCCGCGGAGGTGGACGAAGACGGCGTTCTGTGGGGCCGCGGGGCCGTCGACATGAAGGGCGGCCTCGCCGCCATGCTCGTCGGCATGGCCACCCTCGCCCGTGCGGAGGTGGCACTGCCCGGCGACCTGCACTTCCTCGGCACCGTGGGCGAGGAGGTCGACTGCGCCGGCGCACGCGCCGCCCTGGACAGCGGTGTCATGGAGGGCGTAGCGAACCTGGTCATCGCCGAACCGACGGACCTGGACCTCGTGGCCGCCCACAAGGGCGCGCTGTTCCTGGAATTCACCACCTACGGCCGGGCCGCACACGGCGCCATGCCCGACCAGGGCGTCAACGCCATCACCCAGATGATGTGCCTGCTCGAACGACTCGGCACCCTCGACGCCGACCTGCCGACGCACGCCTTGCTCGGCGGCGCCACCCTCAACGTCGGCACGATCCAAGGTGGCACCGTCGTGAACATCGTTCCCGACCAGTGCACCGCCCGCGTGGACCTGCGCACGGTGCCCGGCATCCAACACCCAGCCCTGTTGTCCCGCATCGACCAACTGCTCGCCGAACTCGCCACCACCCGCGCCGGCTTCCGAGCGCGCATGACGGTGACCGGCGACTACCCCGCCGTCGGCACGACCGTCGACCAACCCCTCGTGCAGGCGGCCACCCGCGTGCTCGGCACCGTGCTGGGGCAGCCTCCCAGCGTCCGCGGCGTCAGCTACTTCTCCGACGGCTCCATCCTGCAACCCGTCACCGGCGTTCCCACCCTCCTGTGCGGTCCGGGCGACCCGAACCTCGCGCACCAGACGGACGAACGCGTCGCCGTGCTCGCACTGGAACGGGCCGCCGAATTCTTCACCATGCTTCCCCTGGTGCTGGGCGCTCCGGAATCGGCGTGAACACGACACTTTCGGTCGCGGACCAGGAACTGCGTGCGGATACCCGCGTTCTCGAGGTCCATGACGAGGTATTTCACGGCCTGGGTGA
>JBDSAJ010000211.1:0-9402 GCA_039922235.1 Umezawaea sp.
CTGGTTCCGCCGACTGCGCATCCGCTGGGAAATCCGCGACGACATCCACGAAGCCTTCCTGAGCCTGGCCTGCGGCATCATCTGCTGGCGCCGACTCAAGAACCTCTCACTCTGTTAGGAGTTCTAACACCCACTGGTCTCATTCACCTTGACAAATTCCGCATGACGTGCAGCGATGACTTTTCGAGCGGCACAGGACAGCGCCCCACCGTCGCGCACGATCTCGACGCCCACAGAGTGCTCCGCACCCGCATCCTCGGTGGCCTCATCAACGTGACGTGCGGCGATGACTTTTCGAGCGGCACAAGATCGAACACCACACACCTGGAGATGTGGGACTTGCGCTCGGTCGTGGCGTTTCCGCCGGGCACGACGAGCCGGCCACCGCTGTAGGCGGCCAGATCGTCTTGCGCGGCAAGGAAAGCCGGGTACCAGTCGTCGGCGACCGGGCCCCACGGGGTCGTGTACTTGACCACTTTGCTCGAGTACGCGTCCAGGCTCGTCTCGAACACGTCCACCTCGCTCAGCGCCCGGCCGAGGCCGCAGGTGACGGCCACAACACCGGCTCCGGTCGCGCCCACAGCGCGCAGGAACTGCCGTCGAGGGTGTGCTCGGCCCTCGTAATGGATCGGCCGCACCATGCTGCTCCATTCATGCGGTGGCCAGGGCACTACGAGGGCGGGCAGTAGGCGCACACGACCGTGCCCGACTTAGTGTTGATCATGACGATCGCGTAGTTCGCACCGGCTTTGGCCTGGAGCCCGATTCCCGCCGCCACCGCACTCCACAGGCCGCTTCCACGGTTCCTGCCTCCCCAGATCGCACATCCGGTGAACGCCGCTCCCGCACATGAGGAGTAGCTGGCCGGGTCCATCTCCTCCGGAGTGGCATTGGCAACCCCGATGACGCCGCTGGCGCCAACTCCAGCTCCACCGCCCGAGATGATGATCCATTCACCCTGGACGGTGGCGTTCGCACAGAGCACGTCGCACACCGACACCGTCAGGAAGACGTTCTTGTTGCCCGTCGGCCAGTTGAACTCGGGTGCGGCGCACCCCACCTGCCGCGGCCCGTCTCCGCACCTGTCCGGAGCCGCTCGGAGCCCGTGCACGCACTTGTACGCGCCAGCCTTTCCGGTGGCACAGCCGACCGGGTGTCCGTCCTTCTGGATTGCGTCCTCTTCGGCCTTGGCCGCGATCTCGCGTGCCGCCGCCGTCTTGCGACGCTCCCTCTCCTCGACCGCGTTCGCCGAACCACCGGTTCGAGCCCGTTCCTGCCTGGCCTTGACGCACTGGGCCGGGCACGGCCGCGTTGCCGCGCGGTAGTTCTGGTAGTTGCGGGCGTAGACCTGGTTGTCTCGATCGATTCGGGCCTTGTGGATCGCGTAGTTCTTGCCCTTGCGGACGACTTGCGTCCCGCCGCGGCACACATACTGACCGCTGGTGCACTCCTCGTACGCCAGACCGGTCGGATCGGAGTAGGTGACCGGGTTGTTCGCGGCGTAGCCGTAGGGCGTTCCGGTTTCCCCGACCATAGGGTCGACTGACAGGAACTGACCGGTCGACGGGTCGTATTCGCGGGCGTCAAGGTGAGACAGGCCGGTCGAGGTGTCCTTGGTCTTGTTGAGGAATCCTCGCTCCGTCGGCCAGCTGTCCGCAGTGGACCGATCTCCGCCGTAGGGCAGGTAACGACGACGGCTGACTTTGCCGGTTGTCGCCTCGATCGACAGCTCGGCAGAGTCCTGGCGGTCACTCAGCTGCCATTGCACGCCGGCGGGGGTGCGCACGGCGACGGTCACGTCCCCTTGGGTGTAGTAGCGCGTAGCCTTCGGCTGGCCGCCGGCGGGAAGGTGCAACTCGGTCGCGCCGAGATACAGCGTGGTGCCGTTCGGATCACGTCGGATCAGCCTGGTTCCGTCGGCGTCGTAAACGAAACTGGTCTCGCCCTTCGTCGAGTCGGCCAGCTTCGCCAGCCGCCCCAACACATCCCAGTCGAGCGATTGTGTGGCACCGCCGACGATCCGCAGAGTGGACTTGCCTGAGGTGTCGTACTCGAACCGGTCCGCGCCGATGGTCGTCACCGCGTGAGGGCGCGGCTGACCGGCCGCTGGATAGGTGTAGTCGCGGACCTGTCCTGTCTTCCTGTCGGTCTCCTTGGTGCGGTTGCCGATCGCGTTGACCTCCCACGCGAGGTGAAAGGGGTCCACGCCGTTCGCCGCTCCGGCAGCGGGTTCGGAGGCGCAGTCCGCGGCCGTAGTGGTCCAGGCGGTGGTCAACTGCTGGAAGGCGTTGTGGCGGAAGCATTCCCGTGCGCTCAGCGTCGGGGTGGTCGGCGCGGCCAGTGTGCCCGCGGACTCGGCGACCTGGGTCGGGTTGCCAGCCTGGTCGTAGGTGTACTGCCGTTCGAGCAGCAGCTCGTTCGTGCCGCCTTTGAGCGCGCGGCCGAACGCGAGCCTGCCGGTGGAGTCGTCGTAGCCGTACCTGCGGATCGGTCCCGGCGCGGCGCCGTACTGGCGGTCCACGAGGCGACCGAGTTGATCGAAGCCAGTACTGCCGACGTAGACCTGAGTGCCGGTCAACGTGTTCGGCTGTCCGTACTCGGTGTACGTGGACGTGACGGTCTCGTCAGCGAGTCCACCGGCGGCGGGATGGGTGACCGTGGCGACGCGTCCCGCCTTGTCGTAGGTGGTGGAGGAGGAGTACGTCCCGGCGAGCGCACCCTCCTGGCTCGGAATGACGACGCTCGTGCCCAGCGGCCGGTAAGCGTCGTCGTAGCCGGTGACGGTGCTGGTATAGGCGCGGTCACTGAGGTACACGGTGGCCGAGGCGAGTTGACCTTGGGCGCCAGCAGGGTCGTAGGTCCACGAGGCCAGCTTGGTGCCGCTGGCGTCCGGGCCTTCAAAGAGCCCGGTCCTGCGGTTCAGCTCATCGTAGCCGGTGCTGACGGTCCTGCCTCGCGCGTCGGTCACCGACGCGGCCTGCCCTGTCTTGGTGTAGGTGACGGTCGTCTTACCCGAGTTCGGTTCGGTGGTCTCGGTGACTCGGCCGAGCAGGTCGTGGCCGTAGGTGGTGACGTTGCCCGCGGGATCGGTGACCGTGGCCACGGTCCCGGACGGGTGATAGGTGGTCACGGTGTCGCGGAAGGTCGTGCTGGTGGCAGGACCGTCGTACGAGCGGCTCAGGACGGTGCGGCCGTGAGCATCGACGACCGCGGTCACCGCTCCTCCGACCGGTGGTGTCTCCGTGGTTCGGTCACCGTCGTGCGCGGTGGTGGTCTCCCATTTCTTGGCCGCTATGGACCACAGCTGCGCGGAGGTCTGGCGCTCCAGGGTGTCGTAGAACATGACCATGCGGGACGGCACGGTGTTCGAGGCGGGGTTCAGGATGCCGCTGCCCGCGTTCGCGGCATTGTGCATCGGCGCGCTGTCCCAGTACAGCAGCCCACGGTCGTCGTAGCCCTTGTGCGTGACGATTCGACCACTGCCCGGTGCGGACACCTGCGTCTCCGACGCCCCACCGAATCCATCCACATAGGACCATGAGTCGAGGTAAGCGGGTGAGCCGGCGTTGACCTTGTGCAGGGAACGGGTACGCGTCCAGTTCGGCGTGTAGGGCGACACGCCGTAGCTGAACTCCGCGCTGGGAGTGTTGGGGTTCGCCGACCTCGGCTGATCCGGGTTCCAGACCTTGGTGGTACGCCCGATCGCATCGTAGTCGATGTCGGTGCGCTTGCCGTTCACGTCGACCACCGACGTCGGTTTGGACCACCACGGGGCCATGGTCGTGACGGTCTGCCAGCCCTTGGGGTTGGTCGCCGCGATCTTCGTCGTCGGCCGCAGTCCGCTCGGTTCGTACGCCGTCGTGTTCGTGCGTCCTTCGGCGTCGATCGTCTTCGTCGCACGACCGTACATGTCGTACTCGGTCTTGTTCTCGACGAACGCCGCGTCGGAAACGTACGCCCGCACCGCGGTCGGCCGGCCATTGGTCGGCACGTCGAACGGACCGGCATGGTAGTCGTGGTAGGTCTCGGTCCGGCTCACCAGTTGATCGGTGGCGACACAACCCGCCCCCTTGCGGGTCTGCACACGCGCTTCGAAGAACCGGTAGGACTGGGTGTTGCGGGCGTACTCGGTGCTGGTGCACGTCTCGTCACCACCGACGTCGGCGCCCGCCGACGTCACCTCGCCGAAGTCGATCTCCTTCACCGGCAGGCCGGTGCCCGACTCGAACTCGGTCTTCGTACGGGTGTAGCGCATCTGACCCGGTAGCACCTTGGCCTCGATCCGCGTGTCGGTCTGTCCTACTTGAACGATGTAGGAGTCGACCGAGCCGCCGTCCCACGTCTTGTCGACCCAGAACGAGTTGATGCTCGACGAGAGTTCGTCGGTGGTGGACCCGTTCCACCTGCGACGCTCCCACAACTGACCTTCGACCATGTCGTGGTCGAGGTTCTTGACGCCCTTGGAGTTGCTCAGCTCCACCGTCTTCGCGCCACCAGCTCGATTGAGCCTGTCGCCGTTCATGCCGCGGAAGTACAGGAAGCTCTCGACGCTCTGAGTCGGCCCGGAGTTGCCGTGGAACGACGAGACCGACGCGTGCCCGCGCCACTGGCCCCACGATTGCTGGTCGATCGGGGTGAGAGTGCCCCGGTTGTCGAAATGCCACGCGGGCGCGTCGTTGTAGGCATACGTCGTGGCTCGTGCCGGGGAAAGCCCGGTCCGGTCCACTTCGGATACCTTCGTCACGAGAAACTTGCGGAACCAACCGAACTTCGCGGGTTTGTTCTCCGGTTTGTACCACGCACGGAAACAGTCCGTGCCGTTCGCGTGCTCAGCAGGCAACGACGCGGCGCTGCACGGATGCGGCTGGCCATAGGTGACATCGATACGGGAACCGAAGTCGTCGTAGACGTTGGCCAGGTGGTGCCGGATCAGCGTGGGCGAGCCGTTGGCCGTGTCGACATCGACACGGTGCTGCTGCGAGCCGTAGTCGAACCAGGTGCCCGGCTCCAGCGTCACCGACCCGCCCACCGAGCCGGAACGCTTGATGTTCGTCAGGTACAGGATCGGGTCCACGGTGCCGTCGTTCGGCCCGTAGAACGCGAAATCCAGGTCGTAGGCGTCGACGTTCTGCGCGTGGTCCACCGTGTCTGCGGGGTTGTACACATACGTCGCGACACCGTTGAGGCGCTTGATGGAGAAGAACGTCGGAGAGTGGTTCTGACACGGCTGGGTGTTGGTGCACAACATGTCCAGCGGCGTGTCCGGGAACTTGGCCGCGTTCTCCTTGGTCGGCGCCCCGCATTCGTCCGCGCCGCCCGCGCACCGGAACTTGTAAGAGAGGTTCACCCACGCCGACGGGCCGGCGTTCTCCTGGAACTCCCTGGTTCCGTACTCGATCTTGATGAGGTTGCCGCCGCGGATGTAGTACGCCTGGTCGTAGACGTCGCCGTTACGGCCGTAGTAGTTGCCCTCCTCCTCGTAGAAGTACGTGGTGGAGTTGCCGTTGCGGTCCTGGACGTAGTCGAGGTTCCACCGCCACGCCTGCTCGCACGAACTGGTAGCCCAGTTACCGGACCAGCACGGATCCTCTGCCTTGAGGCCGAACACCGGCACCGTCCACGTCGAGTGCGTCGGCTTGAGCGTGCTGGGCTGACGGCTCAGACCGAAATGGTAACGGGTGCCGTCCTGGGTGGTGACGATCCAGCGCTCGTCGTCGTTGTCACGTCCCGGCAGATCGCCCGTGCGGAACCGCTCGATGCGCCACCCGGAGTCCTTGCGCGCGTGCCACACACCGTCGCTCTCCCGCACGAGCTCGGTCGAGACACCGTTGAGCACCAGGGACGCGTTGTCATACTTCCAGCACAGGTCACCCCCCGCGTGCCCGTTGTAGGCGCAGGCCGCGTAACGCCGCTCGATGAACGACGTGCCCAGGTCGAAGCCCATGCCGGCAGGCCCGGACTGGTTGTTCTCCGCGGCCGTCGCCCCGTCCACCGCGCCAGACGAGTACGACAGCCCAAGTTCAGGTGCCGCACCCGCCGGGGATGGCGGTGTGCGCATTGGGTAGGACCAGGCGAACTGGCCCGACGAGCCGCCCCCAGACCACTCCGCGGCTGAGGAGAGCTGTGTCGCCGTGTAGTCGCCGGTGCCACCGGACGGGCCCGCGGCGAGCGCATACACGAACCCGGAGGCCTGGCGTGGCGCCATCCCAGCCGTCACCGTGGTGTCCTCGGCGATCCCGGCAGCCGCCTCTACCTCAGCCGCAAACGAGTGCTCAGCCTTGTTGTTGTCGCCCGGCACCGGAGTGCCGGTCACACAGGACGCCACCTCGGGCGTAGTCACCGCGCACGCCGGAAAACGCAGCAGACGCAACCGCTCGTCGTACGCGCCGCCGAACGCGGCGCGGAACCCCGAGTAGTCGATCGCGACCCTCACCGGTGCCGCGGCCGGTTCCTCGTCCGCGCGGGACACTCCCAACAGCACACCGGCGACCCCCAGGCGCCGGGTGATGTCGCGGTCGAACACCTCCACCCGCACGCCATCCGGGCCACCGTCCGCCCGGCGCACTGAGATCGGCAGCCCGCCCGCCCGGCCTCCGTCCCGTCGAAGATCCACGGTGGACACCCCGGCCATCGGCCACGCCGAGTCGGGCAACGCGACCGGAACAGTTTTCCTCTCAGGATCCTGGACCGGCCGCAATGGTTGCGATGGCACCGACGGCACAGGAGCAGTGGCCGAGGGAGTTGTGCCGGTGGAGTTAGCACCGGGTACGCCCGCCAGCGTCGCCACCAGCAGAATGCCCACCAACCCTGACACCGATCGTCTCATCGCCGCTCCTCGGTCAGTCTGGCTCAGCCGTCCGGTGACGCCCAGCTGGCCCGCAGGATACGAACGGGACCTTTCAAATCGCTTTCACTCCTCGCCCCGACCGCCTGTCCAGTGCCAGCCCGGAACGCGAGGGCGGTGCCGGTACCTGGCACCGCCCTCTCCGACCGCCTTCGTCGTGCGTGCTGTACCAGTCATGGTGGGGTGGTTGAGCTCGTCGGACCACTGCGTTGCTGGTGTTCAGTTGCCCAAAGGGGACATGCCCCCGCGAGACCATCGTGGGCTTGAGGGCTCATGCCGAGGTGATCTATGGGAACCGATCCTGTGCCGCTCGAAAAGTCATCGTCGCTGGTAGGGCGAGGGTGGCTCGTCTTGAGAGCATGGCCAGGTGATCGTGTCCTGCTGCACAAGGTGGCCCGGAGATTGCTGGGACTACCCCGCGCCCCGTTACCTAATGGGTACTGAACGACCCACGGTTGGTCAGGGATGCCTACCCGTTACCCGGCCACGGAGGTCCTGAAAAAGATGGCTCTTGTGCTGTTTCCGTGGGTGATCATCTACCGGGTAGAACAGGCCCCTGCGTTCCACAGATAATCGGGATCTGATGACATGTCTGGTGGCGTCGTGGCAGGTCAGGACGTTGCGACCTAGCGGAAACGCCGAAAACTCCTAGTGACACGTTTCGCGTGGCTACCCGCAGTGACCTGCAGGCACTGCTTGTTCTCCTAGGAGGTTGATCGCTAGGGTCTGCTGTCGTGTATGTGAAGCGCTCGACGCGGCGGACCGGCGACGGCCGAGTGGTCGGCTATCTGCAACTGGCCCACAACGAGTGGGACCCGGCGTCGAAGTCGTCGAAGACGAAGGTGCTGTACTCCTTCGGCCGGGAGGACCAACTCGACGTCGCCGGTATCCGAAGGCTGGTCGCGGCGCTGTGCCGGCTGCTGGGGCCCGGCGAAGCCCTGTCCGCGACCGCCCCGGCCGATCTGCGGTTCGTCGATTCCCGGCCGCTGGGCGGGGCGTTCGTCCTGGACGGGTTGTGGCGCAAACTCGGCATCGATACCGCGATGCGATCGATGCTGACCGGCACCCGCAGGGACGCCAGGGTCGAGCGGATCTTGTTCGCGCTGGTCGCCAACCGGACCCTGGCACCGTCCTCCACGTTGGCCGCGACCCGCTGGATCGAGCACGACGTGCACATCGACGGCCTGGACGCCGTCGTCGACGAGGCCTGCTACCGGGCCATGGACTGGCTGATCGAGGCCGAGCCGGAGCTGTCGCGGATCGTCTACGACAACACCGCGACTCTGCTGAACCTGGAAGTCGACCTGCTGTTCTTCGACACCACCTCCACCTACTTCGAGACCGAGGACGCCGACAGCCCGGCCGGCCGCGACGAGCGCGGCCAGGTCGTCGACAGTGACGGCGATGACGTGGTGCGCGAGACCGGGTTCCGGACCTTCGGCAAGTCCAAGGACTCCCGCCCGGATCTGCCGCAGATCGTGGTCGGGATGGCCGTCACCCGCGACGGGATCCCGGTCAGATGCTGGGCCTGGCCCGGAAACACCGCCGACAGCGCCCTGATCCGGCAGGTCAAGGACGACATGCGGGACTGGTCCCTGTCGCGGGTCGTGTGGGTTGCCGACCGCGGGTTCACCTCGGCGGCCAACCGCCGCTACCTGCAGAAGGCCGGCGGTCACTACATCCTCGGGGAGAAACTGCGCGGTGGCACCCCGGAAGCCGACGCCGCATTGTCCCGCCAGGGCCGCTACCGAACCGTTGCGGACAACCTTCAGGTCAAGGAAGTCCGCCTCGACACCGACCTGGCCGCCGACCGGTTCGTGATCTGCTTCAACCCCGACGCCGCGACCCGTGACGCGGCGATCCGGGCGAAGATGGTCGCACTGCTGGAAGAGACCATCGCCGGATCCGACAAGCTCGGCAAGGACAAGCGCGCCGAGTTGCGCGGCGTCATCTCCACCAAACCCGGCCTGAAACGCTATCTGTGCACCACACCCGGCGGGCTGCTGCGCATCGACAAGAAGGCCATCGACGCCGAAGTGAACCTGGACGGCAAGTTCCTGCTGCGCTGCTCGGACCCCAAGCTGTCGGCCGAGGACATCGCCTTGGGATACAAGCAACTTCTCGAAGTCGAGCGGGGCTGGCGGGACATGAAGCAGATCATCGATCTGCGGCCGGTCTACCACCGTGTCGAGGAGCGCATACGCGCCCATGTCCTGCTCTGCTGGCTCGCGTTGCTGCTCATCCGCATCGCCGAGACCGGCACCGGCCAGACCTGGACGATGCTGCGAGAGGAACTCCAGCGCCTGCACCTGGGTACCTTCACCGGACCAGCCGGGAAGTTCCGACAGCGCACCGAACTGACCCCGGCGACCAAGAAGATCCTCGACGCGCTCGGCCTGCCCGAACCCCGCCGCGTCCACGAGGCCACACCCGCGACCCCCTGACCAGCCACGACACCACCACCTAGTGACACGCCCCGTCACCGGGCAAACCATCATTCCCGCAGCTCAACCACTGTTTTCACCGACCAGTCAGCAACCTGATCTGTGGAACGCAGG
>JBDSAJ010000212.1:0-3568 GCA_039922235.1 Umezawaea sp.
CCGCCGAGCACGGCGGCCATGCCGGTCGGGTGCAGCGCGCACGCGGCGGCCATCTCGGCCCCGCGCACAGCGGCCAGCACCACGGCGTCGTCGGCGCTCAGCACGCCCGCCATCGCCGCCGCCGCCAGTTCACCGACGGAGTGCCCGGCGATGACCGTGTCCGACGGCAGGTCGACGCGCTTGCGCAGTTCCTCGAACGCGAGCAGCGCCAGTGCCACGACGAGCGGCTGGGTGATCGAGGTGTCCTTGATCTCCTCGGCCTCCGCGGTGGTGCCCAGGCGCACCAGGTCCAGGCCGGTGGCCTTGGACCAGGAGGCGATCCGCTGCTCGGCGCCGTCGAGTTCGAGCCAGGGGCCGAACATGCCGGGAGTCTGCGAACCCTGTCCGGGTGCGAGGAGTGCGATCACAGTGCAACTGAACACGGTCTTGGGCGTTCCCAGTGATGCTGTCGCACACGAAGTACCGGGGTGGGATTTGTAGGGTTCCTCCAAAAGTTGCGCCTAAGTGACCGAAGAACGTCGTGGCGTGTTGTGCACAGCGACCTGTGTCACCCACCAACGGGTGCGGTGTCCGTCACACCTGGGCGCCACAAAGCGACATTCCGGTACCGATCACCACAAACCGCGGGCCTTCGCGAGCCGCCCGACGGACAGCGCGATGCGCAGCACGAGCGCGTCGCGGGCGTCGTGCGCGTTGCGCCCGGTCAGCTCGGTGACCCGCCGCAGGCGGTACCGGACGGTGTTCGGGTGCACGAACAGCTTGCGCGCGCAGGTCTCCAGCACGCCGCCGACTTCGAGGAACGTGTCCACGGTCTCCAGCAGCGACCCGCTGGCCTCTTCGAGCGGCCGGGCGATCCGGTCGACGAGCTGCCACTCGGCCTCCGGGTCGCCCGCGAGCGCCCGTTCCGGGAGCAGGTCGAGCGACCGCACCGGCCGCGGCGCCGTCGGCCACCCGACGACCGCCCGCAGCCCGGACAGCGCGTCGCTGGCGCTGCGGTGTGCCTCGGCGAGGCTGGCCACCGTCGGACCCGCCACGACCGCGCCGTCGCCGAACGCCTTGGCGATCTTGCCGAGCACGTCGCCCTCCTCGGTCTCGCCACCCAGCACGACGACCAGCCGCGACCCCTGCACGCTCAGCAGCACCGGCCGTGAGCTGCGGGCGGCCCGGCTGCGCACCTCGTAGACGACCGCGGGCGGGTCGTCGGACGGCGGGTTGCCGACCAGCACGGTCGCCTCGGCCGCCGGGTCCCAGCCGAGCGCGGTGGCGCGGGACAGCAGCGACTCCTCGGCGTCGCCGCGCACGATCCCGTCCACGACGAGCGCTTCCAGCCGCGCGTCCCACGCGCCCCTCGCCTCGGCGGCCGTGGCGTACGAGGTGGCCGCGGAGAACGCGATCTCCCGCCCGTACCGCAGCACGCCCTCGGTGAGGCGCGCGCGTTCCTCGTCGTTGGCCGCCAGCTTCGGCAGTTGCAGCTCGAACAGCTCCAGCGCGATCCGGACCAGTTCCACGGTCTGCCGCAGGCTCACCCACCGCGAGATGTCCTTGGGGGCCGACCGGAACGCCTCGGCGGTCAGCCGGATGGCCTGCCGGGGGTCGTCCAGCCACGAGACGAACCCGGCCACGCCGCTCTGGATCAGCAGCAGCACGCTGGCCCGCTGGTCCGCGGGCATCCGGCGGAACCACGGCAGCCTGCGCTCCATCTCCGACACGCTGGACGCCGCCAGGTCACCGGAGGCGCGCTCCAGGTCGCGCAGCGTCGAGCGGGACAGCTCGGGCCACGCCTGCTGCCCATCCGCACCGGCTGAGCTGGTCATACCCCCAACGATCGCACGTCCGGGTGACACAACGCCCCAGAGGGTGCGCCCGGCCCTACGTTCCTCACGGCGGAGTCCCACGTCGGGCTCCACGAGACGGGAGGTCCGGTCTTGCGGAGGTTCGTCCCAGTCGTCCTGGCGGTGCTCGCGGTGCTGACCGCGGCCGCGGTGCCCTCAGTCGCGGTGCCCTCGGCAGCCCGGACCATCCCACCGGACCCGCTCGCGGAGTTCCTGGAGCAGCGACTCACCTGGCTGCCGTGCCCCCAGGACCTGGAGTGCGCCACCATCGTCGCGCCGCTGGACTACCGGGAGCCGACCTCGGGCAGGCTCTCCCTGTCCCTCAGCCGGAAGAAGGCGACCGGGACCCGCAGGGGGGTGCTCGTCGCCAACCCCGGCGGGCCGGGCGGCTCCGGTCTGCGGATGCCCGCGTTCCTCGCGAACACGGCGCTGGCGAAGTCCTACGACCTGATCGGCTTCGACCCCAGGGGCGTCGGCGACTCGACCGCGCTGACCTGCCAGTCCGTGCCCGAGATCGCCACCACGGACTCGCGCCCGGTGGACGCGGACTTCCCGAAGTGGGCGGCCGAGGCGCGCGCCGCGGAAGACGCCTGCGAGCGTTCGGCGGGCGGCATCCGCCGGTACGTCAACACCGCCAACACCGCGCGGGACGTGGACCTCATCCGCGCGGTGCTCGGCGAGTCGAAGATCAACTACCTGGGCTACTCCTACGGCACCTACCTCGGTGCCGTCTACGGCTCGCTGTTCCCCACGCACCTGGACCGCAGCGTCCTGGACTCCTCGGTGCACCCGGAGCGGCTGTGGCGCGAGCAGTTCAAGGCGCAGGCCATCGCCACCCGGCACAACGTCGACCTCTGGGCCGGGTGGGCGGCCGAGGCGAACGACGTCTACCGGCTCGGCGCGACCGCCGCCGAGGTGCTGGCGACCGTGGAGCGGCTCGCCGCCCGGCTGGCGGTGGCGCCCGAGGGCTTCCACGACCGGACCGAGTTCGACGCGGCCGTCGGCGTCGGCGCCCGGTTCCGTCCACTGTGGAGCGACCTGGCAGACCTGGTTGGCGAGCTGAACTCCGGCGCCAACCCGCAGGGCGCGTCGGTGCGGGGCGCCCGGATGGCGGCGTCGGCGCGCGCCGAACTGCGGTCCGGCGTCTACAGCACGGTCACCTGCGAGGCCGACTGGCCGCGCGACCTGGAGACCTACTACGAGCAGATGCGGGTGTTCCGCGACCGCTACCCGTACGGCTTCGGCATCGTCCGCGCGGCGCCGACCGCGTGCACCTTCCGGACGTTCACGCCGCCCGAGCCGATGGTCGCGCTCAAGCGCGACGGCTACCCCGTCGGCGTGGTCGTGCAGGCCGAGGGCGACACGCAGACCCAGTACGAGAGCGGTCCCGCGATGGCCGCCCTGCTGGGCGACAACCTGATCACCGTCCTGGACGAGGGCAAGCACGGCATCTACGGCGGCGGCAACCCGTGCGTCGACGCGGCGGTCGACCGCTACCTGGTCGACGGCGTGCTGCCGGGCAGCAGTTCGACCTGCCCCGGCGACGCCCGCCCGGACGCCCGGCGTCCACCAGCGCGGTCGGTCGAGTCCTTTTTGGACGGAATAGCGCGCGGGGTCGGCCGCTAGACGAAAATCGCCCGGCGCCAGTGGCGCCGGGCGATTCCCTCTCCCCGGTCCCCACCGGTTCGTCCACTGTGAACCGGGTTCGTGGGAAACGCCAATCGGTCACCCTTTCG
>JBDSAJ010000213.1:0-13507 GCA_039922235.1 Umezawaea sp.
ATTTTGGCGGAACGACCTAAGCGGTAGCGCGGCGGCGGCCGGCAGTGCCCCGGTCCCCGACGAGCAGCAGGACGACGCCCACCAGGAGCAGCACGGCTCCGGCGATCCACAGGACCACCGGGAGGCCGGTCAGCAGCCACAGCTTGGACTTGTTGTCCTCGGCCGTCTTCACGTTGGCGTCGACCGTCTTCTTGTTGAGCTCCAGTGTTCCGTCGAACACCGCGGTGCCCCGGCCCGCAGCCTGGTCAGAGGTGCGCAGCTCCTGCTTGACCGACTGCCGCACCTTGATCAGCGCACCGGTGTCCGGCTCGACCCACAGCGTCTTGTCCACCTGGTAGTACAACCTGGTCGCGACGGTCGCCTCGGGCTTGCCGACCAGCGAGCCCGGCACGTCCCGGCTGTCGATGTCGGTCGGCGGCACGGACTGCTTGAACCGGTAGACCGGCAGGCCGTTCACCACGTCCTCGCCGTCGAACTTGGCGTCCACCGGCTTGCCGACACCACTGTCGTACCAGGGGTAGGTCTTCTTCTCGGTCTGGAAGGGGAACTTGAAGTTGAGACCGGGGAACTGCACCTGGCCGCGGGTGCCAGGGACCTTCGTGTCCTTGCCTACTTCCTTGGTCTTCTGCACGTACTGGTTGGTGCACGGCGCGACGGCCTCCGCGGTGAACCGGTCCAGGCACAACTCGCGCACGCTCGCGTTGACCGTCAGCCCGTTGTCGTCGTCCCGGACGCGGGTGGCCTCGATCCACGAGGTCACGTCGCTGCCCTCCTTCACCTCGGGCGCCTGCATGTTGCCGGAGACGAAGGTGCTGGAGGTCAGGTTGAGGTTGCGGCGGATCTCCGGCGTGCTCGTGGAACCCTTCTCCACGTAGACGAGCGCGGTGATGCCGCTGCCCTGCGCCACCGCGGTGGTGTTGGGGTTGTGCGGGATCTTGGCCAGTGCCGGATAGGCGTAGAACCGCAGCAACAGGCCGGTCGCGATGGCAAAAACGCCCAGTCCGAGCACGACTAGACTCACGACACGTCGCACAAATCCTCCTCAGGAGCCGAGCCGCTGATGCGGCCCTGGTTAGAGCTGTCGAGCAGATTCGACACCACGGTGACGAATTTCTGTCCGCTGGTTGCCCAGTCGAAGCGGGCGGCCCAGGCCCGGCAGTCCGCGGCGATGGCCGCGGCGTCGTCGGGCCGCGCCAACAGCTCGAGCGCTTTGTCGAGCGCTTCGCCGATGTCCTCGCCGTCCCCCACCAGCCAGCCGGTCTCGCCGTGCCGCACGGAGTCGCGCAGCCCGTCGACCTCGCGGCAGAGGGTCGGGACGCCGTGGGCAGCGGCCTCGATCACGGCCAGCCCCCAGCCTTCCCCGTCCGACAGGGTGACGTTCAGCCAGGCTTCCCGCAGCAGTGCGCTCTTCGTCGAGTCGTCGACGTAACCGTGCACCACAACGGAATCCCCGAACTGGGCCGCGGCCTTGCGCAACGCGTCCTCGTCCGGTCCCCGACCGATCACGTGCAGGCGCAGACCGGGCAGTTCAGCGCGCATCGAGCCGACGATGTCGATCAACCGGTCGACTCGCTTGTGCGTGACGAGCCTGCCGAGGCACACCAGTGACGGCTGCGCGGAGCGCGGCCCCTCCACCGATGGCGGGTGGTCCATTCCGTTCGGCACCACGAAGATCCGGCCGCGCCAGGCAAGTCGCTGCCGCATCGCGCGCACGGTGGACCGCGACACCGCGACCGTCGTCGCGCGACGGTAGACCCGGTGCGCGGCGGGACCTTCGAGCCAGCGCCCGATCCGGGCCAGCCAGGGGGGGAAGTGCACGGCGAACTGGGCGTCGTGCACGTGGTGCACCACCAGCACGACCTTCGTCCACTTGGCAGTCACCAGCGGGCTGAAGAAGGGGATGCCGTTCTGGCAGTCGATCACCACGTCGATGCGGTTCCGCTTGCGCAGCAACCACAGCAGCGCCCAGAAGTACACGGTCCAGCGGCCGCCGCGGCGCACGGTCGACCCGTCACGCCTGCTCTGCCCCTTGCCCCTGGCGGTAAGGAAGGTGACCTCGGCCCCGGCAGCGGTCATCGCGTCGGCGACGCGTGCGGCGTACTCCTCGGCGCCACCGGCGAGCGGATGCCCGCGGTCGCGCCAGTTCACCACTACCACCCGCGCACCGTTGAGGGGTGGTCGCACTCAGGCCACCTCCGCAACGGGTGCCATGACAGGTGCGACGAAGGTCGCGGGCTTCTCCGCGCCGAGGATCGCCCGAATCCTGGCCAGCGCGGCGAAACTGCGGTACCCGTCCCGCATCGGCTGGAAGGTGGAGCCCGGCATGTCCGTCCAGGACACCGGCAGTTCGACGATCATCGCGCCGATCCGCTGCGCCCTGGCGAGCAGTTCGACGTCGAAGGACCACCCCGGCGTGCGCAGCGGCTGGAAGATCATGTCGGCGGTGTGCCGGTCGAAGAACTTGTAGCCGCACTGGGTATCGCCGACGCCCGGCACGAGCGACTTCGCCACGTGGCGGAACGCCCACGCGCCGGACCTCCGGACCTGGCTGTGCCTGGCCCGCACGATCGAGTTCGGGTGCGCCCGCGATCCGACGACCACGTTCACCCCGGCGTTCAAGAACTTCAGCGTCGGGCCCAGCGCCGCCAGATCGGTCGCCAGGTCTGCGTCGCAGAAACCGACGTAACGACTGTCGGTCCGCAGCACACCGGTCCGGACCGCGGCGCCCTTCCCTGGCTGAGCACAACGGAGCAGTCGCACTGGGACGGGACCGGACTGGTGCTCGCGAGCGATCGCGGCGCTGCGGTCGGTGCTGGAGTTGTCGACGACGACGACTTCGCACGACTGGCGGGTGGCGGCGAGCACTGCCGTGAGCTTGGACAAGGTCGCCGACAGCCGCGACTCTTCATTGCGAACAGGCACGACAACGGAAAGCAGCGTCATGTCTTCACCGTCCGTATTCCGGGCGCGAAGAACCCAGCAAGGTGTCGCACGAGTCCTCCTTGGCGTGAGCTAGATCTCAGATCGGCGAAAGTTACTCAACGGTAGTTCCCAGGAAATAAAAGACCAGTGTGAACTACGTCACACTTTTCACCGCTACGCCATTCGTTGGAACGTTCTGTGTCATCCAGCGTCGAATCCGAGCCGTACGGACTAACCGAAGGGCCATCTCCCGCCGAACTTAGCCAGATTTACAAATATTGGCGGTCAATACTTCGTGCATCGGGAGCAAATATCGTCGATAGACGAAAGACCCAGGTCAGCCATCTGGATTGGTTCACCGGCGCAGAGGAACGCCAGGCCAGGCACCGTGCATACCACGGGCACGGGCACTTGATGGAGACCTGTTGTACAACAGATGCGCATCGGTCGCCCCTGAGCAAGGCCTCGGCAACGAATAGGCGGCGAAACGACCTTATTCCGATGCCGATCGGATCAGTTTCGCTTCAACAGGAGTAAAAGGCTCCGGCGAATGCCGGTCACCCAGTCCTGCGTTCCGCGTAATTCATCTGAACCGGAAGCCGTGATCCTGCGTGCGGCATCCGAATCGCATCCTGACGATCCGGGCGGTCTATCTATCCAGGTGGTCAGGTTATCGCTGGTCAGCCACCACGACGGCCAGGTCGAAAGCTTTTCGGCGGCTGGGACGCCGAAGGGTGGCGGGCGACGGTGGTGGTGTCCGGTTGCCAGAGTCGCGCGACGGTCACAGCCCAATTCCACTTGGGACGTTGAGCAGGCTCACAGTTCGGGACGGACAGCCACAGCGCATACCTATGCGCACAGCCGAATGCGCTTCCTCACGCCGGCTCCACATGGCGGAAAGCTTTCCCAGACGGCGAATCAGGCCCATCCGGCACTGACCGGCGAGCGCGGGCACCGAGGCGGGCGGGCTGGAGACCTGGCCGGCACCGCCACCAGCGGTCAACGACGGCAAGCTCTTGCGGACCAGGTCGTTGACGCGTCCAGCTCACAGGTCAGCCGCGCGCAAGCCGTGCACGCGGTCGAGTTCGTGTCGCCCCAGCGGTCTCGTCGATGTCCGCGCGGCTCCGCTCACCGTCGGTGGCGGGCATGGCTCTGCGAGCCTTGCCGTGGCCGACGCCAAGACCGCTGGGAAAGCGCTGTCCAACACGGCAGGCACCGGTTCTCGCTCCCCCACGGGTTCCCGCGAGTTCGGCCCGTGGCACCGGCGGGCCACCACGACGTGGGCGTCCGCTGTGCGCGGCGCTCACATCAACCCGGCCGAGGAGCTACCTCAGCGCGGTTCGATGACGTGGACCGCCGCTTCCTCCGCGGACGCCGCGCCGCCGTCGATGCCGATGTCCGAGGCGTGCAGCTCTTCGTCCGTGTCGGCTCCGAAGCCCTCGTCGGTGGCGACCAGCCTGCCCGCGCGGTAGGTGCCCACCTCGTCGTCCAGGAGTTCACCGTCGGTGTCGGTGGTGTCGCCAAGACCGTCGCCGTCGTCGTCGGTGAGGTCGGCCAGCTCGCGGGCCAGGCGGCCGTCGAGGCTCTCGCCGGTCGCCTCCTCGCGCGCAGTGGTGCCCCAGTCGTTGACCGCCCACGGCTTCTCGGGCGGCGAGTAGCCCTCGTCCAGCGGGTCGCGGTCCTCGAGGGTGTCTTCCGGGTCCAGCAGGCCGTTGTCGGCGTTGTCCTCGATGTCGTCGTCCACGACTGGTCCTCCTCGGGTTGGGACACCGATACTACGAACAGGTGACACGATCCCGCGCAACCGGTCGACCGGCGACCCCAGCACGTAGCCCGTCACCGAGCGCGTTTCCCGACGAGGATGTCGAGCTGGTTCCCCTGGCACGTCAGGCCCGCCTGGCGCAGTGCGATGATCCGTTCCCGCTGCTCGTCCGCAGGCAGCGCCCGGAACGTCGCCCACGCGCGGCCGGTTTCCTGCGCGATTCCCCCGCCGACCCAGATGTTCCCCTTCAACGGCTTCAGCTCCCCCAGGAACCAGGCCGCCGCGATCGTCCTGGCGGTGAGTTCGGGCAGTCGGGACCGACCGCCCAGTTCGTCGAGGCACGACGGTGTCCCCGCACCGGCGAGCAGCGCCCGTGTCAGGTCGTCCGACTCGGTGGACAGGCGCAGGGACGCGTCCGCGAAGTCGGCGACCACGGTGTCGGCTGCGCGCGGCGGCACCTCTTCGGGCCCGAGCCGCCGGTCCAGTTCCACCACCTTGACCGGCGCGTCCGGCAGCGTTCCCAACAGCCGCAGCGCTTCCTTCCCCGGCCCGGCGATCCGGGCGAGTTCGGCCTCGTGCATCCGCGTGACGCAGACCGGGCCGTCGCACACCCGCGCGATCGCGACCGGGTCGCCACCCCTGCCCTCGGCCGGGGTGGCGGGCAGGACGGGGAGCGCCACGGCGAGTGCCACCACCACGGGAACGGCCGCGAGCACCTTCGTCCACCTGGACCGGGCCGCCAGCGCCAGCAGCCCGGTGACGGCCAGCCCGGCCAGCCAGATCGCCTGCCCGAGGTCGACCCGGCCCGAGGTGGTGAAGAACGGGTCGTCGACGGCCTCGAACGCGGGTGACAGCAGGGCGACGCGGATCGGGATCACCCCGCCGCTGCGCAAGGCGATCACCGTCGTGAAAACGGCGACGACCAGCGCCGGGGCGGTGAGCGGGTGCGGCAGGAGCTTGCCGATGCCGAGCCCGATCCAGGCACCCGCGACCATCGCGAGCACACCGACCAGCACGATCGGCAGCCAGTCGAACGAGAAGAACCCGCCGTTGGCGATGACCTGGACCGCGCCGACGGCGAAGACCAGCAGGTATCCCAGCACCAGTGGAACCGCCGTGGCGGTGGCGAGTCCCGCAGCGCGGTGCAGGCCGGGACGCGGCGCTGTGCCGAGGAGTTCGACCATGCCGGACCGGCTGTCGCGCATCCCCTGGGCGGCGCCCGCGCCGACCACGAGCGGCCACAGGAGCAGCAGCAGGAACCGGGTCCAGAAAGCGGCGTGCGTCCACTGCCCGCCCCAGGCGAGCGGGCCGTTCGCCCACGGCCCCGAGAACGAGAACAGGAAGCCGAGTGCGATCACCGCCACCGCGAGTCCCGCCCAAGGCGCGATGGTGCGGCGGACTTCGATCCGCAGGATGCGCACGTTCACCGGTTCCCCCTCCACTGCTCGTGGCACGGCCCGCTCGGCCGTTCTCCCCACACCTGGCAAGACGCCGAGATCACCGGATCGGTTCTCGCCGAGCCGCGCGCTGCGAATTCCTGTCCGATGGACAGCTGATGTTGCGCCGCGCAGCGGGTTCCTGACCAGCGGTCCGGTGGGAGAATCGAAGGTTGACAACGTTGTCATCTTCCTCACCCTGCAGGAGGAACCATGCGTCTTCGTCCCGCGGCCGTGGCCGTCGCGACCTTCGCGGCCCTCGCGATACCGACCACGGCCGGAACGGCACAGGCGGTGCCCGATCCGGCGCAGCACGTCAACGCGTTCGTCGGCACGAAACCCGGCGGCCCCGACTTCGGGCACGGCGGTGGCGCGGGGAACACCTTCCCCGGCGCCGTCGCACCGTTCGGGATGCTCCAGTGGAGCCCGGACACGGTCATCCACCAGCACGGCGGCTACCACTACGACGACAACCGCATCCGCGGCTTCAGCCTGACCCACCTGTCCGGTCCGGGGTGCAGCGACTTCGGCAACATCCCCTTCCTGCCGACGCTCGGCACCAGCCCGGTCAGCCAGTACACCTTCAGCCACGCCAACGAGACCGCCCAGCCCGGCTACTACTCGGTGGCCTTCGACAACGGCCTGCGCACCGAGCTGACCGCCAACCAGCGCTCCGGCATCGCCCGGTTCACCTACCCGGCGGGCCAGCGCGCCTCCCTGTCGGTCGACGCCGCGCGGGCGTTCAACGCGGCGAGCGGCTCGATCACCGTCGGCACCAACAGCATGTCCGGCTACACCGACAGCGGCGGGTTCTGCGGCACGGGCAACCGCTACCGGCTGTACTTCACCGCCACGTTCGACCAGGACTTCACCACCGCCGGTGTGGTCGACGAGCAGGGGGAGGTCGACGAGACCAGGCGCACGATCGAGGGCAAGAGCGAGCAGCACCTCCCGGCCGGGCCCAAGACCGCGCAGACGCAGGGCCTGCCCGCACCGCCCGCTACGACCCAGGACGTGCGGCCCTTCGCCGCGGCGGCGTTCGTCTCTTTCGCCTCCAGCACGGTCACGGCCCGCGTCGGCATCTCGTTCGTCAGCCTCGACGGCGCGAAGGCCAACCTCGCCACCGAGACCGGCACCAAGACCTTCGACCAGGTGAAGACCCAGTCGCGGGCGGCGTGGAACGGCTGGCTGGGCCGGATCGACGTCACCGGCGGCACCACCACCCAGCTCCGCACGCTCTACACGTCGCTCTACCACTCCCTGCTGCACCCCAACGTGTTCAGCGACGTGGACGGCCGCTACACCGGGTTCGACAACCAGGTGCGCACCACGACGGGCGTGCAGTACGCGAACTTCTCCGGCTGGGACGTCTACCGGTCCCAGATAGCCCTCGTCGCACTGCTGGCCCCGAAGGAGGCCTCCGACATCGCCCAGTCGGCCGTGAACCAGGCCGCGCAGGGCGGTTACTTCGACCGCTGGACCGTCGCCAACGGCGGCACGGGCGTCATGAACGGCGACCCGATGGCGATCATCGTCTCCACGGTGCACGCGTTCGGCGGGACGTCCTTCGACACCGCCCAGGCCTTGCAGCGCATGGTCGCGGGCGTCAACGACATCCGGCAGCGGCCGGGGTACCTGCAGTACAACACCTACGGCTACGTCCCCACTGGCCTGCCGGACGTGTGGGGCTCGGCGTCGACCTCCCTGGAGTACGACAGCGCCGACTTCGCGATCAGCCAGTTCGCCGCGCGCCTCGGCGACACCGCCACGGCCGAGAACTTCCTGCGCCGCGCCCAGAACTGGCGCAACCTCTTCGAGTCCAGCGGCAAGTACCTCAAGCCGCGCAACACCGACCTGAGCTGGCCGTCGTTCGACCCGGTACAGGAGAACGAGTACGTCGAGGGCAACGCGGCCCAGTACACGTGGCTGGTGCCCTACAACCACCGCGGCCTGTTCGACGCGATGGGCGGCAACGCCGCCGTGGTCACGCGCCTGGACATGTTCTTCGCCGAGCTGAACGCCGGCCCCAAGAAGCCCTACGCCTACCTGGGCAACGAGCCGACGCTGAACACCCCGTGGGCCTACGCCTACGCGGGCGCTCCCGCGAAGACCCAGGACGTGGTCCGCCGCGCCCTGACGTCGATCTTCACCCCGGTCCCGGAAGGACTGGTGGGCAACGACGACCTCGGCGAGATGTCGTCGTGGGCGGTGTGGGCGGCGCTCGGCATGTACCCGGAGGCGCCGGGACGGGCCGACCTGGTGCTCGCCAGCCCGCAGTTCCCGCAGACCACCATCACCAGGGGCAACGGCAAGACCATCACGATCACCGCCGCGGGTGCCTCCGACTCGGCGAAGTACGTGCAGTCCTTGCGCGTCAACGGAACCACGACGACCAAGCCGTGGCTGACGTCGGCGTTCGTCGCGGGCGGCGGCACGCTCGACTACACCCTCGGCACGACGGCGTCCACGTGGGGTTCGGCCCCCGCCGACGCACCGCCGTCGTTCGACGTCGGCCCGAACCCTCCACGGACCGGTGCCATCACCGGCCTGTCGGCCAAGTGCGCGGACGCCGAGCCCGCCGTCGCGGGCAACGGCGCGCCCGTGCGCCTGTGGGAGTGCAACACCTCCGCCGCCCAGCAGTGGACCTTCGCCTCCGACGGCAGCGTCCGCGCGGCGGGCCGCTGCCTGGACGTGAGCGGCAGCAGCAGGTCGAACAACGCCAAGGTCCAGCTCTGGACGTGCAACAGCACCGGCGCCCAGCAGTGGTGGCCCAAGGCGAACGGCTCACTGGTCAACCCGCCGTCGGGCCGGTGCCTCGACGTCCCGAACAGCAACCCGGTCAACGGCGTCCAGCTCCAGATCTACGACTGCAACTCCAGCGCGGCCCAGCAGTGGAGGGTCCCGTAGCGGCCAGGTCCCGGCCGCGCACCCGCGCGGCCGGGACGATCACGAAGACGGAACCACCGGCGACGAGACCGCGCTCTCGGACTCGTCGGCGTAGACCATGAGCGTCGATCCGCCGATGGCGAGGACGATGCCGACGAACCCGTACACCGACGGCGTGGTCTGGTACGCGATGAGCGAGAGCACGATGGTCAGCACGGGTGCGAGTGCGTTGGTCACCGGCGCGACGATGGTGGCCTTGCCGCGGGACAGCGCCATGACCAGGAACAGCGCGCCGACGGCGTTGAGCAACTGGGTGCCGAGCGTCAGCACCGGTGCCTGCCAGGGGGCGTCGCCGGGGAAGTCGCCCATCATGAACCAGGCGACGGGGACGAGCAGCAGGCCGCTGGCCGTCATCCAGGCGAACGTGGTCGCGTCGTTCACGCCGACGTTGGCGGCCTTCTTCATGAAGTAGGCCTGCACGCCCCAGGCGACCATGACCACCAGTGCCAAGACCAGCCACGAGCCGCCCGCGGCATCACCGGACCCGCTGGTGATGCTGAACAGGACGATGGACGCCAGTGCGGCGACCAGGCCGATCGTCGCCACCCCGCGAATCCGTTCGCGCAGGATGAGCACCGCCATCAGGACGGTGATGGCCGGGGAGACCGAGATGAGCGGGAAGATCAGGTAGGCCGGTCCGGTGCTGAGCGCCTTGAACAGCACCAGTTGGCCACCGGCGCCCGTCAGGCCGACCAGGAGGCCGTACACCGTCGCGACCGGCCGCCGGTCGAGCCGCTGGCCGCGCAGGGCGAAGAAGGCGGGGATGAGCATGGTGAACGCCCACAGGACGTACACCATCTCGTTGGGATAGCCGTACAGCGACGTGGGGGCTCCGGAGAACGCTCCCCAGACGCCCCAGAACAACACCAGCAACCCGGCGTAGGGGATCCAGCGGGTCGTCGTCGCGCGGTTATTCATCACTGCCTCCGGTGGACGGGGTCGTCGTGTGGGCCCGCAGCCTGGTGACGGCCTCGGTGCTCAACGGGCTGCCCGCCAGCCGGGCCGCGTGCAGAGCGGCTCCCAGGACGGGGGGCAGGAGCGGGTCGCGCAGGTCGACCGGTGCCCCTTCGAGGTGGTCGTGGAAGGCGGTGCGGACGTCCTCGCAGGTGAAGACGCCGCCCGACCACGACACGGGGACGACCTCGTCCGCCGGGTAGCCGAGGTGGGCGATGGTGGTCCTCACCAGGTCCGCCAGCGCTCGTCCGGCCTCGCGGAGGATGTCCGCGCAGACCTCGTCGCCGTCCGCGGCGGCCTCGGTGACGACCTGTGCCAGCGACGCCACCTTGGCCCGGTCGCCCTGCCAGCGGTTGAGCACCACGTCGACGAGGTCCAGGTCGGTGGCGAGCCGCAGCCGTGCGGTCAGGTGCCCGCGCAACGGACCGGTGGGCAGCCTGCCGTCGGACATCTTCGCGAACGCGCTCAGCCCGCGGATCGCGATCCAGTACGCCGACCCCTCGTCGTCGAACAGCTCCCCCCAGCCGCCCACCCGCAGCCCGCGGCCGTCGTGCTCGCCGTAGGCCATCGACCCGGTGCCCGCGATGACGTTGACGCCGTCGATGCCGCCGAGCGATCCCGCCCAGCCCGCGACCATGTCGTTGTCGCAGCCGTACCGCTGGTGGCCGAGCACGCGGCCGGTGATCGCGCCCAGCGCCTCGACGTCGTCGCTGACCTCGCCGTAGCCGGGGAGCGCGACGAACGCGTGGGTGATCCGGTCGGGCGTGATCCCGGCTGCACCGCACACGGACCCGACGCCGTCGCGCAGCACCTCCTCGACCAGGGTGATGCTCTGCCCGAGGTAGTAGCAGCTCGCCGCCAGCGCGGTGGCCAGGACGCCGCCCTCGCCGGTCAGCAGGGCGAACGCGGTCTTCGTGCCGCCGCCGTCGACGCCGAGGAACACCTCGGTGCCGGGCGGGGTCGGATCACCGGTCGAGTTCATGGATGGTCACTCCCTCCACGACCCGGTTCACCTCGTTGGCCGGGAACGGGTTGTCGGGGTCCAGGCCCAGCGCGAAGGACTGCGCCACGGCGATGTGCTGCGCGGCCAGCAGGAGCACCGGCGCGACCGCCACGTCGGCCAGGTGACCGAGCGCCGGGAACGACCAGGTCTCCTCGTCGGCGACGTCGAGGCAGCCGATGGGGACCACGCGCTCGGCTGGCAGGGACTGGCGCAGCTCGCGGACGATGTCGAGGTCGTAGCCGCGCGTGTGGGGGTCGTTGGACAGGTACACGACGACGAGCGTGGTGTCGGTGAGCACCGACTTGGGTCCGTGCCGGAATCCCAGCGACGAGTCGGAGTAGCCGACGACCCGGCCCGCGGTCAGCTCGACGAGCTTGAGCGCGGACTCGCGCGCCACCCCGGCCAGTGGGCCGCTGCCGAGGTAGACGAACCGGTCCGCGCGCCCTTCGACCAGCGCGCGAGCCTGCTTCTCCAGGTCGGGCAGCGCGGCCGTCGCCGCGGCCGCGAGGCTCGCGATGTCGCCGAACCCGCCGAGGACCACCAGTGCGGCCAGCACCATGCAGGTGACGCTGGAGGTCATGGCGAACCCCCGGTCGTTGGTGCCCGAGGGCATCAGCAGTGCCAGGCTGTTCCCGCCGTCCTGGTGCAGGGTCCGGTAGAGCTCGCCGTCCGGGTTGCAGGTCAGGGCCAGGTGCGCGCAGTCGGTCAGCAGTTCGTCGGCGAGCCGGACGGCGGCCGTCGACTCGGGGCTGTCCCCGGAGCGGGCGAAGGACACGAGCAGCGTCGGCACGTCCTCGGTGAAGTGGTCACGGGGGTTGCTCACCAGGTCGGTGGTGGCCACCGCGTCCACGCGGCGACCCAGCGCCCGCGCCAGTCCGGGTGCGACGATCTGCCCCGCGTAGGCCGACGTTCCCGCACCCGCGAGCACGATCCGCAGGTCGGCGCGGGCCAGCAGCGGTGCGAGGAACTCCTCGACCCGCTGCCGCTGGAGGTGCAGGGAATCGGCGAGGTCGCGCCAGACGTCCGGCTGCTGCGCGATTTCCCGCGTCGTCCACCGGCCGGCGGGTTGCGGGGTTCCTGTGCTGGACATGCCGCGAGACGGTAGGGAGGGGGTGAACCGGTCTGCAACGAGATTGCTACTGGTATCATACTGGTATGGCCGCAGCGGAGCGGGCTCTACCCGCATTGGACTTCCCGCGTGGAGCACTCGACCCGGACTCGATCCCCCTGTACGAGCGGGCCGCCCGCTGGTTGTGGGAAGACCTCCGGGCAGGCGGCGCCCGCATCGGCGACCGCCTCCCGTCCGAGCGGGTGCTCGGCGACCGCTACCACGTGTCGCGGGTGACGTTGCGCTCCGCGCTGGCGCTGCTCGCGGAACACGGCGCGGTTCAAGCCGCACCGTCGCGCGGCTGGTTCATCTCCGGGGAAGTCACCTCCGCGACCTCCGCCGCCCGCGTCGAGGGCTTCGCCGACTACGCCCGCAAGCACCGCATCCCGACCAGCACCAAGATGCTGCTCTCCCGCGTCCGCCCCTGCACCGTGAAGGAGGCGCAACGGCTGCGGATCGCCCCCGGCGAGGCCCTCTTCGAGATGCGGAGGCTGCGTTCGGCCAACGGCATGGTCGTCGTGCTGGAGCACAACCGGCTGCCACTGGCACTGTGCCCGGCGCTCGCCGACACCGACTTCGCCCACGCGTCGCTGTACGCCACGCTGTTGACCGCCGATCCCCCGCAGATCCCGCGCCGCGCCGAGTACGCGGTCGAGGCCCGGCCCCCGAACCGGGAAGAGCGACGCGCACTCGAACTCGACGGCACCTCGGTCCCCGTCCTGATGGCGCGCCAGTTCACCTACAGCCAGCACGGGCACCCGCTGGAACTCACCGACCAGGCCTATCGGGGCGACCGCTACCAGTTCCGCGCCACCATCACGTAGGTGGGAGGGCTAGGTCTCGTCGGACCAGGTGTAGTCGGGTGGTTCATAGGCCGCACACCGTTCCAGCAGGCGGTCCAGGTCGTCCTCGACGAGCAGCATGTCCCGGTAGGGGCCGCGCAGGAACCCGTCCTCGACCAGGTGGTCGACGAACCGGAGGAAGTGGGTGAAGAAGCCGTCGACGTCGAGCAGCCCGAGCGGCTTGGCGTGCAGCCCCAACTGCGCCCACGTCCACGTTTCGAGTAACTCCTCCAGCGTCCCGGTCCCGCCGGGCAGGCCGATGAACACGTCGGCCAACTCGACCATCTTCGCCTTGCGCTCGTGCATCGTGTCCACGACGTGCAGCTCGGTGAGCCCGGTGTGCGCGACCTCCCAGTCGACGAGGTTCCGCGGGATCACCCCGATCACCGTCCCGCCCGCCGCCAGGGCCGCGTCCGCCAGCGCGCCCATCGTGCCGACCCGCGCACCGCCGTAGACGACCTCGAAGCCGCGCCGCGCCAACGCCGTGCCGACGCTCGCGGCCACCTGGAGGTACCGACCGCGACCGCTGGAGGA
>JBDSAJ010000214.1:0-8226 GCA_039922235.1 Umezawaea sp.
CCTCGTCCACGATCACGTGGGCGTTGGTGCCGCCGATGCCGAACGAGGACACGCCCGCGCGCCTCGGCCGTTCCCCGGCGGGCCACGGTCGGCTCTCCGCCAGCAGGCTGACCGCGCCCGTGGTCCAGTCCACGGCGGTCGAAGGCGTCTGGGCGTGCAGGGACCGCGGGAGGTGCTGGTGGCGCAGTGCCTGCACCACCTTGATGATCCCGCCGACGCCAGCCGCCGCCTGGGTGTGGCCGAGGTTGGACTTCAGCGACCCGAGCCACAGCGGACGACCCGGTTCCCGGCCCTGCCCGTAGGTGTCCAGCAGGGCTTCGGCCTCGATCGGGTCACCGAGGGTCGTGCCGGTGCCGTGTCCCTCGACCACGTCGACGTCGGCGGCCGACAGGTCCGCGTCGGCCAGCGCGAGCCGGATCAGCGCGCGCTGGGCGTCACCGCTCGGGGCGGTGAGGCCGTTGGACGCGCCGTCGGAGTTGACCGCCGACCCCCGCACGACGGCGAGCACCGGGTGGCCGAGCCTGCGCGCGTCGGACAATCGTTCGAGCAGCAGGAGTCCGGCGCCCTCCGCCCAGCCGGTGCCGTTCGCCCCGTCCGAGTACGACCGGCAGCGGCCGTCCGGCGACAGGGCGCGCTGGCGGCTGAACGAGACGAGCCCCTTGGGGGTCGACATGACCGTGACGCCACCGGCGAGCGCCAGCGAGCACTCGCCGTCGCGCAGCGCTCTCGCCGCCAGGTGCAGCGCCACCAGCGACGCCGAGCAGGCCGTGTCCACGGTGAGCGTCGGACCGGTCAGGCCGAGGGTGTAGGCGATCCGGCCCGAGGCGACGCTGCCCGCCGAGCCGGTCGCGAGGTGCGCTTCGAGTTCGTGGCCGGGCAACCGGACGGCGTAGTCGCTGTGCATGACCCCGACGAACACGCCGGTGTCGCTGCCGCGCAACGACTTCGGCGCGATCCCCGCGTTCTCCAGCGACTCCCAGGCGACTTCGAGCAGCAGGCGCTGCTGGGGGTCGGTGGCGAGCGCTTCCCGTGGCGAGATGCCGAAGAAGTCCGCGTCGAAGTCGGCGGCGTCGTACAGGAACCCGCCGCGGCGGGCGTAGGACTTGCCGATGCGGTCCGGGTCCGGGTCGTACAGGTCGTCGAGGTCCCAGCCGCGGTTCGCGGGCAGGTCCCCGGTCGCGTCGATGCCGTCGGCGACCAGCTGCCACAACTCGTCCGCCGACGTGACCCCGCCGGGGTAGCGGCACGCCATCGCGACGATCGCCACGGGTTCGTCGACCGCCTGCCGCGACCGCGTCGTGGTGCGGCTCGGGGTGACGCCGGTCAACCGGGCGTCCAGGTGGGCGACCACGGCGGCGGGATCGGGGTGGTCGAAGACCGTGGTGGTCGACAACCGCAGCCCGGTCGCCGCGCTCAACCGCTGGGCCAGCGTGACCGCGCCCAACGACGTGACGCCCAGTGCGGTGAAGGCGGTACCCATCGGCACGTCGTCCGCGCCTGCCAGCCCGCACGCGAACGCCGTCTCGACGCGGACCAGGTCCCGCAGCACCGCGGTTCGCTCCGCGGGGGTCAACGCCGACAGCCCGGCCGCTTTCGCTTCGGCGGTCCCCGCGGCGTCCGCCGAGGCGAGTTCGGCCACCAGTACCCGCCGCAGCGGCTTGCCGGAGGCGGTGCGCGGGATCTCGTCGACCAGCCGCACCTCGTCGGGCACCTTCACCTCCGCCAGCACCCGCGCGCAGGCGGCGCGGACGTCGAGGGGGTCGAGGCCGTCTCCGTCGGGCACCACGAACGCCACGGGCACCGCGCCCAGCACGGGGTGCGGCCTGCCCACCACGATCGCGTCCCGCACGCCCGGCAGGCCGAGCAGCAACCGCTCGACCTCGGCGGGGTGGATGTTCTCACCGCCGCGGATGATGACGTCGTCGACCCGACCGGACAGCACCACCTGGCCGTGCTCGCCGACGCTGCCCAGGTCCCCGGTCCGGTACCAACCGTCCACAACGGACTTCGCCGTGGCATCGGGATTCGCGTGGTAGCCGGTCATCAGACCCGGCGTGCGCACCCAGATCTCACCGTCGACCCCGGACGGCACGTCCAGCTCGGTCTCCGGATCGACGACCCGCACCCGCGTGCCGGGCAGCGGCGGCCCGCAGGCGCCTTCCACCCGCACCTCGTCGAGGGGCTGCACGGCGATCATCCCGCAGGTCTCGGTGCTGCCGTAGCAGTCGTGCAGCGCCACGCCGAGCAGGTCTTCCGCCGCCGCGCGCAGGTCGGCCGTCAGCGGCGCGCCCGCCGTGAGGCACACCCGCAGTTCGGGAGCCGTGACCGGCCCGGCGTCCAGGAACCGGTGGTACGTGGTCGGCACGCCGGCGAGCACCGTGGCCGACTCCAGCAGCGATACGGGCAACGCGGGCTCGCTGACGATGCGCGCGTGGGCCCCGACGGCGAGGATCCCGACGAAGCACAGGGAGTGCGAGAAGCTGTGGAACATCGGCAACGGCCACAGCAGCCGGTCCCGCGCGGTGAACCCGAGCAGTGGCTCATAGCACGCCGAGACCGACCACAGCGCGCTCCGCTGCGTCGACACGACTCCCCGCGGACCGCCGGTGGTGCCCGAGGTGTGCAGGATCCAGGCGGGTTCGTCGAGTCCCAGGTCGTCACGCGGGGACTCGGCGGGATCGGTGGTGACCAGGTCGTCGTAGCGCGGCCGCCCCGTCGCCTCGTCGCCGACGACGACCACCCGGAGCAGCGGCCGGTGAGCTGCCATCCGTTCCACCTGGGCCAGGTGCCGCCCGTCGGTCACGACCACCGCGACGGCGCAGTCGTCCAGCAGCGCCCCGAGTTCGGCATCGGTGCAACTCGGGTTCACCGGTACCCCGACCACCGCGGCACGCACACCGGCCAACAGCACTTCGGCGTACTCCACCCGGTTGTCCAGGTAGACCGCCATCCGCTCACCCCGACCGACGCCAAGGCAGGCGAGGTGGCCCGCGAACCGTCCCGTGCGGTCCAGCAACGCCCCGTAGGTGGTGGCCCGCCAGGAGTCGCGGAACGCCTCCTTGTCCGGATCGCGCTCGGCGTGCGCTCGCACCGCGTCAAGCAGCGGATGGATCGAATCCTCGTCAACCATGCCGTTTCAGCCCTCTCAGGGGGAAATCACGTGCGAGGACGCGGGTGATCTTCGGTCCATCTCTGCACGGAGGGACGTCCGACGTCAGCGACATCGGGAAAGAACCAGGAGCCCCGTCTCATCAGGGCCGAGTCTCGGTCTGACGGACCGGTCATCCCCGTGCGGCGAGTTCGAGGATGACGGCCCGCAACTTCGTGGCACCCTCCTCGGAGCGCAGCAGGGCGGAGGAAGCCATCACCGTGTCGGTGTTCACCCGCTGCCAGTACCGCCCTGCGACGGGGATCTCCTGGATCGACAACATGAAGTCGAGGTTATCCCGGCCCAGTTCCAGCCGGACGTGGTCGACCAATTCGAGGAATGGTATGACCTCACGGGTGTGTGGCTGTCCGGACCGGGCTTCCGCAGCCCGCAGGTCGGCAGCCCATCGCGAGTATTCGAGCCGCAGTCGGTGGATCTCCTCCTCCCAGGCCGCGGGCAGCTCGATGGGAGCGAGCTTGTCCTTGCCCGGTGCGAGCCGCAGATCGGTGATGCTCGTCCACCACTCGTCCCACAGGCGTTCGACTCCTGGTGGCGCGGGAAGGTCCGAAGCCGGCACGGCCGGGTCGAGAGGTGGGATCGAACCTGCCGCCTGCGTGGTGATGTTCAGCGCGTCCCGCACGTAGAGGGCGAGGTCGAGGTCGCTGGACGAGTCGAGGCTGATCATCCACGTGTCCTGGTGGTTGAAGCGCATGGTCGACGGTATCGCCCTCTACCTCGGCGTGATGGTGCGCTCCAGCAGTTCTGCGGCGTCCAGGCAGGTGTCCTCGCGATAGGCGCGGCCGATCACCTGCACGCCCGTGGGGAACCCGTCGACCGTGCCGGTCGGCACCGCGACCGCCGGCACGCCGACCAGGCTCGTCACCGAGCACAGCGCGATCGCGTGCGTGTACCGGTCGAACTCCTCGTCGTTCCGGGATTCCTGGTCCGGCTCGAACGACGGCAGCGTGCTGACCGGTCCCAGCAGCAGTGGCCGGTCGTCGAGGAACGCACCCCATTCGCGTCGAATCCCCAGCAGCACACCGGTCAGCGCGAGGTACCCGGCCAGGTCGGCCGGTTCCCGTCGGCGCAGGGACAGCTCCAGGTAGCGGCTCGCGTCCTCGCCGAGCAGCTCCCGCACGGCGGGCCACGTCTGCGCGAACTCGGTCATGATCAGCCCCGAGTACGCGTCCAGCGCGTCGGCCATCCTCGGCGGCACGACCTCCTCGACGTCGTAACCGTTGTCGGACAACGTGGTCGCGGCCGACTCCAGTGCCGCCCGCACGTCCGGGTGCACGCCGCGGCCACCCGGATCGACCACCAGCCCCACGCGGCGCGGCACCGGTGGACCGGTCACCGGCACCGGGAGCGCCCGCGGGTCGCGGACGTCCGCGCCGCTGAGCACCTCGTGCACCACGCGCAGGTCGGCGACCGTGCGCGCCAGCGGCCCGTCGACCGGGATCACCTGCGTGGCAAGGGGAGGATCCTCCGCGCCGAACCGGTGGTCGGCGGCGTACCGACCGCTCGACGGCTTGAGCCCGCAGACGCCGGTGAACAGTGCCGGGATGCGCAATGAGCCACCGGAATCGTTGCCCAGCCCCAAAAGCGCCATTCCGGTCGCCACCGCGACCGCGTCACCGCCACTCGACCCACCCGGCGTTTTCGTGCTGTCCCAGGGGTTCACCGTGTGGCCGTGCAGTTCGCTGGCCGTGTGCATGCCGCGCACGGTCAGCGTCGGCAGGTTCGCGTGCCCGATCGGGATCGCACCCGCCGCCCGCAGCCGCGCGACCGGCGGGGCATCGACCGGGCGGACGAAGTCCCGGAACCGCGCCAACCCGTGCGTCGTGGCCTTGCCCGCCACGTCGAGGTTGTCCTTCACCGAGAACGGGACCCCCGCCAACGGCCCGCGCCCACCCCTCCGGTCGATCTCCCGCGCCTGCTCGCGGGCGTCATCGGCGAACACCTCGGCGAGCGCGTTGACCTCCGGGTTCACCTCGGCGATCCGGGCCAGGTGCGCCTCGACCACCTCGACCGCGCTCACCTCGCCCTCCCGCACCCGGCGAGCGGTCTCGATCGCGCCGGCTTCCCACGGCATGCTTCCCCCACTTCGACTACGGATACGTTCTACGGCAACTTCGACGCCGTGGACCTGCTGTGCCAGTCGTGGATCGCGCTCGCGCAGGGTCCGGAGGCTGGGTGATCAGTGCGGATGAACCTGGTCGTGAGCTTCTTCGAGAGAAGATCCCGCCAGGATCGCCTCGACCCCGGTGGCGAAGTTGGAGCATTCGAGGATGTCCTCGTGCGGGCAGGACAAGCCATGGGCGATGGCGGTGCGCGCCGCCTGCGCCTGGGCGATCCGCTGATCCAACTCGGCGAGCTTGCGCTGGTACAACTCCCGCCAACCGCCACCAGCCAGCGGACGAGCCGCGATGAACGCCTTGACCTCCTGCAACGTGAAACCGACATTGCGCAGCAGCAAGACCACACCGACCAGGCCGACCGCCGATGGCGGGTAACGACGTTGGCCCGAGACCCTGGCAGGCGCAGGCAGCAGGCCGAGTTCCTCCCAGTACCGCAGCGCGGAGGTGGCGACACCGGTGCGGCTCGCCAACTCGCCGATCGTCAACTGCTCACCCATTGACTTCAAGCCTACTTGAAGTCGTTGACTGGCGATCATGCGCACAGCAGGCACGACCCTCAAGCAACGCGTGATCAGCACACTGGTGCGCCAGGCCGGTCACCCCAAGGGCGTCGTGGGGTGGGCAGTCGGCTGGCTCTTCGCCCACCGCCCCTCCAACCGGCAGCGCAACACCTGGGCGGTGTCGCTGCTGGACGTGCGGCCCACCGACCGGGTGCTCGAGATCGGCTTCGGTCCCGGCGTCGCCATCGCCGCGTTCGCCAACCGCGCCACCCGCGGCCAGGTCTTCGGCATCGACCACTCGCGGGTCATGGTCCGGCGGGCCACCCGGCGCAACGCCGCCGCCGTCCGCGCTCACCGAGTGCACCTCACGCACGCCTCCGTGGAGCGGCTGCCGAGCTTCGGCGATCCGCTCGACGCCATCCTCGCCGTGAACACCGTGGGGTTCTGGCCCGACCCGGTCGAGCGGCTTCGCGAGCTGCGCCACCTGCTCCGCCCCGCTGGACGCATCGCGCTCATCAGCCAGCCCCGCTCCCCCGGTGCCACCACGGCCCGAGCCGCCCAAGAACTCCAGGACGCGCTCACCCAGGCGGGCTTCGCCCATCTCCGGGTCGAGACCCTCGAACTCGATCCGCCCGTCGCCTGCGTGCTCGCCGACAACCCGACCGACCTGCCGTCCTGACCGCGGCCGGATTCCCACCGACGGATGACCGATCAGGAGGAGTCAGGTGGTTGCCAGCCGCCGGTGACCTCCTTGACGGGCTTGTGGGGGAACCGGCGCTGGGCGTACTCCTGCGCGTGCGAGCCCGGCAGGACGTACAGGGTCTCCTCCTTGTCCTGCAGCGGTCGCAGGACGGTGTCCATGAAGGCCTTGCGGTCATCCAGGTACGGGCCGAGTACGTCCTCGCCGCCGGGGCAGACGGCCATGCAGTAGCCGGACTTGTAGCCGGGCGGGTGGGTGAGGCTCTGCCACATGGAGGCGCTCTCGGAAGCGGTGACCCTGGAGCGGTAGTCCGCGGCGTCCTGGCTGTCGGCCACGGTCTGCGCCCAGTCGGTGAACCCGCTCATGAACTCGCGGTAGTTGTGCGTGGTGCAGGCCAGCGCGTCGAATGCCCCGTCCTTGCTGATGGCACCGACCGGGCAGGCGGCGACGCACAGCTTGCAGTCGATGCACGGGTTGTAGTCCAGCGCTTGCCCGTGCTCGCTCACCTCCGCGTCCACCAGGACGGTGGCCAGCAGCACGAAGTTGCCGAACTTCGGGTGGATCACGTTGCGGTGCAGGCCCATCACGCCGAGTCCCGCGGCCACCGCGACCGTCTTGTGCGCCACCACCCAGATCCGCTCGGTGGGGAAGCGGTCCATCTCCTGGGGGAAGCCGACCGAGGGGTTGAGCGCCCGGTGGCCCGCGTCCTGCAGCGCCTGGGTGACGTCGCGGGCGGCGTGGTTGGCCTGCTCGTCGGTCTGGTGGAACTCCTGGTTGGCCACGCTGCGGGCCGGGGAGCGGCAGTTGTCGCGGTTCAACCGGAACACCATCGCCACCAGCGAGCGGGTGCCAGGCAACGCGGACAGCACGTGTTCGCGCTCGCCAACGAGGTCGGGGTGGTCCAGGCTGATCGCGGCCGCGTCGTCCGCACCCGCCGCGAGGCACAGTGCGCGCAGCCAGTCGGCGTCGATCACCGCGGGCGGGCTCACGACGTCACCGGTCCCGCGCCGGGCGAGCACGGCCTGCACCGACGGGTGTGCGGCCAGCTTCGCCGGCAGCTTGGGATCGCGCGCCGTAGTCATCTTCTGCCCCCTGAGGATTCTCGCTTGATCGGACGAAGGGCCGACTTCGGGGAACCACCACCAACTGCCACGTGGCGACGCCTCGGTTCCGGACACTGCTGGTGTGTTGTGATTTCCTACTGACTGGCCGTGACGGTAGACCAGTGAGTTGGAAAGGGCAACACACCGCGCTAGGCTGGGCTGATGACGGAACCCGAGCCCGAGCAACGGCCTGGTCTGAGCATGGCCGACCTGCCACTGGGGGTTCGCCCGTGCTCGGTCGCGGCCGCGCTGGACGTCCTCGGCGAGCGGTGGTCGCTGCTGGCCGTCCGCGAGATCGCCTACGGCGTGCACCGCTTCGCCCGCATCGCCGGCTACACCGGAGCCTCGCGCGACATCCTCGCCGACCGGCTCCGCAAGCTGGAGGCTGCCGGGGTCGTCGAGCGCAGGCAGTACAGCGAACACCCGCCACGCCACGAGTACCACTTCACCGAGGCAGGCAGAGAACTGTTCCCGGTCATGCTCGCCCTGAGCCAGTGGGGCGACAAGTGGGCGGTGGACGCCCCGTTCCTCGCCCGCAAGCACTCCTGCGGCCGGCCACTCCAGGTCGACCTGCTCTGCCACCACTGCGGCCAGCCGGTCACCCACGACACCATCCACGCCGAACTCGCCGACACCT
>JBDSAJ010000215.1:0-4115 GCA_039922235.1 Umezawaea sp.
TTCCAGCACGAGCAGCTCCGCGCCCGCCTCGACCCGCTGCCCCTGCTCGACCGCGACCCGGACGACCGTGCCGGGCATCGGGGCGACGGTCGCGCCGGGCGCCACCTTCGCCTCGGGCTCGGGAAAACGGGGAATGGTCTGGAGCGTCACGGCGCCCAGCCGTGAGTCGACTTCGACGGTGTCGCCGTAAACGCTGACGTGGAAACGGTTTCGCAAACCATCACGTTCCAGCACGACGGTGTCCGCGTCGGCCGAGACGACGGTGAACGGCAGGCTGGTTTCGATGCCGTCACGGGTGTGCCGGTAGTCGACCTCGACGTTCTCGTACCTCACGCACCGCGACTGCGACGGGAGGTTGCGCCACCCGATCGGCAGAGCGCCCGTGTGCCGACGCGCCGCCTGGGCGAGCGCCGCCGCCAGTGCGCTCGGGGCCAAGTCGCAGTCCCGCGCCTCGGTGAGCCGGTGCTCGTCCAGAAAACCGGTGTGGGTGTTGCCCGCCAGGAACTCCGGGTGCCGCAGGACGTCCACGAGCAGGGCGCGGTTCGTGACCAAGCCGTGGATGCGGGCGCCCACCAGAGCGGCGGCGAGCTTGCGGGCCGCACTCGTGCGATCCGGCGCCCAGGCGATCACCTTGGCCAGCATGGGGTCGTAGTGCACTCCGACGACGGAGCCGTTCTCCACACCGCTGTCCACCCGCACGTCACCGGGCACCTCGAACCGGTGCAGCGTCCCGCTCGCGGGCCGCCAGTCGTGGGCCGGGTCCTCGGCGTACAGGCGGACCTCGATCGCGTGGCCGTTCGGGGTCGGCGGTTCGGCGGGCAGCGCCGCACCCTCCGCGATGGCGAGCTGCCACGCCACCAGGTCGACGCCGAAGACCAGCTCGGTCACCGGGTGCTCGACCTGGAGGCGGGTGTTGACCTCCAGGAAGTGGAAGTCCCCGTCCTTGAACAGGAACTCGACCGTGCCCGCACCGACGTACCCGATCGCCTCGGCGGCGGCCGTCGCCGCGTGGTAGAGGCGTTGGCGCACCCCGGCGTCGACGGCGGGGCTCGGGGTCTCCTCGACGATCTTCTGGTGCCGCCGCTGGATCGAGCACTCGCGCTCGCCCAGCGCCCACACCGTGCCGTGGGTGTCGGCGAGCACCTGCACCTCGACGTGCCGTGCGCCCTCCAGCAGCGGTTCGCAGAACACCGTGCCGTCGCCGAACGCCGACTCCGCCTCGCGGCGGGCGGCGGCGACGCCCTCGGCCAGGTCGGCGCGGGAGCGCACCTCGCGCATCCCCCGGCCGCCACCCCCGGCGGATGCCTTGACCAGCAACGGGAAGTCCGAATCCAGGACGACGTCCGGGTCAAGCTCGGCCAGCACCGGCACGCCCGCCGAGGCCATCCGCTTCTTCGCCGCCACCTTGGAGCCCATCGCCTCGATGGCCTCCGGCGTCGGACCGACCCAGGTCAGCCCGGCGGCGAGCACCGCGCGGGCGAAGTCGGCGTTCTCGGACAGGAAGCCGTAGCCGGGGTGCACGGCGTCCGCGCCCGCGCTCACGGCGGCGGCGACCAGCAGGTCGGCCCGCAGGTAGGTCTCGGCGGGCGTGGCGCCGGGCAGCCGCACGGCCGAGTCGGCCTCGGCGACGTGCGGCGCGTCGGCGTCCGGGTCGGAGTGCACGGCAACCGGCGCGATGCCGAGTTCCCGGCACGTGCGGATGATCCGGCGGGCGATCTCGCCCCGGTTCGCGATCAGCAGAGTCTGGATCATCGTCCCATCACATCCGGAAGACGCCGTAGCCGTCGGCGCCCTTGATCGGTCCGCTGTGGATCGCGGACAGGCAGAGGCCGAGCACCGTGCGGGTGTCGCGGGGGTCGATGACCCCGTCGTCGTAGAGCCGTCCGGACAGGAACGCGGCCAGCGACTGCTGCTCGATCTGCCCTTCGACCATCTGCCGCATGGCGGCGTCGTGCTCCTCGTTGTAATCCTGCCCCTTCGCCGCGGCGGCCTGCCGCGCGACGATCGACAGCACGCCCGCGAGCTGCACCGGCCCCATCACGGCGGACTTCGCGTTGGGCCAGGTGAACAGGAACCGCGGGTCGAACGCCCGGCCGCACATGCCGTAGTTGCCCGCGCCGTAGGAGGCGCCCAGGTTCACCGTGAGGTGCGGCACCCTGCTGTTCGACACGGCGTTGATCATCATCGCGCCGTGCTTGATGATGCCGCCCTGCTCGTACTGCGCGCCGACCATGTACCCGGTGGTGTTCTGCAGGAACAGCAGCGGCGTGTCCGCGGAGTTCGCCAGCTGGATGAACTGCGTCGCCTTCTGCGACTCCTCGCTGAACAGCACCCCGCGCGCGTTGGCCAGGATGCCGACCGGGTAGCCGTGCAGGTCAGCCCACCCGGTGACCAGGCTCGTGCCGTAGCCGGGCTTGAACTCGTCGAACCGCGAGCCGTCCACGATCCGCGCGATCACCTCGCGCGGGTCGAACGGGATCCGCTGGTCGGTCGGCACCAGCCCCAGCAGCTCCTCGGCGCTGTAGCGGGGCTCCTCCACCGGTTTCGCGGCCGGCCCGAGCTTGCGCCAGTTGAGCCGCGCCACGATCCGCCGGGTCAGCCGGATCGCGTCCACCTCGTCCTCGGCCACGTAGTCCGCCAGGCCCGACACGGTGCCGTGCATGTGCGCGCCGCCGAGCGCCTCGTCCTCGGCCTCCTCGCCGGTCGCCATCTTGACCAGCGGCGGACCGCCGAGGAACACCTTCGACCGTTCCTTGATCATCACGACGTGGTCGGACATGCCCGGCACGTACGCGCCGCCCGCCGTCGCGTTGCCGAACACCGCCGTCACGGTGGGGATGCCCGCCGCCGACAGCCGGGTCAGGTCGCGGAACGCCCGGCCGCCGGGGATGAAGATCTCCGCCTGGCTGGGCAGGTCCGCGCCGCCGGACTCGACCAGGCTCACCACCGGGAGCCGGTTGGCGAACGCGATGTCGTTGGCGCGGAACGTCTTGCGCAGCGTCCACGGGTTGCTCGCGCCGCCACGCACCGTCGGGTCGTTCGCAACCACCAGGCACTCGACGCCCTCGACCACGCCGATACCGGTCACGATGCTCGCGCCGACCGGGAAGTCCGTGCCCCACGCGGCCAGCGGCGACAATTCCAGGAACGGGCTGTCCTCGTCGACCAGCAGCTCGATCCGCTCGCGCGCCAACAGCTTCCCGCGCTTGTGGTGCCGCTCGGTGTACTTCGGCCCACCGCCCGCGAGCGCCTTGGCCTGTTCCCCGTCCAACTCCTCGATCTTGGCCAGCAGGGCGGCCCGGTTGTCCTGGTACTCCGCCGATCCGGTGTCGAGCACCGAGCGCAGCGCGGTCATGACGTGAACCCCAATCGTCGGGCGGCCAGTTCGGCCATGACCTCGGTGGTGCCGCCGCCGATGCCGAGGATGCGGGCGTCGCGGTAGTGCCGTTCGACCTCGGCGTCGCGCAGGTAGCCGAAGCCGCCGTGCAGCTGCACGGCCTCGTCGACCACGAAGTCGCACGCGGCGACGGCGGCGTTCTTGGCGAAGCACACCTGGGCCACGCACTCGCGGCCCTCGGCCACCATCGCGGCCACCTCGCGGGTGTACGTGCGGGCTAGTTCGGTCCGCTGCGCCATCTCCACCAGCTTGTGGCTGACCAGCTGGCGCTTCACCAGCGGCCTGCCGAACGTCTCGCGGGTGCGGACGTAGGCCAGCGTCAGGTCGAGGCAGCGCTGGGCGGTGGCGTACGCCTCGACGGCCATGGTGATCCGCTCGACCTGGAACTGGCGCATGATCAGTGCGAACCCGCCGTGCTCCGACCCGATGAGGTTGCGCACGGGCACGCGAACGTCCACGAAGGACAGTTCGGCGGTGTCCGAGCAGTGCCAGCCCATCTTCTCCAGCCTGCGCACGACGTCGATGCCGCGGTCCACCACCAGCAGGCTGATGCCCTCGTGGCCGGGACCGCCGGTGCGCACGGCCGTGGTGACGAAGTCCGCGCGGGCGCCGGAGGTGATGAACGTCTTGGTGCCGTTGACGACGTAGTCGTCGCCGTCGCGGACAGCCGTGGTGCGCAGTGCGGCGACGTCCGAGCCGCCGTCCGGCTCGGTGATCG
>JBDSAJ010000216.1:0-3269 GCA_039922235.1 Umezawaea sp.
TGGCGATCAACCAGCTGAGCCAGCGCGCGGAACGTGCCCCGAGCCTGGTGAAGCCGGTGCAGGTGCTGCGCCAGGTGAGGCAGGTACCCCGGCCGGTCGCCGCCCGGCCCGTCGCGCGCCCGGAACCGGCCTCGTCGTCGTCCGTGCTGAGCCATGCGGAGCTGAGGGTGGTCGAACTGGCGGTGGACGGCCACACCAACCGACAGATCGCGGAGACGCTGTACATCACGGTGAGCACGGTGGAACAGCACCTGACCCGCGTGTACCGCAAGCTCGGCGTCGCGGGCCGGGCCGCCCTGGCCGGCGAGTTCGCCGACATCGAGGCAGACAGTGAAGGGAGATCCGTCCGTGCTCAATGAGATCGAACTGCGGGTCGCCGAACTCGCCGCGCACGCCGCGGGCGTCGAGGCGATCGCGGCGACGCTGAACCTGCTGCCGAACGAGGCCGCCGCAACCCTGGAGACGATCTACCGCAAGCTCGGCCCCCCAACGCGCAGCGTTGGGGTCTCCAAAACTGCCCCACCCCGCGAGCCGACCACTCAGACACCCCGTGTCGAACGCTCACGCACCCCAAGCGCAACGTTCGGCCACCCCGACGAACGCAGGACGGTGTCCGAACACCGAGTTCGGGGTGTCTGACTGAGTGGTTTCGGCGTATCTGACTGAGGGACACGCGGTCTTGGCATGGGTGAGGGCCTCCGGGGCCGGCGTGGATGGCGACATCCCCACCGGCCCCGAAGGCCCTTGCACCCCAACGCAATGCTCCGCTGATCGCGCCCCTCGGCGGCGGGTCAGGAGCCGCCCCGGTCCGCGACGACAGCTTCGATGATGTCGTCCAGCGTGCGGATGGGATTGAAGCCGATCTGGTCGAACGCGCGGGCGCAGTCGGGGATGCGGCGGTGCATGTCCTCGTAGCCGTCGCCGTAGGCCTCCTCGTACGGCACCTTCACGATGGTGCTCGACGAACCCGTCGCGGAGATCACCCGCTCGGCGAGCCGGGCGATGGTCGTCTGCTCGGTGCTGCCGAGGTTGAACACCTTGCCGTAGGCGGCTTCGTCGGACAGCAGCGCCACCAGCGCGGGCACGACGTCGTGGACGTGGCAGAAGCAGCGCGTCTGCTGGCCGTCGCCGAACACCGTGATCGGCTCGCCCGCCAGCGCCTGCGTCACGAAGCGCGGGATGACCATGCCGTAGCGGCCGGTCTGGCGGGGGCCGACCGTGTTGAACGGCCGGACGATCACCGTGCGCAGGCCGTGCTCGACCGCGTACAGGTAGGCGAACGTCTCGTCCAGCGCCTTGGCCTCGGCGTAGGACCACCGGTTCTTCAGCGGCGAGCCGATGATCCGGTCGGAGTCCTCGGTGAGGCCGTTGGCGGTGTTCTTGCCGTAGATCTCGCTGGTGGACGCCACCAGGATCGGCACGTCGTGCCGCAGCGCGGCGTCCAGCAGGTTCTCCGTGCCGTGCAGGTTGGTGCGGAGGCTTTCCAGCGTCTTGTCGAGGATGGTGAAGACGCCGACCGCGGCCGCGAGGTGGAAGACCGCCTCGACGCCGTCCATGCACGACTCGACCGCCGCCGGATCGGTCACCGAGCCGCGCACGAAGCGGAAGCCGGGGTTGTCCTTGTAGCCCGCGAGGTTGTCGAGCGTGCCGGTGCTGAGGTTGTCGAGCGCGACGACCTCGTGGCCGCGTTCCAGCAGGTGCTCGGTCAGGTGGGAGCCGATGAACCCGGCGCCGCCGGTGATCAGATAACGCACGTCAGGAGTCCTTTCAGTTCTTGAACAGCGCGGGGTTGAAGCGGTAGGTGGCGTCGATGACGACCGCGCACTGGGAGAGCCAGTCGTAGCTGTGGCCGGGCTGGACGGTGTGGATCAGCGCGACGTCCCAGTCGCCGCCGTTCGGCTCCACGACGCTGTCCAGCGAGCCGCCCGTGACGCGGATGTTCGGCACCAGCGGGTCGTAGTAGTCGACCTTCGCGCCCTTCACCGCCATCAGGTCGATGATGTCCAGGGCGGAGGAGGACCGGACGTCCTGGACGCCGGGCTTGTACGTCACGCCGACCACCAGCACGCGGGCGCCCGCCAAGCCCTTCCCGTTCCGGGACAGGGTGTTCACCACTCGCTCGACGACCTGCTTCGGCCGCTCCGCGATGGCGTGCATGGCCTGGGTGACGAGTGGCGCGTTGCTCCGCGTCGCGCGGAGCTGCCAGAGCAGGTAGTGCGGATCGCACGGGATGCAGTGGCCGCCGACGCCGGGGCCGGGGTGGAAGGCCATGAAGCCGTAGGGCTTGCTCGCCGCCGCCTCGATCACCTCGATGGGGTCGATCGAGAAGCCGTCGCTGATCTCCGCGAACTCGTTGGCCAGCGCGATGTTCACCGCGCGGAAGGTGTTCTCGTACAGCTTGGTCAGCTCGGCCACCTCCGCCGAGCTGACGCAGTAGACCTGCGGGGTCAGCAGGTTGACCACGCGCTGCGCCATCGCGGTGCAGGTCGGGGTCACACCGCCCAGCACCCGCGGGGTCTCCTGCTGCGTGTGCGTGGCGTTGCCGGGGTCGATGCGCTCGGGGCTGGACGCGACGAAGATGTCGCGGCCGACCTTGAACCCCTTGGCCACCAACGGCTTCACCAGCAGCCGACCGGCGGTGCCGACGTAGCTGGTGGAGGTGAGGATCAGCGTCTGGCCCGCACGGGCGTGCGCGACCAGTGCGGCACAGGCGCTCTCCAGCGGGCCGAGATCGGGCATCAGGTACTCGTCCAGCCCGGTCGGCACGCACACCAGCACCGCGTCGGCCTCGGCCATCCGCGCCGAGTCGGCGGTGAGCTGGAAGTCCTCCTGGTGCACGGCCTTCTCCAGCCGGCGGTGGTCGGCCTCGATCAGGTCGACCTCACCGGAGCGGATCGCGTCGAGCCGGTTCTGCGAGAGGTCTATGCCGATCACTTGGACGCCGCTCTCGTGCAGACCGAGCGCGGTGGGGAGGCCGACGTAGCCCATCCCGATGACCGCGACCGAGGTCAACTCGTTCAGCTGGGCCAGGATCTCGTATTCAGCGACAGTACTGGTCATTCCGTTCACCCGTCTCTAAGCGCGGCAGGAAGTGGTCAGGGGCGAAGTCAGTGCACGATCCGGACGATCTCGAACGCTTCGGCGAAGCCGGCGGAGATCTGCGAACCGCGGTACTCGGCCAGGGCGCGGACACCCCGTTCGCTGCGCGGGTTGGGCCACGGCTCGAGTTCCTTGCCGTACGCGCGCAGCGCTTCGATCTTGCGCTCGAC
>JBDSAJ010000217.1:0-7546 GCA_039922235.1 Umezawaea sp.
ATGGGAGTTTTCAACGATGAGCAGTTCCACCTCCGCCGACTTGCCAGCGGCCATCGGGGATCCCGAAGGCCCGCCCGCCGTCGTGCTGTCCGGCATCACCAAGCGCTTCCCCGGCGTCGTCGCCAACAGCGACGTCCACCTGAGCGTCCGGGTCGGTGAAGTCCACGCCCTGTGCGGTGAGAACGGCGCGGGCAAGTCCACCCTGATGAAGATCCTCTACGGGATGCAGCAACCCGATGAGGGCACCATCGACGTGGCGGGCAACCGGGTCCACTTCCGCACCCCCGCCGACGCGATCAAGGTCGGGATCGGCATGGTGCACCAGCACTTCATGCTGGCCGACAACCTGACCGTGCAGGAGAACGTCGTGCTCGGCGCCGAGGCGCTGCACGGCATCGGAGGCAAGGCGCGCAAGCGGATCCTCGAACTGGCGGGCCGAACTGGCCTCAGCGTCGACCCCGGCGTGCTGGTGGAACGGCTCGGCGTCGCGGACCGGCAGCGCGTGGAGATCCTGAAGGTGCTGTACCGCGGCGCCAAGGTGATCATCCTCGACGAGCCGACCGCGGTGCTCGTGCCGCAGGAGGTGGACGAGCTGTTCGCCACCCTGCGCGGCATGCAGGAGCAGGGCTTCACGTTCCTCTTCATCTCGCACAAGCTGGACGAGGTGCGCGCGATCGCCGACTCCGTGACGGTCATCCGCCGCGGCACGACGGTCGGCACCGCCGACCCGAAGGCCGTCAGCTCCCGGCAGCTCGCGGAGATGATGGTCGGCAGCGAACTGCCCAGCCCGGAGACCAGGGAGTCCACGGTCACCGACCGCGAGGTGCTCCGCGTCGAGGGTTTGGCGCTGGTGGCGCAGGAGGGCACCCGGCCGGTGCTCGACGGCATCGACCTCGTGGTCCGCTCCGGCGAGGTCGTCGGCATCGCGGGCGTCGAGGGCAACGGCCAGACCGAACTGGTCGAGACGATCATGGGGATGCGCAAGGCGTCGTCCGGGCACGTCTCCCTCGTCAACGCCGACGGCGTCCCGCAGGACCTCACCAAGCTGGGCACGCTCGCCCGGCGCGAGGCGGGCATCGGGTACATCCCCGAGGACCGCCACCGCCAGGGCCTGCTGCTCACGCAACCGCTGTGGGCCAACCGGATCCTGGGCTACCAGACCCGCAAGCCCACCGCGAAGGGCGCCTGGCTCGACATCGCGGGCGCCAAGCAGGACACCCAGCGCATCGTGGACGAGTTCGACGTCCGCACGCCGGGCATCGACGTGGCCGCCGCCGCGCTGTCCGGCGGCAACCAGCAGAAGCTGGTCGTCGGCCGAGAGCTGTCCGGCGACCCGGTGCTGCTCATCGCGTCGCACCCGACCCGCGGCGTCGACGTCGGCGCGCAGGCGCTGATCTGGGACGAGATCAAGCGCGCGCGGGTCGCGGGGCTGGCCGTGCTCCTCATCTCCGCCGACCTGGACGAGCTGATCGGCCTGTCGGACACCATCAAGGTCATGCTGCGCGGCAGGCTGGTCGCCGACGCGGACCCCAACACCGTCACCCCGGAAGACCTTGGCAGCGCGATGACCGGTGCCGGTAGCACCAGTGACGCCGTCGCCGAGCTCTCCAGAGGATCAGACACAGTGGACACCCGTAGTGACGTTCCAGGAGGCGAGCGCTGATGGGCAAGCTGCGCGGCAACCTGCTCCCGCCCTTCCTGGCGATCCTGTTCTCCGCGCTGCTCTGCGGGATCGCGCTGGTGGTCTCGGGGGCGAACCCCCTGAAGGCGTTCGGCGCGATGGTGTCGCAGGTCGGCGAGGGTACGACGGCGGTCGACATCATCAACAGCACCGGCGTGTACTACATCGCGGCGCTCGCCGTCGCGATCGGCTTCCAGATGAACCTGTTCAACATCGGCGTCGAGGGCCAGTACCGGGTCGCGGCGGTCGTCGCGGCCGTGTTCGGCGGCTCGATCGCGCTGCCGCCCGGCATCCACGCGCTGGCGGTCATCCTGGTCGCCGCCATCGCGGGTGCCGCGTGGGCCGCGATCCCGGCGATCCTCAAGGTGACGCGCGGCGTCAACGAGGTCATCTCCACGATCATGATGAACGGGCTGGCGCTCGGCCTGGCCGCGTACCTGATCCGCGACGACGTGTTCGGCGAGCTGCGGGGCAACAACATCCGCACGCCGGAGATCCCGTCGTCCGGCTGGGTCCCCGGCATCTCGTTCGGCACCTCCGGCACGGTGTTCGGCCTGGTGTTCCTGGCCGCGGCGCTGGGCATCGGCTACTGGGTGATGATGAACCGCACCCGCTTCGGCTTCGAGCTGCGCGCGTCCGGCGAGTCGGCCACCGCGGCCGCCGCCGGTGGCGTGAGCGCGAAGAAGATGGTCCTGGTCGCGATGCTGCTCTCCGGGGCCATCGCGGGTCTGGTCTCGATGCCGGAGATCCTCGGCCGCGACCACACGTACAACCTGAACTTCCCGGCGGGCATCGGTTTCTCCGGCATCGCCGTCGCGCTGCTCGGCCGCAACCACCCCGGTGGCATCGCGTTCGGCGCGCTGCTGTGGGCGTTCCTGGACAAGTCGGGGCTCGCGTTGGACAACGTGGGCGTGCCGAGGGAGATCGTGACGATCATGCAGGGTGCGATCGTGCTGTCCGTCGTGGTCGCCTACGAGGTCGTCCGCCGCTATGAGCTGGCCGCCGAACAACGGCGCGTCGGCCGACAGCTCGGCACCGCCGAGCCCGTGGGAGGTGCCGCGTGACCGCGCTGGTCGAAGCCCCGCTGACGTCGATCCCCCCGCCGCGCAAGAAGGCGCTGCCCGGCTGGGCGCTCGGCATGATCGCGATGGCGGGCGCCATCGCGCTGCTGTCCACCACCTCGTACCTGACCGACGTGCCGCAGCTGACGTCGTCGGGCACCATCCAGACCGCCGTCCGGCTGGCGCTGCCGATCCTGCTCGCCGGCCTCGGCGGCCTGTGGGCCGAGCGCGCGGGCGTGGTGAACATCGGCCTCGAAGGCATGATGATCATGGGTACCTGGGGCGCGGCCTGGGCGGGTTACCAGTGGGGCCCGTGGGCCGCGCTGATCGCCGCCGCCGCGTTCGGCGCGCTGGGCGGACTGCTGCACGCCGTCGCCACGGTGACGTTCGGCGTCAACCACATCGTCTCCGGTGTGGCGATCAACCTGCTCGGCGCGGGCCTGACCAAGTACCTGTCGACGCTGATCTTCTTCCCGATCTCGCACAACCCGCGCGAGTCCCCGGCCGTGCCGAAGTTCGACACCTACTCGGCGGGCGGGCTGTCCGACTGGCTCAAGACCGTCGAGGACGAGCAGCGGGTGGCCATCTCCGACATCGCGGGCATCCTGCGCGGCCTGATCACCGGCGTCTCCCCGTTGACGATGCTGGCGGTCCTGTTCGTGATCGGCAGCTACCTGGTCCTGTGGCGGACGCGGTTCGGCCTGCGCCTGCGGTCGTGCGGCGAGAACCCGGCCGCTGCGGAGTCGCTGGGCGTCAACGTCTACCTGTACAAGTACGCGGCCGTGGTCATGTCCGGAGCCCTCGCGGGCATCGGTGGCGCGGCGCTCGTGCTCAACCCCGGCAACCCCGGCTACCTCGAAGGCCAGACCAACGGCCGCGGCTTCATCGGCCTCGCTGCGATGATCTTCGGCAACTGGCGGCCGGGTGGGCTGCTCGGCGGTGCGGCCCTGTTCGGCTACGCCGACGGGCTCCAGCTGCGCAGCGGCGGCAAGACGTTCCTCGCGCTGGTCTACGGCGCCGTGCTGCTGCTCGCGGTCATCGTGGTCTGGCAGCTCATCAACCGCCGCTGGTTCGCCGCCGCGGCCGGGATCGCCGCCGCGGGCGTGCTGTACGGCATCTACTACAGCGTCGACGAGGTGCCGAGCGAACTGACCGCGTACGCGCCGCACCTGGTGACGCTGGTCGTGCTCGCGGTCGCGTCGCAGCGGCTGCGGATGCCCGCGGCCGACGGGGTGGTGTACCGCCGTGGTTGATTGGGAGCTGCTCAGGGCACGCGCGGTCGAGGCCGCGCAGAACGCCTACTGCCCGTACTCCGGCCTCCAGGTCGGCTCGGCGGCGCTCTGCGACGACGGCCGGATCGTCGTCGGCTGCAATGTGGAGAACGCCGCGTACGGCGTCGGGCTGTGCGCCGAGTGCACGATGGCTGGCCAGCTCCGCCTGACCGGCGGCGGCCGCTTCGTCGCCGTAGCCTGCCGGAGCGGCACCGGCGACCTGCTGATGCCGTGCGGCCGGTGCCGCCAGGTGCTGTTCGAGCTGGGCGGGTCGGACTGCCTGGTCGACACGCCGCGCGGACCGCTGCCGATGAGCGACGTGCTGCCCGACGCGTTCGGGCCGGAGGACCTCCCATGAGCTTCAGCGCGGTCGACGTGATCCGGGCCAAGCGTGACGGGCACGTGCTCACCGACGAGCAGATCGACTGGGTGGTCGACGCGTACACCCGCGGCGCGGTCGCGGACGAGCAGATGTCCGCGCTGGCCATGGCGATCTTCCTCAACGGCATGAGTTCGTCCGAGACGGCCCGCTGGACCAGGGCGATGGTCCTGTCGGGCGACCGGCTCTCGCTGGACGTGGACCGCCCGACCGTGGACAAGCACTCGACCGGCGGGGTCGGCGACAAGATCACGCTGCCGCTCGCGCCGCTGGTCGCGGCGTGCGGCGCGGCCGTGCCCCAGCTCTCCGGCCGGGGCCTCGGCCACACCGGCGGCACGCTGGACAAGCTGGAGTCCATCCCCGGCTGGCGCGCCCAGCTGTCGCTGGACGAGATCGCCGCGCAGCTCTCGTCGGTCGGCGCTGTCGTCTGCGCGGCCACCGATGGGCTGGCACCCGCCGACCGCAAGCTGTACGCGCTGCGCGACGTGACCTCGACGGTCGAGTCCATCCCGCTGATCGCCAGTTCGATCATGAGCAAGAAGATCGCCGAGGGCGCCGAAGCGCTGGTGCTGGACGTGAAGGTCGGCTCCGGCGCGTTCATGAAGACCCTGCCGCAGGCCCGTTCGCTGGCCGACGCGCTGGTGGCCATCGGCGTCGACCACGGCTTGAAGATCAGCGCGATGCTCACGGACATGTCGGTCCCACTGGGGGCCGCGGTCGGCAACGCCGTCGAGGTCGCCGAGTCGGTGGACGTCCTGCGCGGCGGCGGCCCGGCCGACGTGGTCGAGCTGACGGTGGCGCTGGCCCGCGAAATGCTGGCGCTGGCCGGGATCTCGACCGACCCGGCCGAGGTGCTGGCGTCCGGCCGGGCGTACGAGACCTGGGAGCGGATGATCCGCGCCCAGGGCGGAGACCCGGACGCGCCGCTGCCGGTCGGCGGGCACAAGCACGTGGTCACGGCTACCGAGGACGGCGTGCTGGCCACGCTGGACGCCTACGCCGTCGGTGTCGCCGCGTGGCGGCTCGGCGCTGGTCGTGCCCGCAAGGAAGACCCGGTGCAGGCGGGCGCGGGCATCCTCTGCCTGGCCAAGCCGGGTGACCGCGTGTCGGCCGGGCAGCCGCTGCTGGAGCTGCGCACCGACACCCCGGACGCCGTTCCCTACGCGTTGGAAGCACTGGACGGCGGTTATTCGATCGCCGACTCCGCGGTAGAGCAAGGGCCGTTGGTGATAGACATCATCCGTGGCTGACGTGGCTCCGTTGAGCACTGAACTGCGCCGTGCCCGCACGGCGTTCCGCTGCGGCCTGGTCGCGCTGGTGGTGGGAGCACTGCTGGCGGTGTACGCGGCGATCGGCAAACCCCCGGCGGTCCTGCCGGTCGCGCTGGTGCTGGTGCTGGTCGGACTGCTGGCCGCGGTGTACGGCAAGCGCGCGGAATGGGCGGAGAAGAAGGCCAGGGCGGACCGCGACTGGCGGGCCGCACTGGGTCCGCTGCTGCGCAACTGGCCGCTGCCGAAGGTGCGGTTGGCGGCCGACGTGGACTTCGGCGTGACCAGGACCCGGTACACCGACGGCACCAACCCGTACGTGCCCCGTGCCGTCGACGGGCAGTTGCGGTTCGCGTTGGGGGCACGGCGTTTCGTGCTGCTGCGCGGCGAGTCGAAGGCGGGCAAGTCCCGCACGCTGGCCGAGGCGCTGCGGCAGGCGTTCCCCGAGGCCCAACTGGTGCTGCCCCGTGACGCGAAGGCCGTCGCCGAGCTGTCCCGCCTGGAGCCCGCGTTGCCGCTGGAGGGCGCGGTCGTGCTGCTGGACGACCTGGTCTCGGCCGACTTGGACCTGCTGACCGCCTCGGTGCTCGACTTCTGGGCCGAACGGGCGGTGCTGGTCGGCACCATCACCAGCGCCAACTACGAGGCTGCCCTGCGCACCAGCTCGGACGTGGGCGCGGCCGCCCGCGCCGCACTGGCCAGGGCCACCATCATCGACCTGCCGTTCGAGCTGACCGCCACCGAACTCGCCGCGGCCCGCGAGGACTACCCGGACGAAGTCGGCATCACCGAGACCACCGGCATCGGTGAAGTGCTGGTGGGCGGCGAGGAACTGGTCCGCAAGCTCCGCGCGGGCCGACGTGACAGCCCAGCAGGCCAGGCCGTCGTGCAGGCGGCCGTGGACGCCCGCCGCGCGGGCCTGCGCCGCCCGATCGCCCACCCCGAACTGCTCCACCTGTTCCCGAAGTACCTGGAGCGCATCACCGTCGGCGTGGACGCGACCCCGGAGCTGATGTTCACCGGCCTGGAGTGGGGGACGCGGCCGGTGACCTCGCAGGTGGCGCTGCTCCGCCGGGTCCGCGACAGCTACGAGGTGCTGGACTTCGTCGTGGAGGCCCAGACGGGGGCGTTGCCCGACTTCCTCGGCCCCGACCTGCTGGCGCTGACGACCCCGGCGGACGCGTACGGCATCGCCGACGCCGCGTACGCCGCAGGCGACCGCGACCTGGCGCGTGACGGCTTCCGCCGGGCGCTGGACGACCCGGACGCGCTGCCCGCCGCCGCGTTCTCGCTCGGCGTGACCCTGGCGGAGCAGGACGCCACCGACGAAGCCGAACAGGCGTACCGCCGAGCGATCGACACCGGGCACCCGACCTACGCCTACCTGTCCACGGTCAACCTCGGCTACCTGCTGCTCAAGCGCGGAGCACTGGACGAGGCCCGCACGGCCTTCGAGTCCGCCACCGCCGCCCGCCCGATCGCCACCGGCCCCCGAGCCCGCGTAGGCCTCGGCGAGGTCCACCTCGCCCAGGACGACCTCGCCCAGGCCGAAAACCTGTTCCGCCAGGTCATCGCCACCGACGACCCTCCCACCACCGCACTGGCACTGCACGGCCTCGGCCGCACCCTCACCGCCAAGGGCGACTCGGCTGCCGCCCACGAGATCCACCTCAAAGCAGTCCACTCACCCAACCCCACCGTCGCCGCCTGGGCTCGCGCCGCCCTGGATGCCCCCAACGCGTAGCTTTGGGGGCTTTTTCCCTTCCAACGCGCAGCGTTGGGGTCCTTCTCCCTTTACCTTGGCGAGTCGAACACACCCTGCCAGCGCCGGACTCGCGGCTCTCAGCCACTCAAACCCAGAAGGGCCCGACTCCGGGGAGTCGGGC
>JBDSAJ010000218.1:0-2814 GCA_039922235.1 Umezawaea sp.
TCGACATGGCCCAGGTGCCCATCGCTTCGAGGACGTCGCGGAGTCCTTCGCCGAGGGGGGTGATCCGGTACTCGACGCGCGGAGGGATCTCGGCGTAGGCGGTGCGGGTGACGATGCCGTACTTCTCGAACTGGCGCAGCCTGCTGGTCAGGGTGTGCGGGCTGATGCCCGGCAGGGCGTCGCGCAGTTCGGTGAAGCGGTGGGGGCCGTTCAGGAGTTCGCGCACGACGAGGGTCGCCCACGGTCCGTTGAGCAGGGCGAGAAATCGGGCGACGCCGCAGTCCGGCAGGCAGGAATCGGTCACATTTTCAGTCTATGCCCATTAGTGCAGTTGATGTTACCGGTGCACCTCGTGCACTAATGGATCCATGACCTACGTGATCCATGGCGCCACCGGCGCCCAGGGCGGCCCTGTCGTCGCCGCACTCCTCGCCGCGGGCAAGCCCGTGGTAGCCCTGACCCGCAAGACGGATACCGTCGTGCCTGGTGCGCGGGTGGTGGCCACTGGTTCTGCCGCGGAACTGGCCGAGGCCTACCGCGGTGCCGCAGGAGTGTTCGTCCACCTCCCGATCGGGCCGGAGGAAGACCGCCTGGCCTATGCACGCGACATCGTCGACGCGGTCCGCGCGGCCCAGCCGTCTCGTGTGGTGTTCTCCACCAGCGGGTTCCCGATCGACACCCCCGGCGGCGGTGCGAGCGCGGTCTCGACGCTGGTCGACGGGCTGGCGGACAGCGGTGTCTCCCACGCGGTGATCGCACCTGAACTGTTCCTCGAGAACCTGCTGCTTCCGCCCGTCGTCGAAACGGCAAGGGAACAGGGCGTGCTGGGCTACCCGCTGCCGGTCGGGTTCGCCGCCTCGTGGGCGTCGCACCTGGACATCGCCGATGCCGCGGTCGCGCTGTTCGAGCGCACGGATGTGAGTGGTGTGGTCGCTGTCGGACAGTATCCGGCGGTAACGGGAGTGGAGCTGGCTGAGGCTTTCGGTGCCCGGCTCGGGCACGGTGTGGTCTATCGGGCCGTTACCCCGGACGAGTTCGGCGCGTCCATCGCGCCCTTGATCGGGGAAGGGCCCGCCGCCGGGGTGGCGGAGAACTACCGCTGGATGGCCACGCTCCCGGATCGCTCGATCGCACCGGAACGCTCCGCGCAGAAGCTGCTCGGTGTGACGCCCCGGAGCACGAGCCAGTGGCTGGCCGACATCGGCTTGGAGTAACACTTTTCGGAGCAGTGAGCGCTGCGGTGGCACGCATCGCTCTTCTGTCGACTGGAGATCAGCTGGAGTCTCCACGCCGACAAACCTTCCACAACAGCGCCGGGAACTACCGATGGGTCCCAGCCGACCATTCGGCAGGGGGCTCTCACTAGGAGGAAATCCTTGGAACGCCGTACTTTCCTGCGCGCGTCCGCGTTGTCGACCGGGCTGTTGGCGACAGGCGCGCCCGTCGCTTCGGCGGCATCACCGTTGCGTGTCCAGATCCTGCTCTACGAAGGTGTGGAGGAGTTGGATTCCATCGCGCCCTACGACGTGCTGTCCATCGCCGCCAGCATGGGCGGCGCCATCCGGACGACACTGGTGTCGGCCACCAAGCCGACCATGATCACCGCGTCGAGGGGTCTGCGGATCGAAGTGCCGCACGGCTGGTCACCACAGGACGTCGACGTGCTGGTCGTGCCGGGCGGCAACCGGCACGACCAGCCGGGAACGGGCATGCAGAGGTTGTTGGCGGACAAGGCGTTCATCCGGCGCCTCGCCGACGTCGAAGCGATCATGGTCGGGGTCTGCACGGGCGTGATGGCCTTGTCGGCGGCCGGATTCACCCGCGGCAGACCGGCCACCACCCACTCGGGCAGCAAGGCCGCCCTCGCCGCGGAAGGCGCGAAGGTGGTCAACGCACGCGTGGTCGACGACGGCGACCTCGTCACCAGTGGTGGCATCACCTCCGGCCTGGACTGCGCGGTGTGGCTGGTCGAGCGGTTCTTGGGCGCGCGGTTCGCCAACCAGGTCGAGACCGTGTTGGAGTACGAGCGTCGAGGCACGGTCTGGCGCAACTCGTAGCGAGGCTTGAAGAGCGGATCACTCCCGGCGACCAACGCGTTCCGGGGGTGATCCGCTGCTGTCAAAAGACAACAGAGACGAGGACCAGTGATGCTCGACCGACGTTCACTCATGACCAACGGTGGCACCGCCGCGTTCGGCGCGTTGGCGCTGGCCGCAGTCGCCGGCGGAACCGCCACGGCCGGCGCCGCGCCCGCCGGGCACAACCCGTGGGTCCCGTTGCCCGACCCGGCCGCCACGCCCGTCCCCAACCCGCCGTTCCCGAAGGGCCTCACGCGGGAGGAGCGGCACAACCTGGAGACGTTCGGCGCGCTCGACTTCGACGTCTTCACCCACCAGAAGTGGGCGCGCCTGGGTGAGAGCCATGCCAAGCACATCCGGGTGCACTTCCCGGACGGTCACTACACCGACGGCATCGACCGGCACGTCGAGGACCTGAAGTCCCTGTTCGTCTGGGCGCCGGATACCCGGATCGAGTCGCACTACCTGCGCGTGGCCCAGGACGGTCTGACCGCGGTCGCCGGCGTTCAGCAGGGCACCTTCACCAGGCCGATGCCCGATGGCAAGGGCGGTTTCATCCAGCCGACCGGAAAGAAGTACGCCGTCAACATCGCCACCATCGGCCTGTGGAACAAGCTCGGCACGATGGACGAGGAGTTCCTGTTCTGGGACAACCAGGCCATCGCCCGGCAAATCGGCCTGGCCTGACCTCCGCGCAAGCCGGAGTTCATCCCTAGGAGAGCCGGCGGTCCTGGTT
>JBDSAJ010000219.1:0-2547 GCA_039922235.1 Umezawaea sp.
ATCCTGCCTGGTGATCCGGGCGATCAGGTGCCACTGGTCGAGGACCTGGTGCACGGGCGCGACGCTCTGTTCCGCGGCCGCGCGGCCCAACGCCCACCGGCAGCTCTCGTCGAACCGGTTGCGCTCCTCGGGCAGCAGGGCGGCGCGGATCGCCTCGGGGGTCTTGTCGACCTCCGGGTTCGGGTCGTGCGCAGCGGCTGCGGTCATGGCAGTCAGCGTAGCCCGCATCGACGGGCCGAGATCGACCGAACTCGACCCTTCCCACAGCTTCTGGCCACGGCGCAGGAAGTCCACGACCACAGCCGTGAATGAGAACGCCCCCAGGCGCAGGCCGTGGGGGCGTCTTCGCGCCCGACGGTCCGGGCACTTGTGGCTTTACCGTGCTACAGCGGCGAATCGTCCGCTGTCACCCTCGTGACGAACGTAGCGAACGCGCTGGTCGGGAAGCTCAGCGTGGTGCGAGCCTGGCTGTCGGGGCCTTGCTTGGTGTCCTGCACGCCAATCCGACTGTGGCCGTGGCCGATCGCAACGCAGTTGCCGGTGCCACTGCTGTAGGAGGACGTGCGGAAGTTCGCGGTGCGAAGGCCGCCCGAAGCCGTACTGTCGATCGTCATTCCTGCTCCTTGATGAGGCGTTCGATCAGCACCAGTGACTCGCGCGCGGGCAACGCAGCGGTCTGCGCGCTGGCGAACGAGTGCAGGTACTGACGGATCAGACCGGCGCGCTCGTGCACCGCCCAACTGGTCTGACCATCGACGTAGACCGCCTGGGGGTCCGCCTCGTCTGGCCACTCGATGATCACGAAATTGTCGGTCAGTGCAGCGTGCGCGTCCGATGTAAACGGTACGACCTGCACGCTGACGTTCATCGTCTGCGTGACGGTGACGATGTGCCGTAGTTGTTCCAGGTAGACCTCACGACCGCCGATCTGCTGGCGCACTGCGGCTTCGGATACCACCGCGCGCAAGGTCATCCCGTCGGCCAGCCGCTGCTGGCGGCGCATCCGCAGTTCCAGGTAGCGGTCGATGTCGCCGACCCGTAGGTGGGGCGCGCTCGCGGTGATGATCCGTTCGGCGTAGCGGCGGACCTGGAGAAGACCGGGCATCACCGCGCCGTCGTAGCCAAGGATGCGTTCGGCGGAGGCTTCCAGCTCGATCAGCATCTCCACGGGTTCGCTGAGCAGGTCCCCGAATTCCTGCCACCAGCCCTGCTCGTCAGCGCGCTGCCGCAGCTCCTCCAGTTGCTCGGCGACGTCGTCGGGGACGCCGAGCAGTTCGACCGCGCGACGCAATTGCTCGGGGCTCAGCTTGGCTTTGCCGGTCTCGATCTTCGACCAGTGCGGCTGCTGGATGCCCAGACCCTCCGCAACGGTCGCGCCGGACATGCGCTTGTCGGCGCGATAGGCGGCAAGACGGGTGCCCAGCCGACGGCTACGGACGGTGGGACGCACAGGGGCCTCCAAGAATCGCGGTTGAGCCGAACGAGGACTGCTTGCCCTAACAGGGAGTAGCTGCGCAATCACCTGATCGGATGTCTTTACGGCAGGCATCATTCTAGGCATTATTCCAGGCATACGGTTTTTGGTCGAACGGAGACCGTAGTCCCTGGTGAACGGCACCGACCGAGTCGGGACCGCATTCGGCCCACCAGGGACCACAAACCGCGGTGGCCCCGATCTGACATCCCCGACCGGTCGGGGTCACCGCTCCCACCGAGGGGCGTCAACCGTGATCTGGAACGTCGTGCAGGACCTGTGGCCGCTACTCGCGCTCGCCACCACCGCTGGCGTGTGGACGATGTGCGACATCGCCCGCTCCGTGTCTCGAACTCCGCGCTCCACCGACCACGCGGGGGCATGACGAGATGATCCGAGACCTCCTGACCAGGGCACATCGCGTGTTGTGCCGCACCGAGCACGGCAACCGATCCACGATCGACATCCGTCCCCGACCCGACGGCAAAGGGGTGCGCCTGCGCTGCGAGGGAGGCCTCCTGCTGACCCCGCTGGAAGTGGGGCGCCTGCGCGCGGCGCTGCGCGAGGCCGTCCTGGCGTCGGAGTCCACCGTGATCTCGTCGAGCAGGTCGGCATGATCGACCCGACCCCCGAACTGGAGAGCCTGCTCCAGCTGTTGCGCGCCCACGGGTTCGTCCCGCTGGGCGTCCCGTTCCTCGCCGGCGCGGGGGTGGACGAGGGACTGGCCCGATGCCGGGGCAACGTCTCCGACCTGCTCGTGCTCCCGGATTTCGGCGACGCCACCGTGCTGAGCACGCTGATCGGCACCGATCCCACACATCCCGCGCACCTGGTGAGGTCCGTGCTCGTCCAGGTCGTGCTGCCCCCGGTCACGGCCGCCCGCCAGATGCTCGCCCTGATCGGCGACGACAGCCGGTACGAGGTGGCCCGATGACCGCGCTGTCCACCACTGCGGTGCCGGACTGACCGTGCCGGACGGCCACCGGCGCATCAGCGCTGGTCGGTGGCCGCCACGGGGCGCATCAGCCCACAGAAAAGGTGCCCCGCCCGACGACTTTGCCGGAAGGCGGGCG
>JBDSAJ010000220.1:0-6676 GCA_039922235.1 Umezawaea sp.
CGAGCAGGAGCTCAAACGCCAGGGCAAGCTCGAATGGGCGCACGAGGAGTTCGAGGCTGCGCGCAACGCGCCGCTGAGCCGTCCTCGTGCCGAACCGTGGCGCCGAACCTCAGGTATCCACCGCATCCGCAACCCCCGGCAGTTGGCCGCGGTGCGCTCGCTGTGGGAGACCAGGGACTCGGTGGCACGGGAACGCGACATCGCGCCCGGTCGAGTGCTGCCCGATGCCGCACTTGTCGACGCCGCCGTCCGCAATCCCGTGGACGAAGCGGCCCTTCTGGCGTTGCCCGTGTTCCGCGGGCGCGCGCAACGACGCATGGTCGGCACGTGGCTGGGCGCCTTGCAGCGCGCGGCCGCTCTGCCGCGCACCGAACTGCCGGAGCCGTCTCCCCACCACGACGGCCCTCCCCCGGCCAACCGCTGGTCCGACAAGGACCCGGCGGCGGCCCTGCGGCTGGCCGCGGTGCGGGCGGCGCTGACCTCCATCGCGGAGGCGAACACGCTGCCCGTCGAGAACCTCCTGCTGCCGGACCTGGTGCGCCGCACCTGCTGGCAGCCACCGGAGGACCTCACCCCGGCCGGGGTGGAACGGGCGCTGCTCGACGGTGGTGCCCGGCGTTGGCAGGTCGACCTGACCGCCGACGCCCTCGCGGCGGCCCTCCAGCCACCGCCACCCCCAACCGACTGACCCGCGTCCCCTACCTCTGACCTGAGCGAACCAATGCGCAGGTCAGGGGTAGGGGACGCGGTGCCGGTCCACTTGGCGATCGTCGGCCGATTCGGCACCACGAGGCCGGACCCGCTCCGCGAGATCATCCGGCAGCACGCGCTGGAGAGCTGGTCAGACAGTGGCGCGTGACGTCCGCCGCGCTCCTTCGGGTGGCCTACTCCCCGCCGAGGAGGCGCGCCGAGGCATCCCGCTGGGCGAGCCTGCGCAGTGCTGCGAGCGCGGCATCACCCAGCACGGTGGCGACGACCATGCTTTCGAGGATGTCGTCCACCTGCGAGTGCGTCCGCACGTAGTCGAGGTCCTGGCGGGCGATGTCGACGGACGCTTCGGCGTAGGCGTCGAACTGCTCGGCGAACCGGTGGTGGCCGAGCTTGTGGGCCGTCTCCAGCACTCCCGCCAGGGATCGGGCGGCCGGGTCGTCCGCCATGCGGTCCCAGCCGCGTCGCACCAGGAACTCGTTCACCTGGTCCTGCGCGGCCCGGTCGGTCTCGGCGGGCTCCTCGGGTCCCATGCCGCGCTGCACGACCCCCAGCACCTGGTGGGTCGCCAGGTCGGGCTTCTCCAGCACGTCGACGACCTCGCCGACGGCGGCGATCGACAGGCCCCCGACGTCGACCAGCGCGCGCACGAGTTTGAGCCTCCGCAGGTGTTCGGTGCCGTACTGGGCCTGGTTGCGGCCGGTCCGCTCACCGGAGGGCAGCAGTCCTTCGCGGAGGTAGTACTTGATCGTCGGCACGGGGACCCCGCAGGCCTTGCTCAGCTCCGAAATCCGCACGGACATCCCTCTCGCGTAGGCCGCCCACCATGGATAGTTTATCTTTCCAATAGCGCCACTATCCAGAACGAGCCACCGATGCCGCGTGAAACCTCGCTGGTCACGATCCCGGCGTCCCCATCGGACTGCTCGCCATCCCGCCCGTTCGTGCTCTGCGGACGCGCAAGGAGGAGCCCGCCCCTACGGTATGGCCAAGTCGGTGTGACGCAGTCGACAGTGCCACCACGGTGGTTACCGGCCAGTAACTAGGGCTAAAGTCGGTGTTACCGATCGGTAGCAGCATCTGCGACCGCCGGTCCAACTTTTCAGTCAGCTCAACGTGGAGGAGACGCCGTGGCCGCACCAGCAGCGCCGGCACCGAGCGGACACGACGTGGCTCGTGGCGTTCGGAACGTGGTCTTCGTCGAGGGCGTCCGCACGCCGTTCGGCAAGGCCGGACCAAAGGGGATCTTCGCGGAGACCCGCGCCGACGACTTGGTGGTCAAGGTGATCCGCGAACTGCTGCGGCGCCACCCCGAGCTGCCGCCCGAGCGCGTCGACGAGGTGGCCATCGCCGCCACGACGCAGATCGGCGACCAGGGCCTGACCCTGGGCCGCACCGCCGCACTGCTGGCGGGGCTGCCGAAGTCGGTGCCCGGCTACTCCGTGGACCGGATGTGCGCGGGCGCGATGACGGCCGTGACGACCGCCGCGGGCGGCATCGTGATGGGCGCCTACGACGTGGTCATCGCGGGCGGCGTCGAGCACATGGGTCGCCACCCGATGGGTGAGGGCGTCGACCCGAACCCGCGCTTCATCGCCGACCGGATCGTGGACACCTCCGCGCTGGTCATGGGCCAGACCGCGGAGAACCTGCACGACCGGTTCCCGGACATCACCAAGGACCGCACGGACGCGTACGCGGTGGCCTCGCAGGCCAAGTACGACGCCGCGGTCAAGGCGGGCAAGATCGGCCCCGAACTGGTGGCCGTGGCGACCCGTTCCGCCGAGAAGGGCTGGGGCCTCGCCTCCGCCGACGAGCCGCCGCGTCCGGGCACCTCGCTGGACGACCTGGCCAAGCTCAAGACCCCGTTCCGCCCGCACGGCCGGATCACCGCGGGCAACGCGGCCGGTCTGAACGACGGCGCGACCGGCTGCATCCTGGCCGAGGAGGAGACCGCTCGCGAGCTGGGCCTCCCCGTCGCCATGCGGATGGTCGGCTACTCGTTCCTGGGCGTCGAGCCCGAGGTCATGGGCATCGGCCCGGTGCCCGCGACGGAGAAGGCCCTCAAGCGCGCGGGCCTCACCATCGACGACATCGGCCTGTTCGAGGTCAACGAGGCCTTCGCCGTGCAGGTGCTGGCCTTCCTCGACCACTTCGGCATCAAGGACGACGACCCGAGGGTCAACCAGTGGGGCGGCGCCATCGCGACCGGCCACCCGCTGGCCTCGTCGGGCGTACGGCTGATGACGCAGCTGTCCCGGCAGTTCGCCGAGCGCCCCGACGTGCGCTACGGCATCACCACCATGTGCATCGGCATCGGCATGGGTGGCACCGTGATCTGGGAGAACCCCAACTGGGCGGGAGAGAACAAGTGAGCATCCTGTCCCTGGACGACGCCAAGGCCCTGTTCCCGGACGAGGTCGTGACGAAGGCGGTCACCCGCCTGGTCGCGGTACCGGGTCTCGCCAAGCCGATCGCGCTGATCACCATCGACAACGGCCTCGACCACACCCGGCCGTCGACCTTCGGCCCGCAGAGCCTGGTGAGCCTGAGCGCCGCGTTCGACGAGGCCGCCGCGGCGGATCCGGCGGCGATCGCGGTGACCGGCAAGCCGTTCGTCTTCGCCGTCGGCGCTGACCTGACCGCCATCGAAGGCGCGAGCCACCGCGACCAGGCGGTCCAGATCGGTCAGCTCGGCCACGACGTGTTCCGCAAGTTCACCGAGTCGTCGATCCCGACCTTCGCCTTCGTCAACGGCGCGGTCATGGGTGGCGGCCTGGAACTGGCGCTGTCCTGCCACTACCGGACGCTGGCGTCCAACGCCGCGGCCATCGCGCTGCCCGAGGTCTTCCTCGGGCTGTTCCCCGGCTGGGGCGGCACGCAGCTGCTGCCGAACCTGATCGGCGCGAACGACGCGGTCACCGTGATCTTCGAGAACGCGCTGAACCAGAACAAGATGCTCAAGCCGAAGCAGGCCGTCGACCTGGGTATCGCGGACGTGCTGTTCGACTCCGCGGACTACCTGGAGCAGTCGCTGCGGTGGCTGGCCGACGTCGTCAACGGCGACGTCGTGCCGCCCCGCAAGGAGATCGACCGCGGCGAGGCGTGGGACGCCGCCGTGGCACGGGCCAAGGCGATCGTGCACGGGAAGACCAAGGGCGCGGCGCCCGGCGCGCTCAAGGCGCTGGAGCTGCTGGAGCTGGCCCGCGAGAACGACCTCGACCGCGGCTACGCGGCCGAGACCCAGGCGCTGGCCGACGTCGTGATGAGCGACGAGCTGCGCGCGGGCCTGTACTCGTTCAACCTGGTGCAGAAGCGGGCCAAGCGACCGGCAGGCGCGCCGGACAAGTCGTTGGCGCGCAAGGTCACCAAGGTCGGCGTCGTCGGCGCCGGTCTGATGGCGTCGCAGATGGCGCTGCTGTTCGCCCGCCGCCTGCACGTGCCGGTCGTGCTGACCGACATCGACCAGGCGCGCGTGGACAAGGGTGTGGGCTACGTCCACGGCGAGGTCGACAAGCTGCTCGGCAAGAAGCGGATCTCCCCCGACGAGGCCAACCGCCTCAAGGCGCTCGTCTCGGGCTCGCTGAGCAAGGCGGCGTTCGCCGACGCCGACTTCGTCATCGAGGCCGTGTTCGAGGACCTCGCGGTGAAGCAGCAGGTGTTCGCCGAGGTCGAGGAGCACGTGTCGCCCGAGGCGATCCTCGCGACCAACACCTCGTCGCTGTCCATCACGGACATGGCGTCGAAGCTCGCGCACCCCGAGCGGGTCGTCGGCTTCCACTTCTTCAACCCGGTCGCGGTCATGCCGCTGGTGGAGATCGTCCGCGCCGAGCAGACCGACGACGCCACGCTCGCCACGGCGTTCGCGGTCGGCAAGCAGCTCAAGAAGTCCTGCGTGCTGGTGAAGGACGCGCCGTCGTTCGTGGTGAACCGCCTCCTCACCCGCTTCATGGGCGAGGTCGTGCAGTCCATCGACGAGGGCACCCCGTTCGAGGTGGCGGACAAGGCGACCGAGTCGCTCGGCCTGCCGATGTCCCCGCTGATCCTGTTGCAGCTGGTGGGTTCCGCCGTGGCGCTGCACGTGGCCGAGACGATGCACAACGCGTTCCCGGACCGCTTCAGCGTCAGCCCGAACATGGCGAAGTTCGTCGCCGCGGGCAAGACCGCCGTGTGGCAGTGGGACGCGCAGGGCAACCAGACCGTCGACCCCGAGGTCGCCGCGCTCTGGGAGTTCGGCGACCGCCCGCTGACCGCCGACCAGGTCAAGGCACGCGCACTGGAGGGCATGGCCGAGGAGATCCGGCTCATGCTCGACGAGGGCGTCGTCGCCGACCCGAAGGACATCGACCTCTGCATGGTCCTCGGCGCCGGCTGGCCGTTCTGGCTCGGCGGCATCACCCCGTACCTGGACCGCGAGGGCATCTCGGAGAAGGTGACCGGCCAGCGCTTCCAGGCGCCCGGCATCGCCTCCCTGCCCGCCTAGCGGCCCGACACGACGACGGCGCCCGGTTCTCGCCTTTCGGCGGGGGCCGGGCTTCGTCGTTGGCGGTTCTAGTGAACCGAAAGGGCGTGCACCTGACCGCCCGCACGCACCAAGTACACGTCGATCCTCATCACCTGCAGGGCGTTCGCCGTGTCGTCGAGAAGTTCGCGGTAGCAAGCGAAGTCCGGCAGTCCGATCCCGACGATGTCGTCCGGGCAGTCCTGGCGCAGCCGCAGCACCTTCAGCAGCGCGTCGGCGTACCAGCTCTCCGCCTGTTCCGTGGGGTGCGGCGGTTTCGAGTCCGATGTGGACTTCTTCGTCGGGAAGCCGCGGGATTCCACGTGCAGCAGCCTGCCGCCGCGCTGTGCCATGACGCGGTCGCCGCGCAGGAAGACCCAGCCGTCCATCTCGAAGTAGCGGACCAGTTCCGCGAGGACGTTGCCCTCCCAGTGCCACTCGTGCGCGGTGTTGCGGGCGACCTCCCGCTGCGGCAGCTCGGTCACCAGGCTGTTCATCACCGGTCGGCCGAAGTCGTCGCGGTGCAGGATGCCCGCGTCGGCCAGGGTGCGGCAGCGCGAGTTGACCTGGTCGTGGACGACCCGCAGCTGCGACGCGATCTGCGCGTCGGTGAGCCCGTTGGGGAAGTGGCCCAGCAACGCCACGATCCGATCCGCCAACGTGAAGCCGTCTGTCATGCACGCATTATCGACTGCGCCGGATTCGCCGTTACCCCGACTCCACCCGGTCAGTTGGCCCCGACCGTGCGTGACGGCGCACGTCCGGGGGAGCACCGCGGGGCATTCCGGGTCGGCGGGTGACGGCGGTTGGTACGGCCGAGTCACGGCGGCACGCAGGCGGGTGAGGCTGTCCGGAACCGGCGGGCGTTGTCCGATTCTGGACACATGAACACACATCGTCGCAGGATCCGCCGACGACAGCCCCGGAAACCCGACCCGGTGCGCCTGGACGAGTTCGCCGAGTTCCTCGACGCGGACACCGGCTGGCGCGACGAGGTGCGCACCAGGCTGGTCGCCCGCATCGATCCGCGACTGGTCGAACGCACCTCGTGCCACCGGGTCGCCGAGTTGGCGGAGGAACTGGACACGCAGGTCACGGTGGAGCCGCGGCCGGATGTCGCGTTCGACATCGCGAAGGCCGTGCACTGCCGGGTGCCGTTCAAGGGGGTGCTGCGGCTGCGGCACACCGCCCGCAACCTGCGGGTGCTCGGCGTCTACCTTTGCGCCGAAGCGGGCCGAGACCTCGGCGAGTGCCCGTGTGCCGTCGCACTCGCAGCCGACCCCAGCGACGCGGCCGTGCGGCACGTCATCGGCAGCGCGCTGGACCGGGCCGGGCTGTGACCGGGCGTCAGACGGCGACGACCTTCACGGCCCGTTCGAGCCCGATGAAGTCCTTGAAGTTCTGCGTCAGCACCGGCATCCCGTTCGCGGCCGCCGTCGCGGCGATCTGCAGGTCCATCCGGCGTGG
>JBDSAJ010000221.1:0-3069 GCA_039922235.1 Umezawaea sp.
CGGAGGCAGGACCTGGCGAGGGTGCTCGCCGAGCAGGAGCTGATCGAGGCCCGCACGTGGGGGACCTCGCGCGCGGTCGGGATCGCGCTGCACGCGGTCGCGTCCACCCGTGACGGTGACGAGGCCGTGGACCTGCTGGGCGAGTCGGTCGACCTGCTCTCGCTGTCCACCGCGCGCCTGGAGCTGCTGCGGGCGCGGGAGGACCTGGCGCAGATCGTGCGCGCGGGCCGTGACCTGACCCGCCAGGAAGCCAAGATCGCCTGGCTGGCCCGGTCGGGCTACAGCAACAAGCAGATCTCCGAGCAGCTGTTCCTCACCCGCCGGACGATCGAGTTCCACCTGTCCGGGGTCTACCGCAAGCTCGGTCTGTCCGGCAGGCACGAACTCCGTGTTGCGCTGCCGGACCAGTTCGGTGACCAGTCGGTCTGACTCGCTCACTTTTGCCTGTCCCTGAGGCAGACTGACCGCCATGTACGACTTCGACGTCCTCGTGCTCGGGTCCGGTCCCGGTGGGCAGAAGGCGGCCATCGCCGCCGCGAAACTCGGCAAGAAGGCAGCGGTGGTCGAGCGCCGCGACATGATCGGCGGGGTGTGCATCAACACCGGCACCATCCCGTCCAAGACGCTGCGCGAGGCGGTGCTGTACCTCACCGGCCTGAACCAGCGGGAGATGTACGGCCAGAGCTACCGCGTGAAGCACGACATCACCATCGCCGACCTGTCCGCGCGCACCCAGCACGTGGTGGGGCGCGAGATCGACGTCATCCGCAACCAGCTCTCCCGCAACCGGGTCGCGCTGCTGCCGGGCCTCGGCAAGTTCCTCGACGACCACACCATCGAGGTCGTGGACGGCACCGAGCAGCTCCACAAGGTCACCGCGGACAAGATCGTCATCGCGACCGGCACCCGCCCGTCGCGGCCGGACACGGTGGACTTCGACGACAAGACCATCATCGACTCCGACGGCATCCAGCACCTGGAGCACATCCCGCAGTCCATGATCGTGGTCGGCGCCGGGGTGATCGGCATCGAGTACGCCTCGATGTTCGCCGCGCTCGGCACCAAGGTGACCGTCGTGGAGCGGCGCGACCGGATGCTGGAGTTCTGCGACCTGGAAGTGGTCGAGGCGCTCAAGTACCAGCTGCGGGACCTGTCCGTCACGTTCCGCTTCGGCGAGACCGTGGCGTCGGTCGAGCGCTACGCGCGCGGTGCCATCGCGGTACTGGCCAGTGGCAAGAAGATCCCCGCCGAGACGGTGATGTACTCGGCCGGGCGGCAGGGCATGACCGAGGGCCTCAACCTGGAGAAGGCGGGCATCGCCGCGGACAACCGCGGCCGCATCTCGGTGGACGAGCACTTCCGCACGCCCGTGCCGCACATCTACGCCGTCGGCGACGTCATCGGCTTCCCGGCGCTGGCGGCCACGTCGATGGAGCAGGGCAGGCTGGCGGCCTACCACGCGTGCGGCGAGCCAGTGCGGGCGATGAGCGCCAACCAGCCGATCGGCATCTACACGATCCCGGAGATCAGCTACATCGGCCGCACCGAGGATGAGCTGACCGCCGCCTCGATCCCGTTCGAGGTCGGCATCTCGCGGTACCGGGAACTGGCGCGGGGCCAGATCATCGGCGACTCGTACGGCATGTTGAAGCTGCTGGTCTCCGCGGAGGACCGCTCGCTGCTGGGCGTCCACGTGTTCGGCACGGGCGCCACGGAACTGGTGCACATCGGCCAGGCCGTCATGGGCTGCGGCGGCACCGTCGACTACCTCGTCGACGCGGTCTTCAACTACCCGACCCTGGCGGAGTCCTACAAGGTGGCCGCGCTGGACGCCATGAACAAGATCCGCCAGGTGACCTGGCTCTCGGAGTAGACCGATCGGGCGCGGCCGCCGGGAGGCGGCCGTCACGCTGGGCCGTTCGGCGTAACCCTGGTCTCGCTGGGTGGTGGAAAGTCCTGGTGAGCGGGAAATCGGGGTACCCGTCGGTTGATCGGGTGTGAGAATGAGGGGAATGCGGGCCGACCAGGGGTTGTTGGCACAGAGCGGAACGTCCGTGACTCGCTGGGAGGTTTGTGGTGGTGCTGGATCCGGAGAACCTGTACGAGGTGGACTCCGACGTACCGGACCTGACCGGAGCCGTCTTGCTGCACCACTTCGACGGCTTCATGGACGCCGGTGCCGCGGGCAAGCTCCTCGTCGAGCACATCCTCACGAGCTACGAGCACCGCGTGATCGCGCGGTTCGACGTCGACCAGCTCATCGACTACCGGTCGCGCCGTCCCGGCATGATCTACGCGACCGACCACTTCGAGCCCCAGCCCGCACCGGAACTGGTGGTGCACCTCGTCTTCGACGCGGCGGGCTTCCCGTTCCTGCTGCTGACCGGCCCGGAACCGGACTTCCGCTGGGAGACCTTCATCGCGGCGGTCGAGCAGCTCGTCGACCGCTGGCAGGTGGGCACGACCGTCGGCTTCCACGGCATCCCGATGCGCCTGCCGCACACCCGTCCGCTCGGCGTGACCGCCCACGCGACCCGTCGTGAACTGGTGGCGGGCCACCAGCCGTTCTTCAGCCGCGTGGAGGTCCCCGGCAACGTGGCCGCCATGCTCGAGGTCCGCCTCGGCGAGCACGGCCACGACGCCATCGGCTTCGCCGCGCACGTGCCGCACTACCTGGCCCAGTCCGCCCACCCGGCGGCGGCTCTGGTGCTGCTGGACAACGTCGCCAAGACGACGGGCCTGGCCCTGCCGTCGGACGTCCTGCAGGAAACCGCCCGCCGCGCGGGCGCCGAGCTGCAGCGCCAGGTGGCGGAGTCCGAAGAGGTGGCCGAGGTGGTGGCGGCGCTGGAGCGCCAGTACGACGCGTTCACCGGCTCGGAACGCCAGGAGCAGAGCCTCCTGCTGGAGGAGGAAGACATCCCCAGCGCCGACGAACTCGGCGCCGAGCTGGAGAAGTTCCTGGCCGAACAGGGCCCGCAGTAGTCCGACCCGATCTCCCCGCTGGGGCCGTCCGATTTCCGGACGGCCCCAGCGGTGTGCCCAGACCAAGTCGATCCGGTGCTGGTGCAC
>JBDSAJ010000222.1:0-13466 GCA_039922235.1 Umezawaea sp.
CATCGCCAGCCATCTCGGTTCAACCGCGGATACCGGCATGACGTTGACCCTGATCGTCAACGGCGAGGCAGTACGAACGATAGGCGTCACCCGGCGGGCATCTACCAACTTGCAGCGAGCGCTACAAGTGCGTACCAAGAGTCTTGGCTCGGCCATAGGAACACTGCGCAGCGTGTCCCTGCACGGCCGGAACCGAGCCGGGCTGTGGCTTGATCGGACCAGTCAACGGGTGAATGTGAAGTTCGAGGATGAGCACATTCCCGGTGTACGTGAACTGCTTGGTCGTCGGGTCATGATCAAGGGCGAGCTCGACCGGAACTCCTCAGGACAGCTACTTGCGATCAAGTTCAAACGGGCAGACGTGCTCCCGACCCGCGATGAATCACCTCGGCTGAGCAGCTACACAGGCATTTACCCTGACATAACGGATGGCCGATCGATCCCAGAACACCTGGAGATCATTCGTGGCGCGTCCGGAATCCTCCGCCCGGTCGCCCAGGCGGAGGAACTCCATCTCCTCAGCCCTTCAACAGCGCCCGCGACATCACGACCCGCTGGATCTGGTTCGTGCCTTCATAGATCTGCGTGATCTTCGCGTCGCGCATCATCCGCTCGACCGGGAAGTCGCGGGTGTAGCCGGCGCCGCCGAAGAGCTGCACGGCGTCGGTGGTGACCTCCATGGCGACGTCGGAGGCGTAGCACTTGGCGGCGGCGGTGATGAAGCCGATGTTGGGCTCGCCGCGTTCGGCCTTGGCGGCGGCGACGTAGACCATGTGCCGGGCGGCCTCGATCTTCATCGCCATGTCGGCCAGCATGAACTGGACGCCCTGGAACTCGGCGACGGCCTTGCCGAACTGCTTGCGGTCCTTGACGTACGCGATGGCGGCTTCCAGTGCGCCCTGCGCGATGCCCACTGCCTGCGCGCCGATGGTCGGGCGGGTGTGGTCGAGGGTGCGGAGGGCGGTCTTCAGGCCGGTGCCGGGTTCGCCGATGATGCGGTTCGCCGGGATGGTGCAGTTCTCGAAGTGGATCTCACGCGTGGGCGAGCCCTTGATGCCGAGCTTGCGCTCCTTCGAACCCACGGTGAAGCCGGGGTCGTCCTTGTGGACCACGAAGGCCGAGATGCCGTTGGACTTCTTCTCCGCCTTGGGGTCCGTGACCGCCATGACGGTGTACCACGCCGACTCGCCCGCGTTGGTGATCCAGCACTTGGTGCCGTTCAGGACCCAGTGGTCGCCGTCGAGCAACGCGCGGGTGCGCATGGAGGCGGTGTCCGAACCGGCCTCGCGCTCGCTCAGCGCGTAGGACGCCATGGCCTCGCCGGAGGCGATGGACGGCATGACGAGCTGCTTCAGCTCCTCGGACGCGGACAGCAGGATCGGCATGGTGCCGAGCTTGTTGACCGCCGGGATCAACGAGGACGACGCGCAGACGCGGGCGACCTCTTCGATGACGATGCAGGTGGCGACCGAGTCGGCGCCCTGGCCGTCGTAGGCCTCGGGCACGTGCACGGCGTTGAAACCGGACTTGACCAGGGCGTTCTGCGCCTCGACCGGGAAGCGCTCGTTCTCGTCGACGTCGGCCGCGAAGGGCGCGATCTCCTTGTCGGCGAGCGAGCGGACGGCTTCGCGCAGCGCGTCGTGCTCCTCGGCGAGCTGGTACGTGCCGAAGCTCGGGTCCACTTGTTACCTCCCAGTAGGACTACTGGGAGGATGTTAGCGCGCGTTCACATACCAGCGCACGGGTGCCTTTCGCCACTTCAGGGCGGAAGGCACCCGCGCACGGCGTCACAGAGCTTTTTGGAGCGCCGCGTCCTTGTCGAGGACCATCTGTTCGAGTGACGCCTGGAAGTCGGCGACGCGCTGCTGGAGCGCCGGGTCGGCCGCGGCGAGGATCCGCACGGCCAGCAGGCCCGCGTTGCGGGCGCCACCCACGGCCATCGTGGCGACCGGGATGCCCGCGGGCATCTGCACGATCGACAGCAGCGAGTCCATGCCGTCCAGGTACTTGAGCGGCACCGGGACGCCGATGACCGGCAGCACGGTCGTGGACGCGACCATGCCGGGCAGGTGCGCGGCACCACCCGCACCCGCGATGATCACCCGCAGGCCGCGACCGGCGGCCGACCGCGCGTAGTCGATCATCCGCTGCGGGGTCCGGTGCGCCGAGACCACGCTCACCTCGTACGGCACGTCGAACTCGGCGAGCGCGTCGGCGGCGGCCTTCATCACCGGCCAGTCCGAGTCGCTTCCCATGATCACGCCAACGTGCGTCACTGCTGTCCTCCGTGGATGTCGTACCCGTCCAGCCACACGCCGTCGGACAGCCAGTGCGCGGCGAGCCTGGCCCGCTCGCGCACGTCGTCCATCCGCTCACCGAGCAGCGTCACGTGGCCGATCTTGCGGCCCGGCCGCTCCGCCTTGCCGTACAGGTGCACGTGGGCGTCGGGGAACCGGGCGAACAGGTGGTGCAGCCGCTCGTCGGGGCCCATCTTCGGGGCGTCTTCCGCACCGAGGACGTTCGCCATCACGACAGCAGGGGCGGCCAGGTCGGTGACGCCGAGCGGGTAGTCGAGCACGGCCCGCAGGTGCTGCTCGAACTGCGAGGTGCGCGACCCCTCGATGGTCCAGTGGCCGGAGTTGTGCGGGCGCATGGCCAGCTCGTTCACCACCACGCCGTCCGCCGTCTCGAACAGCTCCACGGCCAGCAGCCCGACGACGCCCAGCTCCTCGGCCACGCGCAGCGCCAGCTCCTGCGCGACCTCGGCGACACCGGGGTCGACGTCGGGCGCGGGCGCCAGCACCTCGACGCAGATGCCCTCGGACTGCACCGTCTCCACCAGCGGCCACGCGGCGCCTTGGCCGAACGGCGACCGCGCCACCAGCGCGGCCAGCTCGCGGCGCATCGGCACGCGCTGCTCGACCATCAGCGGCGTCCCGGCGGCCAGCAGCTCGGCGACCACGGTCCGCGCGCTGTGCGGCGTGTTCAGCATCCACACGCCCTTGCCGTCGTACCCGCCGCGCACGGCCTTCAGCACGCACGGCCAGCCGTGCTCCGCGCCGAACCTCAGCGCGTCGGCGGGCTCGGTCACCTCGGTGAACGGCGGCACCGGGAGGCCCATCGAAGCGAGCTTGCGGCGCATCACGAGCTTGTCCTGCGCGTGGATCAGCGCGTCCGGGCCGGGGTGCACCTTCACCCCCTCGGCGACCAGCGCGCGCAGGTGCTCGCCGGGCACGTGCTCGTGGTCGAACGTGACGACCTCGCAGCCCTTGGCGAACGCGCGCAGGGCGTCCAGGTCGGTGTGCGTGCCGAGCACGACGTCACGCGCGACGAGCGCGGCAGGATCGGAGTCGGAGACGGCGAGCACGCGCAACGACTGGCCAAGCGGGATGGCCGCCTGATGCGTCATGCGGGCGAGCTGGCCGCCGCCGATCATTCCAACGACGGGAAGGCCGGTACGGGAGTCCACGGGACGGTCACTCTACCTGCACAAACGTGGACTCCCGACACCGGCTACACCCGACGGGCCCGCTTGACCCAGTACCAGGCCAGCACCAGCAGCCCGGCCGCGAGCACGAGGAAGATCCCCGTCTCGATCCACTGGAACACCCCGAGCCGTTCGAGCGGCTGGAACTCCGCGTAGTGCCCGGCCACCCCGTTGGCCTTGAGGCAGTCGAGTTGCGCGGCGCCTGTGCGGACGCCGCAGCCCCAATCGTCCCGGTAGGTGATCGGGACGCCGTTCGCGTCGGCGTACCCGCTGGCGACGTACATCGCGTAGTCGGGAACCTGGGGCTGGTAGACCGCGCTCCACGCCTCGAACGTGTGCACCGGCGGCAGGAGGTGAGGACGCGCCAACTCGATGACCGCGACCCGCACGACGCCGAACCCGACCAGCGCGATCCCCATCGCGGGCAGGGTCCGCCGGACCAGGACGCTCGCCGCCACGCCGAGGGCGAAGCCGAACAGGGCGTAGCCGATCTGCAGCTGCGGAGCGACCTCGTACCAGGAGGTGAACGGCGTGAAGATCCGGTTGGTGCTCAGTTCGCGGATCTTGTTGGTCAAGTGTTGTTCGGACAGCCACACCACCACGGCGAAGCAGCTCGCGACGGCTCCGAGCAGCGCCACCTGGCCGGTCAGCCAGCGGGTGGCCGAGACGTCCTGCCCCCAGGCCACCAGGTTCGTCCGCGCCTCGTACTCGCGCGCCACCAGCGGCGCCCCCCAGAACACCGCGATCAGCGCCCCGAACAGCAGGTTGATCTCCTGTGGCTGCCAGAACACCCGGAAGTAGACGCCCGGCAGGCCGCTCGGCCCGGTCTCCGACGTCTCGATCGACCACAGCACGCCCGCCACCACGAAGACCACCAGGGCGGCCGTGGCCAGGATCAGCGTGCGGTGTCCGCGCCAGGCCACCCAGAGCAGGTCGGCGAAGGTCACCTTCGGCTTCGTCAGCGTCGTCATACCCGATCCCCCTTGCGCGTGGCCGACAGCCGCGCCAGCACGTAGTCCTCCAACGTCACCGGCCGCACCACCCACGGCGCGGACACCACCGGTGTGGTCGACGCCTTCACCAGGAACAGCGACTGGCTGTCCAAGTGCTTGTCCCACAAGACTTCTCCCGCCATCGGCGGCTCGTCCGCCCGCGGCCCGACCACCATCACGTGCGCGGCGAGCAGCTCGTCCAGGTCGCCGCCGACGAGCAACTTCCCGCGCGCCAACAACAGCAGGTGGTCGGCGACACCGGCCAGCTCGGTCACGATGTGCGTCGACAGGACCACCGTCGTCCCCGACTCGGCGGCCTCGCCGAGCAGCTCCCGCATGACCTCGTTGCGCGCCAACGGATCCAGGTCCGCCAGCGGTTCGTCGAGCAGCAGCAGCGACGGCCGTGACCCGATCGCCACCGCCAGCGCCACCTGCGTGCGCTGGCCACCGGAGAGCTGCCCGCACTTGCGGTCCAGCGGGATGTCGAAGCGCTCCAACCACTTCCGCGCCCGTGTCTGGTCCCAGACCAGGTTCAGCCGCTCACCCAGCCGCAGCATCGCCCTGGGCGTGAACGACCTGTACACCGGCTTCTCCTGCGACACGAACGCCACCCGCTCGCCCGGCCGCAGCGTGAACTCCCCCGAGTCCGGTCGCAGCAGTCCGGAAAGGACGGTCAGCAGCGTCGTCTTGCCCGCGCCGTTCGCCCCGACCAGCGCGGCGACCCGGCCCGCGGGCAGGTCGAACGTGCAGTCGCGCAGCGCCATCGACGTCCCGTACCACTTGCCCAGTCCCCGCACGGTGATGCCTGCGGTATCCACCACAGCCGTCATGGCACCTCGATCCTCTCCCCCTCGGCGAGCACCGACCCGACCAGCGCGTCGATGTCCTCGTTCTCCAGTCCGGCGGTGCGCGCCTCGTCCACCCAGCCGACGAGCCCGGCGCGCAGCCTCCCCATCACCTCGGGATCGACCGATCCCAACGTGGCCTTCACGAACGTCCCCGACCCCTGCCGCGCTTCCAGCAGGCCCGCACGTTCCAGCTCGCGGTACGCCTTGAGCACGGTGTTCGCGTTCACCCCGCTGGACGCGACCACATCCCGGACCGTCGGCAGCCGGTCGCCCGGCTTCAGCCAGCCGAGGCGCAGCGCCTCCCTGACCTGTCGCGCGAGTTGGAGGTACGCCGGGAGGCCACTCGCCTTGTCGATGCGGAACTCGACCACGCCACCCCCACAAATTGTGTTACTCAGCTAAGACACTAGCTAACTGGATCACTTCACCCCGCGTCAAGTCGGTTGACCGCGACAGGTTGCTTCCGCGAGGCAGGAATCACTGGTCCACTACTTCACTAGTGAAAGGTGTTACCTTGGCGCAGCCGACGACGGAAAGGAGACGACCATGAACTTGCGAAGGCCGCCTGACCAGGCACTTCCGGTCGTTGCTGAAGGCTTGGGCAAGAAGTACCGCAGGGGGTGGGCGCTGCGAGAGACGTCGCTGGTGATCCCCCCGAACCGGATCGTGGCCCTCGTCGGCCCGAACGGCGCGGGCAAGAGCACGCTGATGGGGCTGATCACCGGGTTGCTGAGCCCGACGACCGGTGCGATCACCGTCTTCGGTGACCGCCCGACGGGCAAGGGGCTGCACCCCGCGGTGTCCTACCTGTCCCAGCAGAAGCCGCTGTACCAGCAGTTCACCGTGACCGAGACGCTGAAGTTCGGGGCGCGGACCAACCCGACCTGGGACCAGGGCTACGCCGACTACCTGATCGAGCAGGCGGCGGTGCCGGTGGGCGCGAAGGTGGACACCCTGTCCGGCGGACAGCGCACCCGCGTCGCGCTGGCGCTGGCGCTGGGCAAGCGCCCGCGCCTGCTGCTGCTCGACGAGCCGTTGGCGGACCTGGACCCGCTGGCCCGTGAGACCGTGCTGCGCACGCTGATCACCGAGGCGCGGACGCAGGGCATTACCGTGGTGCTGTCCTCGCACGTGCTGGCGGAGCTGGAAGGCGTGTGCGACCACCTGGTCCTGCTCCACAAAGGACGGATCCTGCTGGCCGGGGACGTCAACCAGCTCGGCGCCAACGGCACCCCGCTCGGCGAACTGGCGCTGAACCGCATGCGCCAAGCAGCACAGGAGGAAGCGGCATGATCTGGGTCTCCTGGCGGCGGCAACGCGCGCAACTGATCACCCTGCTCGGAATGCTGATCATCGGCTCGGGCGCCATCATCCTGCTGCGGTCGAACATGGTCGGCGCCATCGACTCGTTGCAGATCAGCAAGTGCGTGACGCAGAACAGCACGGAGTGCTCGGTGGGCGGACCGGCGAGCACCTTCCAGGCGTCGTGGACCACCCTGCTCAACCTGGCTCAGGCCGCGATCCTCAGCCTGCCCGTCCTGATCGGTGTCTTCATCGGCGCCCCCCTGTTCGCCAGGGAACTGGAACAGGGCACCCACGTCCTGGCGTTCACCCAGTCGACGAGTCGCACCCGGTGGATGCTCAGCAAGCTGGTCGTCGCGCTGGCACCCGCGTTGATCGTGCTGATCGTGCTGCAGTACCTGGTCTGGTGGTGGCTGTCCGGGGCCGGGCTGCTGGGCCCGAGGGCCAGCGGATCGTTCTACTTCCTGAACTTCGGGATCGAACACGTCTCCCCTGTCGCCTACGCGCTGTTCGCCTTCGCGCTCGGCGCCTTCATCGGCGCGGTGTCCCGCCGCACCCTGGTGGCGATGACCACGGGGCTCGCCGCGTTCATCGTCGTGCGCTTCGCCCTGTCCGCACTGGTGGAACGCCTGGTTCCCACCCAGCGCGTGGAGGAGGCGGTCAACAAGGACCTGGCCGTGCGCAACAACGGCAGCCTGGTGATCGAATCGGGCTACCTCGACGCCGCCGGACAACCAGTCCCCAGCGACCGCGTGAGCGCCGTGATCCAATCCTGCAAGTCGGTGCCGCAGGGGCAGGGGACGCCGGAGTCGCAGCAGGCGTTCCTGGCGTGCTTGCCGAAGTCCGGTCTCGCCAAGAAGTACGCGGACTTCATCCCGGAGAGCCAGGCCTGGCAGGTGCACCTGGTCGACGCGGCGGTCTTCAGCGGGCTCGCGGTCCTGCTGCTGCTGGGCACCGTCTGGGTGCTGCGGCGTCAGAACTGAGGACGGTGGAGGCTCCTGAGCTGCGGGAGCACCTATGCTGACCGATGTGATCGAGTTCCGGATCGACCGGCGCTCCGGGGTCTCCACCTACATGCAGATCATCCAGCAGGTCAAGCAGGCCATGCGACTGGGACTGCTGAACCCCGGCGACCGCCTGCCCTCGGCGCGAGAGGTGGTGGAGGCGACCGCCGTCAACCCCAACACCGTGCTCAAGGCGTACCGCGAACTGGAACGGGAAGGACTGGTGGGGGCCCGCCGCGGCCTGGGCACGTTCGTGACCACGTCGCTGTCCTCCGAGGCCACCACCGGCGACGACGCACCGCTCCGGCAGGAACTGGCAGGCTGGATGACCCGCGCACGGGAGGGCGGCCTCGTCGTCGAGGACGTCGACGCCCTCTACTCCGCGGTCCGCGACGAGCACTACCCCGCGGAGGAACGATCATGAATCCCTTGACCGCCACCGCCGTTGGCAAGCGGTACCGCGCCCGCTGGGCGGTCCGCGACTGCGATTTCGCCATCCCCGAGGGCAAGGTCGTCGCACTGGTCGGCCCGAACGGCGCGGGCAAGAGCACCCTGCTGCGCATGGCCGCGGGCCTCATCCGCCCGACGACCGGTGAGCTGAGGGCGTTCGACACGCCCGTCAACGGCCGCATCCACCCGGACGTCTCGTTCCTGGCGCAGAACCGTTCGCTCTACCGCGACCTCACGGTTCGCGAACTGGTGCGCGCCTGCGCGGCCATGAACAGCCGCTGGTCCGCCGACCGGGTCCACGAGGTGCTCGGGCTGCTGGCGGGCGTGGACTACGACGCGAAGGTCGGCACCCTGTCCGCGGGCGGCATGACCCAGGTGGCCATCGCGGTGGCGCTGGGACGGCTCCCACGGCTGCTGCTGCTGGACGAACCGCTGTCCGACCTGGACCCGTTGGCCCGCGACGAGACGCTGCGGATCATCATGACCGAGGTCGCCGACCGCGGGACCACGGTGGTGATGTCCTCGCACCTGCTCAGCGACCTGCGCGAGGTCTGCGACCACATCCTGCTGATCGACGAGGGCCGGGTCCAGGTCGATGGCGACATCGAGGAAGTCCTGGCGCAGCACCGGATCCTGGTCGGCCCGGCCGCGGACGAGTCCGCTGTGGAAGGAACGCTGGTCAGCGCGACCCGCACCGAGCGCCAGTCCACCTTGCTGCTGCGGGACGCCGAGCCGACGCCGGAAGGCTGGGCGGGCACCGAACCCGACCTGGAGTCCCTGGTCATGGGCTACCTGCGGGCGTCGCGCGCACGGCGGTCCTCGGCCCAGCGCGGATAAGCCCAGACCACGAACGCCCGCCGCTCCGAGGAGCGGCGGGCATTCCGGCAAGGAGGCGGGTCGTCCGCCTGGCAGGGCGCTGGACAGGGGTTCAGCGCCACGTGCGGGTAGGGGTGTGAGCGCCCCCGCGGTCAGCGACCGAGTGCGGTGATCAGGGCGCACGCGTCCTGGTGGGTGGCGGGGAGGTGTTCCGACCAGACCTTGGCGGGACCGGTGGGTCTCACGTGCGGGTCGACGGCCAGGCGGTCGGCGGCCAGCACGCGGAGGTTCGAGAGCCGCTGCGCCAGCGCCGCGTCCCGGCGGGTCAGGACGACCGCGACCGAGGGGCCGATGGTCGCCAGCGTCTCGCCGCCGTCGAAGACGACGCGCAGCACGTCGGACAGCAGGGTCATCGCGACCACGCGGGACCAGCCGGTCGCGCGGGTCAGGTCGAGGCCGACCAGCACCAGCGCGTAGCCCTCGTCGGGAACGGCAGCCTCGCGGTACAGCTCGCCCAACCGGGTGCGCAGGTAGCCGCGGGTGGCGAGACCGGTCAGCGGGTCCTCCGCACCGCGGTCGCGCGCCTCGTCGGTCAGCACGTCGGCCCAGCCCAGCGCGGTCAGCCGCAGCATCCGGGAGGGCAGCGCGTCGATGTTCGGGGAGACCATGCCGCTGTCGCCGTCGAGCACGGCGTGCAGCGCGGCCAGGTCGAGCAGGGTCTCGTCGAGCCCGGCACCCGCCTCGGCCCGCGCCCGGCCGAGGCGGACCAGCGCGTCGTCCGGGTCGGCCGTGTCGAGCATCGCGGCGCAGACCTCGTCGACCTCCCGCAGCGGCCAGTCACCCGGAAAGGCCCAGCCCGCCGCGAGGCTGGCCGTTCGCCACCTGGACTTCAAGACGCCTTCCGCCTGTGCAACACCCACGTGGGTCGTCTCCCCTCCCGGTCGGTTCACTACGACGGGACGTGGCCGACGGGCCGGCGTGACGGGATTTCACCCAACCAGTCGGGGGTCTTGAGGTGACGGTGAGCTACGTCGTGAGTCACACTGGCCGCTGCGAGGGAGGAAATACGTGGCGACCGTTCCTGCTGACGTCCAGGGACCGAGCGACGCGGAGCTGATCGGCTCTGTGCGCGGCGGGAAGATCGAAGCCTACGGCGAGCTGTACGAACGCCACGTTTCGGCCGCCTACAACCTGGCTCGCCAGCTCACCCGTTCCCCTGCTGAGTCAGATGATCTGGTCTCCGAGGCATTCGCCAAGGTGTTGGATACTCTCCGTGGTGGGCGGGGTCCAGATTCAGCCTTTCGTGCGTACTTGTTGACCGCTCTGCGGCACACCGCCTACGACAAGACCCGCCGCGACAAGAAGGTGGAGCTGTCCGACGACGTCTCCGCCGTCTCCGGGGTGGCCGCCGACGCGGTGAGCGTGCCGTTCAGCGACACCGCCGTCGCCGGGCTGGAGCGGTCGATGGCCGCGCGGGCGTACGCCCAGCTGCCCGAGCGCTGGCAGACCGTGCTGTGGCACACCGAGATCGAGGGCCAGTCGCCCGCCGAGGTCGCCCCGCTGCTGGGGCTGACCGCCAACGGCGTGTCCGCGCTCGCCTACCGCGCCCGCGAGGGCCTGCGCCAGGCCTACCTCCAGATGCACCTGACCGAGATCACGTCCGACCGCTGCCGCGCGACCGTGGACCGGCTGGGCGCGTGGACCCGCGGCGGTCTGTCCAAGCGCGAGACGACCCAGGTCGAAGCGCACCTGGACGAGTGCGAGCGGTGCCGCGCGCTGGCCGCCGAGCTGGCCGACGTCAACGGCTCGCTGCGCGCCGTCGTCGCACCGCTGGTGCTCGGCATCGGCGTCACCGGCTACCTGGCCGCCGCCGGAGCGGGCAAGGCCGTCGCCGCGGTGGGCGTCGTCGGAGCCGCGGGCGCGGGTGGCGCGGCAGGGGCGCTGGGCTCGCTGCCCCGCCAGCTGCTGGGTGTCGCCGCTTCCGGCGCGGCGCTCGCCGTGGCCGTCGTGATCGGGCTGACGGCGGGCGGCGGCGAGAACGTCCCCGCCATCGCCGAACCACCGCCCGTGGTGTCCACCCAGCCCGCGGCGCCTGCCCCGGTCGTACCTCCTGCCGTCGTGCCACCCGTCGTCGTGCCGCCGGTCGTGCCACCACCCGCGCCCGCGCCGCAACCGGACCCGCCGACGCCCGCGCCGCCGGTACCCCCGGCACCCGTGGAACCGCCTGCCGACCCACCGCCGCCGACCCCGCCCACGCTCGTCCCGACGGTGCCCAGCGGCTTCACGCTCGTCCCCGGCGAGGCCCCCAAACCCCTGCCGATCACCATCCGCAACACCGGCGAGTCCGTGTCGGACCCCGCCAGCACGGCGCTGGCCCTGCCACCCGGTGTGCGCTCGGTCGGGCCCGTCGGATCGTTCGGCGGCGCGCGCCTGCTGGCGCTCGACGGCGCGGCCGAGCAGTCGGTCACCTGCCCCGCAGGCATCGACACGGTGACGTGCGCGACCACGCAGGGCATCGCTCCCGGCGGCACGGCGACCTTCGTCTTCAACCTCCAGGCCGACGCCACGGCCGTCGGCGGCACGATCACCGGCACGGTGTCCGCGGGCGCGACCCTGGCCGTCCAGGTGTCGGTCGTCGTCGACGTCCAGCCGGTGCGCGACGACCTCACGCTGACCGTGAGCAAGTGGCACGAGGTGTTCTGGGACCCGCGCCTGGACGTGACGGTGACGAACACCGGCACCAACGCGGGCACGATGACCCTGACCCTCACGACCGACGACCACATCGTGCTGGTCGCTCCGCACGCGGGCTGCAAGGTGCGTCGGCACCACATCGAGTGCCAGGCGTACCTCCAGCGCGACGGGACGTACCGGATGTCCGCGTGGGCGTTCGGGCTGCCGTTCCGCGGCGGCACCGTGCGGATCACCGCGACCCTCGGCACCGCGACCAAGACGGTGGACGTGCCGCTGTCGCTGGTCCCCGGCGGCCACCCACCCGTGTTGCCGCCCGTGATCGACCCGATCACCCCACCCGTCGTGACCACGACCACCACCCCACCGCCGACGACCACCACCACGACCCCGACGCCCATCCCCATCCCCACTCCCACTCCGACGACGCCCGAGCCGGTGGCCCCCAGCACCACGACGACCACCCCACCGCCGGTCACGACGACGACACCACCACCGACCACCACAACCCCGTCCACGCCGACCACCCCACCGTGTCAACCACTACCCCCGTGGTGGCCGCCGACACTCGGTGACCTGCTGCCGGGCTACTGCCCGCCCCCTCCGTAGTCGGGTGATCACCCATCCGTAAACTGCCCCGGTGCTGCCAGCCGTACGACGGGCCTTGAGCCGACTGCCCGAGCCCCTCCGCTTCCTGCTGAACAAGCACCGCGAACTGATCAGGTTCGCGGTCGTCGGCGGAACGACGTTCCTCGTGGACAACGGCGTCTGGTACGCCCTGAAGCTCACCGTGCTCCAGGAGAAGGTCGTCACGGCCAAGGCCATCGGCATCCTCGTCGCGGTCATCGCCTCGTACGTGCTCAGCCGCGAGTGGTCGTTCCACACCCGCGGGGGTCGCGAACGTCACCACGAGGCCGCGCTGTTCTTCATCGTCAGCGGCGCCTCGGTCGGTTTGAACCTGCTGCCGCTGTGGATCTCACGGCACTTCCTCGGCCTCCAGCACCCGGCGGTTTCCCTGGTCACGGAGGAGATCGCCGACTTCGTCAGCGGCTCGATCATCGGCATGCTCGTCGCGACCGCGTTCAAGTTCTGGGCCATGAAGAAGTGGGTCTTCCCCCAGGCCGACGCCCGCCCGGATGTCGTCCGAGCAACCAGCCGACTGCGCGTAGTCACCGAAGACGAGGACCGCGAGGTCGCCTGACCTGCGCTTTAACCCGATTTCCGTACACTGCTTGAGTGTCCGTAGTCGAAAACATGGTTCTCCGGTTCCCCGAACCGTTCCGCTCGCTGGCCCTCAAGCACCGCGAACTGCTCAAGTTCGCCGTCGTCGGCGGCACCTGCTTCATCATCGACACGGCCATCTTCTTCGGCTTGAAGTCGACCATCCTGATGGACAAGCCCGTAACCGCGAAGATCATCGCGACCCTCGTCGCCACGATCGTCTCGTACGTGCTGAACCGCGAATGGTCCTTCCGCACCAGGGGCGGCCGAGAACGCCACCACGAGGCACTCCTCTTCTTCTTGATCAACGGCGTGGGCATCGCCCTCAACTCACTACCGCTCTACGTGTCGCGCTACCTGTTCGACCTGCAGGAACCACACGTGACCAGGCTGGTAGAGGAAATCGCGGACTTCACCAGCGCCCAGATCGTCGGCACCCTGATCGCCATGGCATTCCGCTGGTACGGCTACAAGAAGTGGGTCTTCCCCGACGCCGACGCCCGCCCCCGCAAGGGCCAGGGCACACCGGAGGAAATCGAAGAAGACATCGAAGGCCTCGGCCACAGCTAGCAGGCAGTGGCGGGGATGGCCGAGGGTAGGGCGGTGGCGGACCACCAGCCCACCACAGGAGCAGGACAGGTAGCTCAGCCCACCA
>JBDSAJ010000223.1:0-13480 GCA_039922235.1 Umezawaea sp.
TCGCCATCGCGGGCCGGGCCTTCATGCCGCCCGCGCTGAGGCCTTCGAGCTTGGCCCAGAAACCGCTGTGCCGGTGGGGGAGCGGGGTGTCGATCCGCACCACCGGGGTCTTGCCGAGCAGGTCGAGCAGGTGTGGGTTCACGACGCGCGCTCCCGCCGGTACTGGTGGATGGTCGTCGGGCCGCCGTCCAGCCAGAAGAACGGGAACGGCTCGGCGGACACGGCGGTCACCCCGGCGCCGATGAACCACGGCAGGACCGCGCTGGCCGTCTGCGCGAACGCCACGACCGGGCGGTCGGCGAGCGCCGCCGCGAGCAGCAGCGGTTCGAAGCTGCCGTTGCCGACGGCCATGCCGGACACCAGCACGCGGTCGCAGTCGTCCACCGCGCTCAGCGCGTCGGTGACGACGGGCTCGTCCCACTCGGTCCGACCGCCCTTGAGGTCGCACGGCACGTACCGCACGCCGCGGGCGCGCAGGTGGTGCAGCAGCGAGTTCACCACGCCGACGACGAGCACCCGGTCGCCAGGAGCGGCGTCCAGCAGGTCGACCACGGCGGACGCGCGGGCCATCGACTTCTCCAGCGACGTGCCCGCGCCGACGACCACCTGCCGCGCGCCGGACCGCTCGTGCGGGTGCGCGCTCATCAGGTACGCGTCCAGCACGGCGGTCCGGATGGCCGGGCTGGGGTGGTCGAGCAGGTCGGCGGCGCTCGCGCCGACGCAGTCGTGCACGTCGGCGTCGGAGAGTTCACCCGGTTCGACGGCGCAGGAGCCGACGGCCCGCTCGATCCGCAGGCTCACCACGGTGTTGCGGTACGACCGGCCACGGGTGGCGTGCCGGGCGCCCTGGCTGGTGGTGAAGCCGACGCTGACCGCCTGCGCCGCCGGGTCCGGTCCGAGTGCCCCGGCGCGGACGAGGTCGACCAGGTCGGCGACGGAGGAGACGGGCCGGTGGACCACGTGCTCGGTCACGCGGGCTCCTCCGCGTACCGCACGGTCAGCCCGGCGACGGCCCGCTCGGCCCGCGCCCGTGCGCCCGGTCCGTCGACATCGGTCGCCACGACGTGGCCGAGGTAGGTGTTGTTGCTGGTGGGGTCGCCCGCGCGGTGCCCGGCGGGCTTGACCGCCCAGTCCACGACGCCGGGCTCCCGGCTCAGGCCGTCGGCTCCGTCGATCCCCGCGACGAGGCCCGCGCGAGGCGGCAGCAGGAACGAGATGGCCGCGCTGCGCACGCCGGTGCTCGCCGGCCGCAGCTCCGGCTCCTCGCCGACGGCGAGCTGCGCGAACACGGCGGGCAGGTCGATGCCGGTGACCCGGCGGACCAGCTCGGTGATCTGGTTGCCCGCGGGCCGGGGGTTCACCTCGATCAACCGAGGACCGTCCGCGGTCAGCTTGACCTCGGTGTGCGCTACGGCGCTGTCCAGCCCGAGCGCCTCGACCGCCGCGACGGCCGTGTCGACGGCGGCGTTCCGGTCGGTGTCGGACAGGTCGGCCGGGAACATGTGCCCGCTCTCGACGAACCACGGCTCGCCAGCCAGGCTCTTGTCGGTCACGCCGACCACGTGCGTCACCCCTGCCGAGGTCACCGTCTCGACGCTCACCTCCGGTCCGGTCAGCAGCTCCTCAAGGAGCACCGTCGGCACGCGCGGCTGGTTGCGGGCGTTGACCGGGAACGCCTCCATCGCCAGGAACGCCTCGCGGAGCTGGGTTTCGTCGGCCACCTTGCGCACGTGCATCCCGCCGCACAGGTCCACCGGCTTCACCACCAGCGGGTAGCCGAGGTCAGCGGCCGCCTTGGCGGTCCCGGACCAGCCCCGCGCCAGCTCGAACCGCGGACCGGGCACCCCCGCGTCGCTCAGCGCGGCCCTGGTGAGGTCCTTGCGGTAGGCGCGTTCCACGGCCCGCGGATCGGGCCCCGGCAGGCCGAGGTGCGCGGCGACCGCGGCGACGGTCGACAGGTAGTAGTCGCACGAGGTGATCACGCCGTCGAAGCGCAGGACCTCGTGCACCCGCTCCGCGTAGGCCAGCAGCGCGGGCACGTCGTTGGTCTCGGCGGCGAGCACGTTCTCCGCGGCCAGCAGGGGGTGCGGGCCGGGTTCGGGGGCCGACCGCAGGTAGTGGTGCAGGTCGCGGGTGAGGAACGTGAAGCGGTGCCCGTTCTCGCGGATGGCTCTGGGCAGCAGCGAGCTCATCGCGCCGACCCAACTCTCGATCATCAGCAGGTGCGCCACGCATTCCCCTTTTCCCGGCGGCGGGCCAGACGGCAGCCTCGGGGGAATGGTAATCATTGTCAGTAGTTTGCCCGGCTCCGAACCGGGTGATGTGGCACACGATGTCGATCACGCATGGGTCGCGCTCCGGAAGACCCACTGGCGCAGCACGAGGAAGCGGGCGAGCGCGACGAGCGCGCCGGTGGCGGTCAGCGCCGCCGACTCCGCGACGGTGGTCGCGTTCGGGGCGACCTGGCCGAGCACGATGAGCACCGCGTTGCCCGAGGTGAGGGAGAGGACGACCATCGCCACGCCCTGCAGGTGCGCGCGGGCCTGGTGGGACTCGGACGCGCCGAAGGTGAACCTGGCGTGCACGGCCGTGCTGAGGGCGGTGCCCGCGATGGTCGACACCAGGTTCGCCGGGAACGGGCCCGTCACCAGGCGCAGCACGAGGTACAGCGCGGTGCCCACGCCCCAGGTCGCGATGCCGACCGCCGAGAAGCGGGCCAGTTGGGCCGGGATGTTGTGCGCCACTCTCGTTCCTCCGCGTCGGGCCGGTGTGCGACCAGCCTCCGCCGGAACGGTCGTGGTGTCGTCGTGCGAGCGCGGCATGCGGCGTACCGCGTTCGCGGTATCCGGACCACAGGGGACCCAGTTCGGGCTGTCAGTCGGCAACGGCGACCGGAGGTCGTGCCGGGAGGTCCCGGAACGACCTCGCGGTGAGCGGCGCGAGCGAACTCGCCGCGACCACGATCCCGCACACCAGTGCGACGGTCTCGGCTCCCCACGCCGCCGCGGCCGGTCCGACCAGCAGCAGGCCGAGCGGGATCGAGCCGAAGGACAGCGGGTCGTCGTAGGACGCCACCCGCGACAGGACGTCACCGGGCACGTGCTGCTGGAAGGTGGTGTCCCAGAGGACGCCCCACGCCGCGAAGCCCAGCGCGGCGACGAACGCGCACGCCGCGAGGACCGGAAACGCGGCACCCGTTCCCAGCGCCACCAGCGGAAACCCGCCGGTGGCCGCGAGCAGCGCTCCGAAGCGCAGCGGGCGGCGAGGGGAGATCCGGGACATCAGCAGGCTCATCACCAGCAGGCCCGCGGCGCGGACGCTGAGCACGAGCCCCCAGGCCGCCGGTCCGGTGAGCGACGGCCCAAGTACCTGCCACGCGCCGACGTTGGCCAGGTTGAACACGCAGAACGCGAGCGAGGCCGTCCACACCCACCGCCTGGACCGGAACTCGCGCCAGCCGTCGCGGATGTCCGGCAGCAGGCTCCCGCGAGCGGTCGAGGCCCGTGCGGTGGCGGGCAGCCGCGTCAGGAAGACGGCGGCGAGCAGGAACGACAGCGCGTCCACCGCGATGGCCCACCCGCCGTTGGCAGCCGCCGCGATGACACCGGCGAGCACCGGCCCGAGGATCCGCGCGCCGTTCTGGGTGGACGCGAGCACCGAGTTGGCCCGGCGCAGGTCGTCGGGCGCGACGAGGTCGGGGACGATGCCGCGCAGCGCGGGGGACGTGAAGGACTTCATCGAGCCGTTCACCAGTGCCAGCACGGACACGGCCAGCAGCGAGTAGCGGCCGGTCATCAGCACGGCCGCCACCCCCGCTTGCGCCAGCCCCGCGCCCAGGTTCGCGACGACGAGCACGGTCCGCCGGGAGAACCGGTCCGCAACGGCTCCGCCGACGAGCAGCAGCACCAGCGACGGACCGATGTTCGCGGCCAGCACGATGCCCAGGTCCGCGGCCTGGCCGGAAGCACCCAGCACGCCGAACGCCAGCGCGACGGTCGACATCGACGTGCCGAGGAAGGAGACGGAACGGGCTGCGAGGAACCAGCGGAAGGGAGTCACCGCCGAAGGGTGGTCATGGCCGGGCACCGCCGCCATCCTTACGGCGAAAGGCGCAAGCTCGACCCTCACAGCCAGGGTTCTGCTTCACCCAACCGCAGCGAAAGTGACTTTCCCTGCGTCCGGTGCAGCGATGGTCACTTGCGCTGCACAGGACCGCCTGGGTTGGCGGTCGCTGGCCGGGTGGCATCCTGACAGGTCGACGGCTTGCCGATGTCCTGGCCGACTTGACCACCGGGGCCCACCACCCCCTTGCCGCACGTCCAGGCAAGTCCACGTCCGGAGAAAGGAGCAGGCGTTCCCCCACCCGAAGGTGGAGGCGTCCGCCGAACACCCAGATGACCCTGCTCCGGCTCAGCCCCACCGGCCTGTCGCGCTCCCGCTTCGCCCTGTCCCCGCTGGCCGAGACCCTGGGCGTCCTCATCGCGCTGCAGCGGTCCAGTTCCGAGCCGTGGCGCGGTCCCTCCGTGGCGCTGCCCGCCTACCGCGCGTGGACGGCGGGCGATCCCGTCGCCACGGGGCTGCTCACGCTCGTCGCCACCACGAAGTGGTTCCCCGACTTCGTCGGCATCCCGCCGACCGGGGGGATGGACACCCGGCTGGACGGTGAACTCGCCGAGGTGGCCGCCTTCTCCGATGACGACGTGCGCCGGACCCTGCGCGACTCCGTCGCCGCGAGCGCGACCCGCCGGGACCCGGACTGGCTGCCGTCCACCGACCTCGCACCGCGCCTCGCCGAGGTGCTCGACGAGGGCTGGCGCCGCTTCGTGCGGCCCACCTGGAACCGCCGCCGCGCTGTGCTGGAACGCGAGATCGCCTACCGCGCCGACCTGGTCGCCACCCGAGGCTGGCACCAGGCGGTCACCGGCATGACCCGCCGCTCGACGTGGGTCGGGCCGAACGCGATCCGCTTCAGCGACCAGCACTGGACCGACGTCCTCATCGGCGACCACGGCCTGCTGTTCGTCCCCTACACGGCCCGCCAGGGCTCGTGGACGTGCGAGCGGCCACCCCGCTTCGCCCTCGTGTACCCGGCGAGGGGAGTCGCCGCCCAGACCTCGCCGCCGAACGCGAACGCCCTGTCATCCCTGCTGGGCCCCGGCCGCGCCCGTGTCGTCGCCGAACTGGTCCGGCCCGCCACCAGCACCCAGCTCGCGGTCGCGCTCGACCTGTCGCTGGGCACGGTCAGCGGCCACCTGGCCGTGCTGCGCGACGCGGGCGTCGTGGTGGGCGCACGGGCGGGTCGGGGCGTGCTGTACCGGCTCACCGACCGCGGCGAAGCGCTCATCGCTCTGCTGGACGGGGTCAGCCCGCCAGCGCGGCCCGCACCTTGGTGATCATCTCGTCCTCGGCGTCGGCGACCTGGCCGTCGGCGGTGGCCACCTCGTGGCAGATCGCGAGCACCGCGTCCGGGAACGCCGCGGCCTCCTCGGGCGCTTTCGCGGCGAGGATCTTCACGGAGGCGCGCAGCGCTTCGAGCACCGCGTTCTCCAGGTCGGCGTCCGTGCCCTCCGGCAGCCGGACGCGGGAGGAGGTGAGGACTTCCCGCAGTTCGGCGGGCAGGTTCACCATCGCCTTGAGGCCCGCGAAGCGCTCCTCGACCACCGGGCCGGGGTCGGCGTGCGACACCAGCACCATCGCGCCGTACACGGCCCTGCGCAGGGTCCGGCTTTCCGCGTCCGAGTAGAAAATCATGAGTCACCCTAGAACGTCGCCGAACCGGCTCGCGGGGGGTTCGGAACTGTTCGGCGGCTCGTGAGCATTTGTGATCGAACATGTGTTCTAATGGGCGGGTGAAGCTGGCTGAGTGGGCGCGGTCGTTCGGGGTGCACCCGCAGACGGCGTACAGGTGGTTCCGGGAAGACCGGATGCCCGTGCCCGCTCGCCGGTTGCCGTCCGGGACGATCGTGGTCGACGCACCGGACAGCACCGTTGGCCGTGCCGTGGCGTATGTGCGGGTGTCCTCGCATGACCAGCGCACCGACCTGGAAGCGCAAGCCGGTCGGGTGATCGCCTGGTGCGACACGCAGGGCATCCGCGTGGACGAGGTCGTGTCCGAGGTCGGATCCGCCGTGAACGGGCGACGCGCCAAGCTGAACCGGTTGCTGCGTGACGCCGAGGTCTCGACGATCGTGGTGGAGCACCGGGACCGGGTGGCCCGGTTCGGTGTCGAGCACCTGCAGGCGGCGCTCGCCGCGACCGGTCGCCGGATCGTCGTGATCGACACTTCGGAAACCATCGACGATCTCGTGCGGGACATGGTCGAGGTGCTGACCTCGATGTGCGCTCGCCTGTACGGGAGGCGCGGAGCCCGCAACCGGGCCATGCGCGCGGTCACCGCGACCAAACGCGAGCCCGGCGAGGCCGCCGAGTGAGCGCGGTCCTTCAGGCGTACCGGTTCGCCTTGGACCCCGGCCCCGGACAGGATGATGCGTTGCGGTCGCACTGCGGCGGGCAGCGTCGCGCGTTCAACTGGGGTCTGGCGCGGATCAAGGCCAACCTTGACCAGCGGGCTGCGGAGCGGTCATACGGCATCCCGGACTCGCAGCTGACACCGTCGTTGTCGTGGTCGGCCTACAGCCTGCGCAAGGACTGGAACCAGGCCAAGGACGAGGTCGCCCCGTGGTGGGCCGAGAACTCGAAGGAAGCCTATTCTTCGGGTCTGGCGAACCTGACGACCGCGCTGGGAAACTGGGCCGACTCCACAAGTGGCAAGCGGAAAGGCCGCCGGCTCGGGTTCCCGAGGTTCAAGGGCAAGCGGTCCGGTCTGTCGTGCCGGTTCACCACCGGCGCGTTCGGCCTCGCCGACGACCGGCGGCACGTGAAATTGCCCAGGATCGGTGTGGTGCGCACGCACGAGTCGACCCGGAAACTCGCGCGGCACGTGGGGCGTGGCACAGCCCGCATCCGCTCGGCGACGGTATCCCAGCGGGCCGGGCGCTGGTTCGTGTCGTTTTCCGTCGAGATCGACCGCACCGACCCCCCTCCCGCGCGACCGGACACAGCGGTCGGTGTCGATCTCGGGATCAAGTCCCTCGCCGTGCTGTCCACCGGCGAGACCATCGCCAACCCCCGCCACCTCGACATCGCCCTGAGGAAGTTGCGAGGCCTGCAGCGCCAAGCGTCCCGCCGCACCGGCCCGGACTGCCGCACCCGGCAGCAGCCATCGCAGCGGTGGCGCCGCACTCAAGCTCGTATTGCGCGGCTGCACACCGCCATCGCCAACGCGCGTCGTGACGGACTGCACAAGCTCTCCACCCGCCTGGTCCGCACTCACGGCACGGTCGTGATCGAAGACCTCCACGTCGCTGGCATGACTCGCAACCGGCGGTTGGCCCGGCATGTGACCGGAGTGGGCATGGCCGAACTGCGGCGGCAGGTCGAGTACAAGGCCGCGTGGGCCGGCGTGCACGTCCACGTCGCCGACCGGTGGTATCCCAGCTCCAAAACGTGTTCGGCCTGCGGCGCGGTGAAAACCAAACTGCGCCTGTCCGAACGCACCTACACCTGCGACTCCTGTGGATTCACGCTGGACCGCGACCTCAACGCCGCCCGCAACCTCGCGGCGCTGGTTGAACACACGTCTTCGGCGAGTTGCGCCGTGACGGAAAACGAGCCCGATGGAAACCCACGTAAGACCCGCGCTGCGCGGGCAACGGGTATCGCCACGGGAAGACCCGCTCCGGCGGGTCAACGCCGACGCGGTAACGCGTCGGCTGCCTGAACACAGTGAACTCACACTCACTCACATTTCAGGTAGCGGAGTTGGCGAATATCCGTTGGACCCTGGCACTCCGCCTCGTTCCCGGAGCCGCACGCCGTCGTTAGCTTCGGATCACCGAACGAGGAGGAGTGATCCGTGCGACGAACGAGGTCCACACCGGACCAGCGGCGACCAGGAGCGGCCGGGTGACGAAGGTCCTGCTGTCGATCCACGTCCTGGCGGCCATCATCGCCATCGGCCCGGTCGCCGTGGCCGCGAGCATGTTCCCCCCGACCGCCCGCCGCACACTGGCGGCACCCGACCCGGACCTCGCCACACTCCGCGTCCTGCACCGGATTTGCCGGGTGTACGCCGCAGTCGGAGTGGCCGTCCCGGTGTTCGGCCTGGCCACCGCCAGCAGCCTGGGCGTGCTCGGCGACACGTGGCTGCTCGTGTCGATCGCACTGACGGCTGTCGCAGCCGGGGTGCTGGTCCTGCTCGTGCTGCCACGCCAGCAGGCCGTCCTCACCGCCCTGGCGGACCCGCGGGCCAAGCCCACCCTGCCCACGAGCCTGGCCGCGCACGTGGGCGTGTTCAACCTGCTGTGGGCGGCGGTCACCATCCTGATGATCGTCCGCCCCGGCTCCACGACGGGAGCCTGACCGTGCCCCTCCGCCCGCTGCGCGTCGCGGCGACCGTCGAGCTGGCCTCCCTGGTGCTCCTGCTGGCCAACCTGGCAACCGTCCACTGGCCCGCCGTCGCCTCCCTGCTGGGCCCCACTCACGGCTGCGCGTACCTGCTGGTCATCGTCCTCACCTTCCGCAGCACCTCGTCGACCCGCGTCCGGGCGACGGCGTGGATCCCCGGCGTCGGCGGGGTCCTCGTGCTGCGGCGGTTGGCGGTGGGGCGGGCGCCGGCGCGGTAGGTCAGCCCACGTACGGCGGTGCGACTCCCCAGCCCCACCGGGGCATCGGGGCTTCGCGGGGCGGGTTCGCGTCGGGGGCGGAGTTCTGGGTGGCCAGGCGGGTGCCCCACTCCAGGTAGCTCGCGAACGCCGCGCGGAACTCGGGGTCGGCGGGGAGTCCCACCTCGTCCGCCGCGTCCATCATCAGGTTCACCCAACGCCTGCGCTGGGGTTCGGTGATGGCCTTGCCGAGGTGCCTGGTGACCATCGGGCCGTAGCCGCCGCGTTCCGCGGTGTACTCGGCAGGACCGCCGAAGACCTCAGCGAGCCAGAGGCCTACGTACCTGGCGTGGTCGGGGTGCATGGTGGCGAACAGCGGGGCCAGCAGGTCGTCCGCGAGGACCAGGCGGTAGAACGAGTCGCAGAGCCGCACGAACGCCGTCGTGCCGCCTGCCCACTCGTGGAGGCTGGGGATGTCTTCACCGGTCATGGCGACACCCCACCACCGGCTCCGTGGAAGATCAAGTACGCACCATTCGGTAAGGAGTCGCGATGGCCAAGCGGTACCACTGCCCCGTGGAACTGGCGGTCGACGTGGTCGGCGGCAAGTGGCGGACGGTGATCCTGGCGCACCTCAAGGAGGGTGAGCGCCGCTACGGCGAACTGCGCAGGCTGATGCCGGACGTGAGCGAGAAGATGCTGGTGCAACGGCTGCGCGAACTCCAGGAAGCGGGCCTGGTCACCCGGCGGGAGCACGACGTCGTGCCTCCGCGCGTCGATTACTCGCTGACCGAGGAGGGCGTCAGCCTCGCGCCGGTGCTCCAGGCGCTCTACGACTGGGGTGTGGCCAGGGCGGAGCGCACCGGCACGGTGATCGGCTGACCTGGGCCGCGTACGTCCTCAGCGGACCGGGAAAGTGCCGGGCCTATTCGGAGCCGAGTGCGAAATCCGCTCCACCGGCGTTCCACCACCGCGAATAGATGGCGCTCCCGTGCACTCGGCGGCGATATCCGGCGATGAATCCGGCCTGGACTTGGTCGATCTGGTCGGCTACTGCCGAGTTCTCCGGCCACACCAGGACGAGCCTTCGGTGCAGCGGATTCCCGTAGAGCGGTTTGACCACAATTCCGGCTGCTTCATGGATGGCGGGGTGGATGCCCGCCACCGTGTTCTCCGATCGCACGAGTTCGAGCGCGGTGTCCAGGTCGGCGCCGAAGTGGGCGAACCTCGGTGTGAACCCGGCGGCCTCGCAGGTGAGCTGGAACGTCGACCGGGGGCCGCCGACGGACTCCTCGGGCATGGTCCACCACTCGCCCGCGAGGTCTGCGAGGTCGAGGTCGGCGCGGTCGGCGAGGCGGTGGCCCTCGGGCAGGGCGATGAAGACCGGTTCCGTCAGCAGTGGTCTCCGGTGCACGCCGAACGGGAGCCGCGGGGTGGTGCGGGCGAACTCCGCCAGCACGGCGAGGTCGAGCTTCTCGGTGCGCACGTGGTCGAGCACGGCTTCGCCAGTGCGTTCCATCTGCGTCGTGATGTCCTGTTCCGGCAACGCTTCCCGCACCGCGGACACCAACTGCGGAATGAGCGGCCCGGTGACGCCGCCGAGTTGGACGGACGCCGGGTGGGCGCGCTCGGCGATCTTGCGCGCGGTGACGCACAGGTCGTCGAACTTGTCCACGATCTCCTGCGCCCGCACCACGACGTGCTCGCCGAGGTCGGTCAGCACGACCCCGTTCGGTGCGCGCACGAACAACTGACCGCCGAACGTGCACTCGATCCTCCTGAGCTGGGCCGTGAGACCCGGCTGTGCGATCTTCAACGTCGTGGCCGCCCGGCGGATGCTGCCCGCGGCGGCGACGGCCAGCACGACGTGGAGGTGACGGAGTTCTACTCGCACCGGCTCACCCTATTGCACACCGATGGTTCCGACTGCTGCGAACGGATTTCCGAATTGCTCCGATAAGCGGCTTGATTTGGGTGTGCGGGGTATAACTCCCGAGTTATTGCTTCCTGATACTGCCCGGTCGCCCCGGTTTCTGGTCTGCTGAATTGACCGAATAGAGGAGCGGTTCAAGCGTGTCTGACACCCGGAAGGCGTTGCGGCTGAGGCGATTATCGCGGCCGCGCGATGGAAAGTACCTGTTCGTCCCGCTCGACCACAGCGTGTCGGACGGCCCGGTCGTTCCCAATCACCGGTGGGCCGGGCTGATCAGCGCCGTCGTGGCGGGTGGCGCCGACGCGATCGTGGTGCACAAGGGCCGGGTCCGGCTGATCGACCCGGCGGTGCTCGGCGACTGCGCGCTCGTGGTCCACCTCAGCGCGGGCACGGCGCACGCCGCCGACACCAACGCCAAGGTGCTCGTCGGCGACGTCGAGGAGGCGCTGCGGCTGGGGGCCGACGCGGTCAGCGTCCACGTCAACATCGGCTCGGACACCGAGCAGCGGCAGCTCGCCGACCTCGGTGTCGTCGCGGCGTCCTGCGGTGCGTGGAACGTGCCCCTGATCGCCATGGTCTACGCCCGCGGTCCGCGGATCGCGGACCCGCACGACCCCGTGCTGCTGTCGCACGTGGTCAACATCGCCGCCGACCTCGGCGCGGACCTCGTCAAGACCTCCATGGCGCTGCCCGCGGGTCGGATGGCCGACGTGACCGGCAACTGCCCGATCCCCGTGCTCGCCGCAGGCGGTCCCGTCGACCACGCCGACCCCGTCGGGTACGCCGCCGCGGCGATGCGCGCCGGGTGCGCCGGTCTGGCGATCGGTCGCCGCGTCTTCACCGACCCCGCGCCCCGCGCCCTCGTCGCCGAGCTCTCGTCCGCCGTCCACCAGGGCGCCCTGCGAGGCGCCCACGCCGATCGCCCGATCACGACCACGACAGGTGCCGCGTGAAATTCGCTTGGATCGACGTTCGCCAAGTCCCCCAACACCAACTCGAAGGGGTGGTCGACGCCGCCGTGCACGCCCGTGGGCGCGCGGTCGTCGCGGCCGACCCGGCCGTGCTCGCGACCCTCCCGCCGACCGTCAAGCGGGTGTTGCTGCTCCCGGACGGGACACCGCCGCCGGAGGACGGCCACGAGGCCGACGTGGTGGCGCAGGTCGTGCACGACGAGGACGGCGTGCACGCGTTGCGCGGCACCGGCCGGGCCGCGTTCGTCGAGGTGCGCGACGACCGCACGCTGCGGCTGGCCTGCCTCGCCGCGGTGGAACTGCCGCACACCGTGGTCAGCTTCACCGACCCGACGAAGATCCCGCTCGAAATCGTGATCGCCGCCGCGGACCGCGCCGGGGGCGAGCTGATCTGCGTGTGCGCCGACGTGGAGGAGGCCGGGATCGTGCTCGGCGTCCTGGAGCACGGCTCCGACGGCGTGATGCTCGCCCCGCGCGGCGCGGACGACGTGTTCGCCGTCGTGCGGCTGCTGGAGGCGACCTCGGCCCCGCTCCAGCTGACCACGCTGACCGTGGAGTCGGTTGCGCACAGCGGTCTCGGCGACCGGGTGTGCGTGGACACCTGCTCGCACTTCGAGGAGGACGAGGGCATCCTCGTCGGCTCCTTCTCCACCGGTTTCATCCTGTGCTGCAGCGAGACGCACCCGCTGCCGTACATGCCGACCCGGCCGTTCCGGGTCAACGCGGGCGCGCTGCACTCCTACGTGCTCGGCCCGGACAACCGGACCAACTACCTGAGCGAGCTGCGGTCCGGTGGTTCGGTGCTCGCGGTCAACGCCGACGGCCGGACGCGCAAGGTCGTCGTGGGGAGGGCGAAGCTGGAGACCCGACCGCTGCTCACCATCACCGCCCACTCCCCGGAGGGCGTCGCGGTGAGCCTGACCGTGCAGGACGACTGGCACGTCCGCGTGCTCGGCCCCGGCGGCAAGGTCCTCAACGTCACCGAACTGGAGAGCGGCCAGGAACTGCTCGGCTACCTGGCGACCGACCAGCGGCACGTGGGCTACCCCATCGGCGAGTTCTGCCGGGAGAGCTGACGGCGCTCCGGATCGCGGACCTCATCGCGGCTCCCCGGCGAAGGGCGCTGACGATGTCCCGTTCCTGCCCTACCGGCACCCCGTCACCCTCCGAGTGAGGGTGACGGGGTGCCCGAGTGAGGGACGCGCGGGTGGGGTGTGGCCGCCGCTCAGGCGGTGTGGGCGGTGGCGAGGGAGCGCGCGATCCGGTGCAGTCGTGCGGTGTCGATCTCGTCCACCGGCACGGTGAACCGCTCGGCCAGCACGGCGGTGTACTCCTCGAGCGAGTCGAGGTGCGCCTCCGTGCGGCCCGCGGGGCCGTCCGACGTCAGCCGGGTGCCGATGAGCGTGAGCACGTGGTCGTCGTGCGGTCGCTGCACCAGCAGCAGCCGGGTGAACGACGACTCCGGCGACGTCGTCTGGAACTCGTGCAGCGGCTGGAAGGCAGCCAGGCCGACGGGTTCCTCGCGCAGCCGGTAGCCCGGAAGCCGCCCGTGCCGGTGCAGCCCGATCCACCAGTCGTCGTCGGGATCCACCTCGAAGTCGAACCCGCCGCGGTCGTACCGGCCCGCGCGCAGCGGCAGCGGGTCCAGGAATCCCTGACCCAGCCCCACGTCCGCGATCCACGTGCCGCCGTCGACGTGCACCAGCAGCGCCAGGTGGTTGCCCCACCGCGGTTCCAGCACGTCGCGGTCGCTGATCGCGGCGACCGCGAGCGATACCTCGAACCCCAGCGCACGCAGCAGCGCGGCGAACGCCGCGTTCAGCTCGAAGCAGTACCCGCCGCGCCGCCGGGCCACGACCTTGTCCAGGATCGTGGCCAGGTCCAGCGGCACGACGGCGTCCAGGTGCACGTCG
>JBDSAJ010000224.1:0-2790 GCA_039922235.1 Umezawaea sp.
GTGAGGACCTGCGTGATGGCGTCGCGGGAGCGCAGCACCTGGTGCCCCGCCGGGCTGTCGGGGAACGACTTCGAGTTCAACTCGGCCGTCCGGGCGCTGTCGACCGTGATGGCGACGAGCGAGCGGAACGCCTGCTCGTCATCTCCTTCGAGCAGGTTCGCGCCGATGCCGTAGCCGGCCGCGGCGAGCGTGACGACGGCGGCGGCCGCGATGATCGTGAACGCCCGCACGAGCCTGCGCCGCGCCCTCACGGCTCACGCACCGTGTAGCCGACCCCGCGCACGGTGTGGATCAGCGACGGCGTACCCACCTTGCGCCGCAGGTACCCCACGTAGACCGCGAGGTTCTTCGACTCGACACCGAAGTCGTAGCCCCAGATCCGGTCGTAGATCGTGCCGTGGTCCAGCACGATCCCCGCGTTGCGCACCAGCAGCTCCAGCAGGTCGAACTCGGTCTTGGACAACTCGACCGCCCGGTCCCCTCGCCACACCAGCCGGGCCGCCGGGTCGATCCGCAGGTCGGCGACCCGCAGCTGCCGGTTCCCCTCCGGCGGCTCGACGCGGCGCAGCAGCGCCCGCAGCCGGGCCAGCAGCTCGTCCAGCTCGAACGGCTTCACCAGGTAGTCGTCGGCGCCCGCGTCCAAGCCCTCAACTCGGTCCGAGGTCTCGGACCGGGCCGTCAGCAGCAGGATCGGCGTCCGGTCGCCCGCCGCGCGCAGCAGGCGGCACACGTCCAGGCCGTCGACACCGGGCATCATCACGTCGACGACCGCGGCGTGCACCGTGCCGCGGCGCACGGCGTTCAGGGCCTGGACGCCGTCGGGCACCGGGATGACCCGGTACCCCTCCAGTTCCATCGCCCGCACCAGGGACTCGCGGATCGCCCGATCATCGTCGGCCAGCAGTACCGTGCTCGTCACGGGGCGAAGTCTTACCCGTCCCGGTGAGAGCCGGGTAAGAACGGCCTACGCGGTTTTCTTCGGCGGCCAGGGCACGAAGCCGCTGGTCCGCTCCACGTAGTCGGTGTAGCCGGGCCTGCGGCTCGCCATGTCCTTCTCCAGCAGGGGTTTGCCGGTCCCCTTGGCGAGGGTGAACGTCATCAGGACCGGTGCCACGACGGTGAGCAGGCCGATCCAGTGGTGCGCGGCGAACAGGAACAGGCCCCACCACACGACGGCGTCGCCGAAGTAGTTCGGGTGCCGGGTGTAGCGCCACAGGCCGCGGTCCATCACCTGGCCCTTGCTGCTTGGGTCGTTCCGGAACTTCGTGAGCTGCCAGTCGCCGACCGACTCGAACACGAACCCGACGGTCCACACCGCAACGGCGAGGTAGTCCAGCACGCCGAGCGGAGCGGTCTCGTACGACGCGGCCTGCACCGGCAGCGAGACCACCACCATGACGACGACCTGGATGACGTACACCCGGTACATGCCGAGCACCCCGCGCCGCTCCAGGATCGCGACGTAGCGCGGGTCTTCGGGCTTGTCGTGGTTGCGCGAGTGGATGTGCGCACCGAGGCGCACACCCCACGCGACCGTCAGCAACGCCACCAGCAGACCGCGCGGCGTCGGGCCCGCGATCAGCAGCGTGACGACGGAGATGATCGCGAAGCCGACACCCCAGAACACGTCGATCACGTCGTACCGGCCGCGCGCCTTCGCGGCGGCGAACAGCGCCGACACCAGCGCCAGCACGAAGACCGCGGTCAGCAGGACGTTCAGGCCGAAGGCTCCGGCGTTCACCCCGCCACCCAGTCCCGGACGCGGGGCATCCCACTCGTCCCGTTCCCGCCGGGCCGCACCTGGTCCACGCCCATCCTCCCTCCTCGAAGGTCACACCCCACCGGGCCGCTCGCGGGTCCCGCGCTGCTGCCGTCCTGCGCCCGCAACCCGACCGGGAGCTGGGTTCCGAGCACTTTTTCGACGACCGCGGCAAGCTGACCTGCCACTCCACCGGTACCGACCACCACGAGCCTCCTGTGCCAAGACGGATAGGTCTAGTTCGGCCCGAGATTGTTTTCGGTTCGGTTCTGAACCGCTCACGCGCTCCCCCCGTATTGCTCCAGTGAAGCGAATGAACGGACGAGGAGGAGTTGAGAAGTGATCCGACGTAACCGCATCGCCATCGCCGTAGCAGGCGGCATGGCAACCGTGCTCGCCCTGGTCATGTGGAGCACCAACGCCGTTGGCGTTCAGGGCACCAACGTGGCTCAGACCAGCTCGGCGGTGGAGGCTGGTGCCGCGCCGGGTGACTACGGCTATGACACTCCCGCCCCGGCGGGCACCGAAGCCCCCCCGGCCGCCGGTGCCCAGACGAGCGCCGAGCAGCCGCCCGCCGCCGCCCCCGCACCGGTGTCGAACATCCGCCTGGTGGCCAAGACCGTCGACAAGATGGGCGACGTCGTGCAGGACGGCGACGGTCGCACGCTGTACCGCTTCGACAAGGACGTGCCCAAGCCGACGCCGGTCTCCAACTGCAACGACAAGTGCGCCGAGACCTGGCCGCCGCTGATCAACAACACCCCCGGCGCCACCCCGCAGCTCGAAGGCGTCGACCCGGCGCTGGTCGGCACGCTCAAGCGCGCTGACGGCAGCGAGCAGATCACCATCGGTGGCTGGGGCCTCTACACGTACTCGAAGGACCCGGGCCCCGGCAAGTGGGCGGGCCAGGGCGTTGGTGGCACGTGGTTCGTGATCCAGCCGGACGGCAAGCGCAACGTGCAGTGCCTGCCGCCGGGCGTCACGGCTCCCGCCGCGTAGTGCGAGACCACCGGTAGAGCGGTGAAGCCCGG
>JBDSAJ010000225.1:0-6867 GCA_039922235.1 Umezawaea sp.
GGTGAGTGGCCCTCTCGGCGTTCGAGGTTCGCGACAGAGCGTGACCGCCGTTCGTGGGACCGCACTTTGAGGGGTAGCACGGTTGTGTTACCCAACGTCAGGTGCGTTGGGCTAAACGATCACTAAACGTCACTCGAACGGGCCACGCGAGCTCTTTCTCTCACCCTGTAGTTGAGGGTGAGGAAAGACGCGTACCGCGCGTCGCGTTGACCTGTCCCCAACCCGGTCCTACCGTCGAACTCGAGTGAATTGCGACGGTGTGATTCCACAGCGTGGCCCTTCACGGCCGGTGTTCCCCGACTTCGGGACCACCGGTGACGGTCGCCGGTCGTCAGGCCGGCCGAGGGGAGGCAGGCGTGCTCGAGGAAGCGCCCATCCGGGCCGGATCCGGGGAACAAGGTGAGCTGTTCCCGGACTCCTCGCTGCCAGACGAACTCGTCGGGTACCGCGGGCCCGCCGCGTGCCAGATCTCGGGGATCACCTACCGCCAGCTCGATTACTGGGCGCGCACCGGACTGGTCAACCCGACGATAAGGAGTGCGCAGGGTTCGGGGAGCCAACGGCTGTACTCGTTCAAGGACATCCTGGTCCTCAAAGTCGTGAAGCGACTGCTCGACACCGGTGTCTCGCTGCAGAACATCCGGGTCGCGGTCGAGCACCTCCGCAAGCGCGGCGTGCAGGACTTGGCCAGGATCACGCTGTTCAGCGACGGCACCACGGTCTACGAGTGCACGTCGCCCGAAGAGGTCGTCGACCTCCTGCAGGGCGGCCAGGGCGTGTTCGGCATCGCGGTGAGCGGGGCCATGCGGGAGATCAGCGGCACCATCCACGAGTTCCCCGCGGAGCGCGCGGACGGCGTGGAGGTCGACCCGGCGAGCAACGACGAACTGTCCCAGCGCAGGCGCAACAGGGCGATCGGCTGATCACTTCGGCAGGCCGCCTGACCGCGGTGGGCGGCGCCCGCCACGGCCGCCTGTCCGCCCTGGCGGGCCATCTCGGCTGACGGCTTCGGCTGACCGCCCTGTGGGCCATCTCGGCCCCCAGTTCGGCCGACCGCCCTGGCGGGCGGCGTCGTCCTGGCCGCAGTGCCGGTGCTGGCCACCACTGCCCTGGAGGGGCAGCCCGCAACCGGGGCGACCAGAGTGGTTTCGTCACAGGCGGCGCATCGCGCGCTTCCCGGATTTCCGCTGACGCACCGGAGTTCTTCCACTTCGTGGAAGTAGGCGGCGAGCAGGTTCCCGAAGTCCTCCGTCACCGTCGGCGTTGATCTCCTGCGACTCCGGGACTCCCGGCCCGTGGCCGACTCGGGTAGTTGGGGCCGGGGGGCGGCCCGGCTTTCCGATGATCTTGATGGCGCGGAATTGTCGGTGGGCGGAGGCAGCGTCGGTATCGGGGGGGTCCTCACGGCTGGGGGACCCGTGGTTCGTGGTGCTCGGTGTGGTTCGCGACGTGGTTCGTGACGACGTGGTTCGTGACCTGTGGGCCTGGTCGTCACCCGTTATCGGCCCTGGAACCCCTGCCGGTTGCCACCGGTGCCCCGTGTCGGAAGGTGCTGTCCGGTGGATTGGCGTTGACATGCGGTGATCCGCGTCGCGCCTGCGATACCTGATGGATGCCATGTGGGTACGATTGGCGTGCAGTCGCATGACCCCGTGCGGGAGAGTCCGGACCCGGCGAGGTTCGGCGCCGAAGGAGCAAATCCTCCCCGGAACCTCTCAGGCGCAAGGACCGCACGGGATAGACGCCTCTGGAAAGTGGATCGGGTGACCGATCCCGCCGACGGTGAAAGCTCGGCTTCGGCCGGGTGAAGCTCTCAGGCGCCCGCCGAGCGGGTTGGAGACAGAGGGGGAGGGCAACGGCAGAAGTGTGTCCGTAGCCCAATCCTCGCCGGAGGCGCTTTCCATGACGCAGGACCGCATTCCTCTCGCCGCTCTCGAGCACGGCACCCCGTTCGCCGACCGCCACGTCGGGCCCCGGCCCGCTGAGCTGGCCCGGATGCTCGACGTCATCGGCGTGGGGTCACTGGAGGAACTGGCGCAGCGGGCGATCCCGCCGTCGATCCGCGAGAGCGACCTGGTGCTGGACCTGCCCGCGGCCGCCACCGAGACCGAAGCGCTCGCCGAGCTGCGTGAACTCGCCGGGCGCAACCGGCCGATGACGCAGATGATCGGGCTCGGGTACTACGGGACGATCACGCCCGCGGTGATCCGCCGCAACGTGCTGGAGTCCCCCGCCTGGTACACGGCCTACACGCCGTACCAGCCGGAGATCTCGCAGGGCCGTCTCGAAGCGCTGCTGAACTTCCAGACGATGGTCGGCGACCTGACGGCGCTGCCGCTGTCGAACGCGTCGATGCTGGACGAGGCGACCGCCGCCGCCGAGGCGATGACGCTGGTGCGGCGGGCGGTCAAGTCGAAGTCGCAGAAGTTCGTCGTGGACGCGGACACGCTGCCGCAGACGCTGGCCGTGATCGAGACCAGGGCCGAGCCACTGGGCATCGAGATCGTGGTCGCGGACCTGTCGCAGGGGATCGAGGGGCTCGGGCTGGGCGGCGACTTCTTCGGCGTGCTGCTGGCCTACCCCGGCGCGTCCGGCGCGGTGCGCGACCACGAGTCCGTGATCGCCGAGGTGCACAAGGCCGGGGCGAACGCGGTCGTGGTCGCCGACCTGCTGGCGCTCACGCTCCTCCGCCCGCCGGGTGAGATCGGTGCGGACGTCGTGGTGGGCACGACCCAGCGGTTCGGCGTGCCGATCGGCTTCGGCGGGCCGCACGCGGGCTACATGGCCGTGCGCTCCGGCTTGGAGCGGCAGCTGCCCGGCAGGCTGGTGGGGGTGTCCGAGGACGCCGACGGCAACCGGGCGTACCGGCTGGCGCTGCAGACGCGGGAGCAGCACATCCGCCGCGAGAAGGCGACCAGCAACATCTGCACGGCGCAGGTGCTGCTCGCCGTGATCGCGTCGATGTACGGCGTGTACCACGGTCCGGATGGCCTGCGGGCCATCGGCACGAGGGCGCACCGGATGGCCACCGTGCTCGCCGCGGGCCTCGTCGAGGGCGGCGTGGACGTCGTGCACGGCGAGTTCTTCGACACCGTGCAGGCGCACGTGCCGGACCGGGCCGCTGCCGTCGTGGAAGCGGCCAGGGCGCTCGACATCAACCTCCGCCTGGTCGACGACTCGACCGTGGCGATCGCGTGCGATGAGACGACGACCCGCGCGAACCTGGTGGACGTGTGGCAGGCGTTCGGCGTCCAGGTGCCGGACGTCGACGCGCTCGACGCGGACACGGCCGACGGCATCCCGGCCGAGCTGCGCCGTACGTCGGAGTTCATGACGCACCCGGTGTTCCACCTGCACCGCTCGGAGACGGCGCTGCTGCGCTACCTGCGCGCGCTGTCCGACCAGGACGTCGCACTCGACCGCAGCATGATCCCCCTCGGCTCCTGCACGATGAAGCTGAACGCCACGGCCGAGATGGAGCCCATCACCTGGCCCGAGTTCGCCGACCTGCACCCGTTCGCCCCGGCCGAGGACGCCGAGGGGCTGCTCGCGCTGGTCAAGGACCTTGAGGACTGGCTCGCCGAGGTCACCGGCTACGACGCGGTCAGCATCCAGCCGAACGCGGGCAGCCAGGGCGAGTTCGCCGGCCTGCTGGCGATCCGCGCGTACCACCGCGGGCGCGGCGAAGCAGCCCGCGACGTCTGCCTCATCCCGTCCAGCGCGCACGGCACGAACGCCGCCAGCGCCGTCATGGCCGGCATGCGGGTGGTCGTGGTGAAGTGCGACGACAAGGGCAACATCGACCTCGGCCACCTGCGCACGACCGTCGACGAGCACCGCGACGACCTAGCCGCGATCATGATCACCTACCCGTCCACGCACGGCGTGTACGAGGACACCGTCCGCGAGGTCTGCGCCCTCGTGCACGACGCGGGCGGCCAGGTGTACGTCGACGGCGCGAACCTCAACGCCCTCATCGGCCTCGCCCAGTACGGCAAGTTCGGCTCGGACGTCTCACACCTCAACCTGCACAAGACGTTCTGCATCCCGCACGGCGGCGGCGGCCCCGGCGTCGGCCCCATCGGCGTCCGCTCCCACCTCGCCCCGTACCTGCCGAACCACCCCCTCCAGCCGCTGGCCGGTCCCGCGACCGGCGTAGGCCCGATCAGCGCGGCCCCCTGGGGTTCCGCGTCGATCCTGCCGATCTCCTGGGCGTACGTGCGCATGATGGGCGCCGACGGCCTCCGCCGCGCAACCCTGACCGCGGTCGCCGCAGCCAACTACGTTGCCCGCCGCCTGGACGAGCACTACCCGGTCCTCTACACCGGCGAGGGCGGCTTCGTCGCCCACGAGTGCATCCTCGACCTGCGTGGCATCACCAAGGCCACCGGCGTGACCGTCGACGACGTGGCAAAGCGCCTAGCCGACTACGGCCTGCACGCCCCAACCATGTCGTTCCCGGTGCCGGGCACGCTCATGGTCGAGCCGACGGAGAGCGAGGACCTCGGCGAGATCGACCGCTTCATCAACGCGATGATCGCCATCCGCCGCGAGATCGACCAGGTCGCCTCCGGCGTGTGGCCCGCCGACGACAACCCGCTCCGCAACGCGCCACACACTGCGGCTTCCATCGCCCGCGAGTGGAACCACCCGTACAGCCGGGAGATCGCGGTCTTCCCCGCAGGCGTCGACGCACCGAAGATCTGGCCGCCGGTACGACGGATCGACGGCGCCAAGGGCGACCGCAACCTCGTCTGCTCCTGCCCTCCGATCTCGGCCTACAGCTAGCCCTGACGTCGGTTCCGCTCGAGCCGAGCCGCTCGGGCGGAACCAACTCAGCCAGGACCGCGTGGATGGCACCGGGCCCGACCAAGCCCAGTACTCGGTTGGCCGGCACCGGTTCGACCCGGCCAAGACGACCCGGCCAAGCTCCAAACCCACCGACCCAACCGAGCGCGCCCGACACGCGTGTCCAGCTTTACTCGGGGGATTTGACCCTAAAATTGCCGGTCGGGCGGCTCTTCCACGCCGCCTTTGGCCCGACAAGGGTCAAATCGAGGGGTCCCCGAGTCAAGCTGGACACTCCCCCGAACCACCTACAGCGCTACCCGCCCAACCACGACGCCCCCAAGCACGCCCAACCACGACGGCACCCACACCCGGTCCGGCCCGAACCCAGCCCCTCGATCATCCGTAAGTGGGCTTCTGCGGCCAGCCGTCAGGGGAGTCCTCCCAGTCCTGCTGTCTGCCGTACGGCGCCAGGTCGAGGATGCTGTTGGTGAACACGAGCCGGTCAACGCCCCGCTGCGTAGTGCTGTAAGTCCGGTACACAACATCCCCGTCACGCAAGAACAGGCTCAACAAAAAACCGCCACCCGCTCCACAGTCAGCCGCGAACGCAGTCCCATGCGACGACACGAACGGCAGGGTCCACCCCTGCCGCGCCTTGTAAGCCTCGATCTGAGCAAGGGGCATCGTGGACACGTTCGTCCACGTCACACCGCTGTCGGCCAACATCCCCAGCCCGGTCACCGGGACATTCCCGGTGAACCACGTACAGCCCCCGCAGAAGTCGTCCGGCCCGATGTCCATGAACTGGTACACCGCCAACTGCCGCCGACCCTCGAACAGATCGGCCAGCGACCGCGGCCCGTCGGGCGTGTCGAACACGTACCCGTCATCCATCCGAACCATCGGCAACCGCCGCCGCCGAGCAGCGAGAACGTCTTGGGCGCGAGTGACTTCCTTCTCGGCGATGAGCAGCTCGTCGCGAGCCTTCTGCCACTCCTCGACCGACACGATCTCCGGTTTCTCCATGCCGACGATAGTCGCACCGCCCACCGACAAAAACCTGTCACGGCAGGTCAGAGGCTTAAAATCGGCTGGTGGAAATGATCGGGGCGGCCAGGCGGTTGACCCGAACAGGAGCCCCTCCACAGCGAAAGGCAGCCCATGTCACGCCCAGTCAAGATCCCCGGCCCGGACCACCCCATCACCGTGACGCCGTCGACGGAGCACGTCGTGGTGCGCGCGGGCGACCGGGTCATCGCCGACACGACCAGGTCGCTCACCCTCCAGGAGTCGACCTACCCCGCCGTGCACTACATCCCGATCGACGACGTCGACCAGTCCGCTCTCGCCCGCACCGACACGAGCACCTACTGCCCGTACAAGGGCGACGCGTCGTACTACACGATCACCGGCGACCAGGACCTGACCGACGTCGTGTGGTCCTACGAGAAGCCGTACTCGTCAGTGGAGGAGATCGCCGGGTACGTCGCGTTCTACCCCAACAAGGTGTCGATCTCGGTCGAGTAGGAGCAGGAGTAGACCGCCATTTCGGCCCCGACGTGCTCTTCGACGAACCCGGCCTTGCGCGCCACCGCCCGCGAGGCGCCGTTGCGGACGTCGGCCTCCAGCCGAACCCGCACGGCGCCCCGCTCGGCGAAGAGCCACTTCACCAGCAGCCGCAGACCTTCGGTGGTCAGGCCCGCACCGCGGTGGGCGGGCGCGGTCCAGTAGCCGACCGTGCAGACCGGGCCGTCGAACTCCACCACGCCGATGCTCCCGACCAGGGTGCCGTCGTGCAGCGTCAACGCGCACGGCGCACTCTCGCCGGTGGCCCACTGGTGGTCGCTGAACGCCGTCACGAACTCCTCGGCGTGCTCGCGCTCGTACGGTGTCGGCACGGTCGTCCACCGCTGGACCTCGGGGTCCTGGCAGGCGTCGAACACCGCGTCGGCGTCCTCGGCCCGCCAGCGCCGCAGCAGGACGCGCTCGCCGACGGCGAGGTGGTCGGTTGTCATACGGGCAGAACGTAGTCCACGGTGTAGACGCCCGACTGGCCCGCTTCCCAGATGATCTTGC
>JBDSAJ010000226.1:0-7859 GCA_039922235.1 Umezawaea sp.
ACCAAGGCGCACGTCCGGCGCGAGTTCGCCGTGCTCGGGCGGACGCCCCGGCGGCTGCTGGAGCTGGGAACGGACTGGAAGTCGTGGGTGCTCGTCGACCGCGAGCCGGTGGACGAGTGGACCGACCGGCGGGTGACCCTGCTCGGCGACGCTGCCCATCCGATGCTGCACTACGCGGCCCAGGGCGCGTGCATGGGTCTTGAGGACGCGGTCGTACTGGGTGATCTGCTCGACTGCGCGTCGGACGAGTTGGCGGAGCGGTTCGTCGAGTACAACGCGGTGCGCCGCGACCGGACCGCCAGGATCCAGCGGCTGGCGAGGGAGAGCATCCGGTTGTGGCATCCCGCCGGTGAGCGCGCGCTGGCCAGGAACCGGGCGCTGTCCTCGATGTCCGCCACGGACCTGCACGACTACGTGGCCTGGATGCACGGCGCAAGCCAGTTCGACAGCCCCGCCGTGCCTGCCTGACACTGAACTACGAAACGACCGCACACCCCAACGACACCGCGCGCTCGCGATCGAGGAAGTCGTCCTCGGTGCCCCGGATGGGCTGCTGGAGGTAGACGCCGCCGTCGGCCGGGCCCACCAGGAACGGACCGAGCAGTGCCGGGGCGTTCACCGCCACGAGTTCCTCGGACCCGTTGTCCCAGTAGAGGTTCGGCCAGGGATCGGGGCGGACCAGTTCCTGCACCACGTGGCCGCCGTCGGCGACCGCCCCTTCAAGCGCCGAACGCCACGCCGCCTCGTCCGTCAGGTGCCCCACCACGAGGCCGCGCCCGCCGAACAGGTTCGCCGGCTTGACCACGGCCAGCTCCCGGTTCGCCGCGGCCCACTCGACCGGGTCGACCAGCGCGTCGCCCCGGCGGGCCCGACCGGGCCGCAGCCGGGCGGTCCACGGCACGTGGTCGAGCAGCGCGCGCTCGGCCGCGGTGAGCCGGTCGTCCTGGAACAGGTCCGCGACGAGGTTCTTGCTGGTGAACAACTGCGCGGCGTACGACCCGATCAGCACGGTGCCGGTGGCGTTGTGCAGCGCGGTGAGGAACTCGACGTGGTGGGCGCGGTTGGGCGGCACCATGAAGTAGCGGATGGCCAGCCCGTACCGCTTGCCCCGCCACGTCAGGTGCCCGTCGACGATCTCGGCCTCGTCGATCGGGACGAACTCGCACGGGATGCCGTGGCGGGCGAAGCGGGTGGTGTGGTCCTCCGCCCACCGCAGCGAACCCTCGTCGCCGTCGTCTGCGTAGGCGAGCAGGGCGATGTTCGACGCCGCGCCGCTGTAGCGCTGCCGGACGAACTCGACCAGCTCGTCCAGGTACGAGTGCGCGGTGACCGCGTCGGCGAACTCCCGGCCGACCGGGCTGTCCAGCATCGCTTGCGACAGCACTGACGCGCTGGTGCCGCCGTTGAGGCACGTGCCGATGTTGACCTCCAGGACCCGTGGGCGGCCACCCGAGATGAACACGTCCGGGCGAACGGTGGCGATCGCCTCGGACAGCGGTTGGGCGCCGCCGAGGAACCACCGGTCGTCCTCGGGCCACTCGACGACGTCAGCCAGCCGGCCCAGGTCACCGCCGGAGGTCGACCGCGCGTGCCCGACGATGAGTTCCTTGAGCCGATAGCTGATGTCGTGCAGATCCCGGTTCGCCGCAGCGTCGAGCACGAACGGCTGCACCGGCACGAACCCGCCCCGCTCCCACACCCCGAGCTCGGCGGCCGCCTGCTCGATGTGCCGCACCTGCGCGCGCACCCGTTCCAACGGCAGCTCGGTGAGCAGGCGCGACCACTGCTCGTGCACCGGGGACAACATGGGGGAGTGCTCTTCCATCGTCCTGGGACGTCCTTCCGGCGAGCGGGACAGGGGCCCCTGGGATCGTAGGTGGTGCTCGGGCGCGCTGAACGACCACGAGCGGCCACCGACTCGACCTGACCCGGCTGCCTGCTCGGCGCTACCAAGATCTGCGATCATATCCGCCATGAATTTTCACGAACAGTTCCGCCGTGCGGCGATCGAACTGGGCGTCCCGGAGGACGAGGTCGGCAAGTTCGCCCGGTTCCTCCGCTTCGCGATCTGGACGGGCAGCGAGCCCCACGGCGCTCCGGTCGGGCGACGTGGTGGTCGGCCCCGACTGCCCGCGGACCTGGATTCGGAGGAGTTGCCGTTCGTCGCCTCCTTCGATTGTGCGGCGCTGCCGAGGATTGACGACCTCGACCTGCCGGTGGACGGCTCGCTGTTCTTCTTCCTCGACCACGAGGAGGCCGTCGAGGCCGACTCCGAAGAGGACGCGCAGAGGTACGCGCGGGTGGTGCACGTCCCGGTCGACTCCGGCGCCGGGGTCGAGCCCGGCGAGGACCGGGGGTACGAACTCTTCGCCACGGTCCAGCCCGACCTGCCCGACTGGCTGGAGATGGACGAGTCGGACCTGTCCGACTACCAGCTGGACCAGGTGCGGGAACTGCCGCACCGCAAGGAACTCCTCGCACTGGTCGGTGATCTCTGGCCGAAGGCCAGGCAGGCTGAGATCCGCATCGGCGGGTACTCCGGGCACATCGGTGGCCTCGCAGGCAAGAACGTGTACGCGACCCCGGAGACCGAAATGGCCTGGAAGAACATCGAGGACCGCAAAGTCGGCCTGACGCGGGACGAGACGATGTACCTCCTGGAGGAGGAAGTCCACCGGGTGATGCGCGAGTGGGTACCGATCGCCCAGTTCCGGGCGGACGAACTCCACATCGGACGCTTCCTGGTCCGCCACGACGACCTCGCCGCCCGCCGGCTGGACAAGGTCCTCTCCGTCACGGAATACCTCGAGTAGGTCCTGCCGAACCGCGGCAGGGCGGGCATGGCCGGTTCGGCAGGTCATGCCCGCACTGGTCACGTGAAGCAGCCGCAGTTCCTCGTGTTCCCGAACGGGGCGCGGTAGTGCCCCCACCGGAGGTTCGCGTTGATCTCGAACTGGTTCTTCTCGGCATCCGTTCCCTCCAGCCCGTACATGAGGGAGAACAGCGCGAACGACTGGTAACCGCCCTCCTGCAGGGTGTGGATGCTTTCGTGCTGCAACAGGTCCATCCCGCGAAAACGGGAGAGGAACCAGCCGTTGTCAGTGGAGCGGAGCAGGTCCAGCCGTTGGCGTGCCTCGCATTCGACGAGGTGGTTCAGGTTGGCCTTGGTGCCGGGGTAGAACAGGTAGTCCCCGTAGGTGACCGGCCGTCCCTCGTAGCCCCAGCCGAAGCACACGTTCTGCCGGAGCCCGACGCTGCACCCGACGTTGCTGAGCAGGATCCGTGCGGCCGCGAACGCGTTCGCGTTGTTGGTCCGGTTCCACCCCACGGTGCGGAAGGTGCCGGTCCAGACGTTCGAGACCGCGGTGGAACTGGAGGACACCGACGAGCCCGTCATGTTGGTCGCCACCACCCGGAACTCCCAGACCACCCCGACCGGGTACTGGTCGAAGGTCGCGCCGACCCCTGAGGTGTACTGGGAGTGCCAGACCCCTTGGGCGTCCGAGAGGTTCCGGTACTCCAGGCGGTAGGTCACCCCCGGCGACGAACTCGGTGCCCAGCTGAGATCGATCCGGCTGGAATTCGGATCCGCGGAGGGCGAGGGCCAGCCCGGAGCCGCCGGCAGCGGCGGCATGGGCCTGACCGTGACCACGTTCGTCGCGATCGTCTGGCCCGCCGCGTTGGCCGCGGTCACCTTGAACGAGTAGGTGAAGCCGTTCAACAGGTTGGTGACCGTGATCGGGCTCTGGCCTGCGGGCTGCGCGTAGTAGTACCACTCGCTGTGCCCCTGCGGCCGGTAGTAGACCCAGTAGTACACCGATCCGGTCGGACTCGCGTTCCAGCTCAGCGCGACCTGGCCGCTCCCCGCCGTGGCCCGCAGGTTCGACGGCGCGGCGGGTGCCGGTGGCACCGGCATCGCCGAGACCACAGCGGACGGACCGCTCTCGCCAGCGACGTTCCCGGAGATCACCCGGAACTCGTAGCGGTGCGATGGTGGTGCGCCGCCGATGGCCCGCGGCCGAGTTCCAGGCACTGCTGGCCGGGCACCCACTGCTGCGACACCTGGTGCGGCGACTCGTGTGGACGACCCAGGACGGCCGGTCGTTCCGGGTGGCCGAGGACGGCACGCTGGCCGACGTGCACGACGACGGGTTCGAGCTGCCGGAGGACGCGGTGGTGGGGGGCGCACCCGGTGCACCTGGGCGACGAGGTGGGCGTGTGGGCGCAGGTGTTCGCCGACTACGAGATCCTGCAGCCGTTCCCGCAACTGGGGCGGCCGGTGTTCCGGCTGGAACAGGCCGAGCGGTCCTCCACGACCCTGGACCGCTTCAAGGGCATCGAGGTGCCGGTCGGCAGGCTGTTGGGGTTGACCAAGCGCGGGTGGGAGCGCGAGGCGCCGCAGGACGCGGGCATCGAGCACGAGATCACCAGGCCACTGCCCGACGGCGGCACGATCGAGGTGACCCTGGCCCCAGGGATCGAGATCGGCACTCCGCAGTACTCGGCGGACCAGACTCTGCGCGCAGTCGACCTGTGCTCGTCGAGTGCCCGCACCTTCGGCGACCTGGACCCGATCACCGCGTCGGAGGTGTTGGCCGAACTGACCAGCTTGAAGGACTGACCCGGTGTCCGTTGCACCGCATGAGCTTCTCCCCGCAACGCGACCACCACCTGGGGACATTGCCAGTGGGAAACGCCAATCGCGGCGAACAGGGCGCGGATCTGCGGTCAGGACGAGGCCGACAGACCCTGCGACCACCCAAGGCCCCTACACGGGCTTTCACCTGCCTGGACACAGGCCCGACGGGTTCAGCTCAACGCGAGTGCGCCCTCGGTAGTCACCAGGTCAGCGGCGGCCGGTGGCCAGGATGACGAGGAACTGGCCGCCACCCGGCTCGATGTCAGCGGTCACCGGCAGCCCCGGTACCAGTCGGGAGAACCGATCCACCAGCCACTCCGCCGCCTCGCTGGCGTCCTGCCTGGTAGGACAACGGGCCACCATCTCCCGGCCCCCCTTGCGCTCCAGCCTCCCGGCAACCGTGATCAGCGGCGCGGGCTCGGCCACGTGCAGGCGATCCGGCCAGGCGATGACCACCTTGACCGCACCCTTGCGGGTGTTGCACCCGCGGTGCGCGAGCCGCTCGGCAACCTTCGCCTTCCGGTCGGTGGTCCGGCTGTCGACGCTGGGCCCCCGCGAGTCGTTCACCGACATGTCGGGGTCGACTGGTTCGTCGCACACCCAGCACCGCCAGCCGTCGCGTTCGGCCACATCATCGAGGAGACTCACCCGAGCAAACTAGCCTGCCCAGCCCCCACCCCGCGCACCGCACCCGGACCAGCGCGGCCGTGCTGGTCAGAACGTGTAGTTGACGACGAACGCCGGGTGGTCGGTGCGGCGCATCGTGTACTCCTGCGTCGACACGAACGTGAGGGTCTGGGCGGTCACGTGCTGCACGTCGCCGTCGCCCTTGCGGAACCAGCCCGGTGGCACGCAGTTCTGGGCGTTGGTGGCGGAACCGGGGTTGTACTTCAGGTTCAGGTCGCCGACCACGACGTGCCGGGTCGTCGGCGACGCGGTCGGGTCGTAGGAGAGGACCGTGGCTGGTACGAGTTCGCGGCACTGCGCGAGCGCCGTGGTGCCGGTGGTGCTCAGGTGAGTGGTGCAGGCGGTGAAGCCGCGCACGGCGCTCAGTGCGCACGCCCACGCCCGCATCTCGGTGCCGCCGTCCTGCGCGGTGTACAGGCCGTGCCCGCTGGTGGTGATGCCCTCCTTGACGATGATCCCGCTGCCGTACGCGCCGCGCCCCGCCGTGCACTGGTAGTCGGAGCCCGTCGACCTGTTGCGCACGAACGCGAACTGGTACTCGGCACCGGTGCCGACGGCGGCGGTGAGGCCGGGCAGGTCGGAGAGGCACACCTCGTTCACCGACACGACGTCCGGCTGCCGGTTCTGGATCATCGTCACGGCTTCGCCGACGGCCAGGCCGTTCTGGTAGCAGTTCGCGATGCCGCTGTTGCAGAGGTTCATCTGCAGCACCTTGAAGGCGGTGGCCGCCGTGGCGGGGAGCGCCACCAGGCCGGAGAACAGGATCGCGGTCAGCAGCAGAGCGGTCGTTCGGCGCGTTGGGCCCATGCCGACCATGGTCACGTGTCGTCGGGTCGACGCCGTACCGCCGAGTGGCCGTGGCTTCGGGAACCGAGTGCGGATCACCTGCGATGAGTCCCTGGCTGTAGACCTGTGAACGGATCGGTCTGGCTTGGCCGAGGGCGCAAAAGGGTGGTACAAAACCGCAAAAATGCGCTAAGGCAATGAAACTCGACCACAACTTCTTGTGGCTGAACGCAAGGACCTCCTAGAGTCGCCTCACTTCTCCCGACGGTGCCGTCCGGGAGCAGTAGCCGCGAACTCCTGGAGAAATGAGTCCCTGATGTCACGGAGCACCAGTGGTGTTGCTGCGAGGCTCTCCACCGGAAGGACGCGGTGGGGTGCGGTCGCGCTGGCCGCGGTGCTCATCGCGGGTCTCGGTGTGGTCGGATCGGCCGCGAGCGCACCCCGCGGCCCGGTGGTCACCCGCGCGGGGCTCGCGCCGTCGCTGGTCGCGAACCGCGGTGCCGACCTGGGTTTCGTCGAGCAGGAGGCGGAGAACGCCGCCACGAACGGCACGGTGATCGGTCCGGACCGGTCGGCGTACACGCTGCCCGCCGAGGCGTCCGGCCGGATGGCGGTCAAGCTGACGCCGGGGCAGCACGTGGAGTTCACGCTGCCCAGCGCGGCCAACGCGATCACCTTCCGCTACAGCATCCCCGACGCCCCCACCGGCGGTGGTATCACCGCGCCGCTCGACGTCTCGGTGAACGGCCGGCACCACCGGACCGCGACGCTCACGTCGGAGTACTCGTGGCTGTACAACCAGTACCCGTTCTCGAACGACCCCAACGCCGGCCTGCTGCACCCGGACTGGTGGATCGCCGAGTGCTCCTGCGTGCCCGCGACGACGACGCCCGCCCCGGTGATCACGATCCCGTTCCGCCCCAACCACTTCTACGACGAGCAGCGGATGCTGCTCGCCCGGACCTACCCCGCGGGCACCAAGGTGCGGCTCACCGCACCTGCCGGGAGCAACGCGGCCTGGACCGTCATCGACCTGCTCGACTCGGAGCGCGTCGGTCCGCCGCACTTCGACTTCACCGCGGTGAACGTGCTGCTGTTCGGCGCCGACCCCACCGGCAGGCGCGAGTCCGCCGACGCGTTCGACCGGGCCATCGCCGCCGCGAAGCGGTCGCACCGCAGGGTCTACCTGCCGCCGGGCACCTACCAGGTGAACCGCCACATCGTCGTGGACGACGTGACGATCGTCGGCGCGGGGAGCTGGTACACCACCGTGAAGGGCCACGAGGTCGCGTTGGGCACGCCCGCGCCGGACGGCTCGGTGCACACCGGTGTCGGCTTCTACGGCAAGGACGCCTCGGTGGGTGGCAGTCGCGGCGTCCACCTGTCCGGCTTCGCGATCGAGGGTGACGTCCGGGAGCGGATCGACACCGACCAGGTCAACGGCATCGGCGGGGCGATGAGCGACTCGACCGTCGTGGGCCTCCACCTCCGCCACACCAAGGTGGGCCTGTGGTTCGACGGGCCCATGGCGAACGTGCGCGTCACCGGCAACGTGATCGTGGACCAGGTCGCCGACGGCCTCAACTTCCACACCGGCGTGACGAAGTCGTTGGTGTCGAACAACTTCTTCCGCAACACCGGTGACGACGGCCTGGCGATGTGGTCGGAGAAGACCGCCAACGCGGGCAATACGTTCGACCACAACACCGTGCAGTCGCCGGTCCTCGCGAACGGCATCGCCCTCTAC
>JBDSAJ010000227.1:0-12789 GCA_039922235.1 Umezawaea sp.
CCTTGACAAAGCTCACACGGCATGAAAAGCGCTCAGGATCGGGGTGAGGCCGGGGAGTGGGTTCTAACTCGTGGCTGTCGGTTGCGTCGTGGTCCTGTTGGGCCGGGGGCCTGGTTGTCCGCTGGAAATCGGTTCTCAGGCAAACTCAAGCTTCAAGTCCCCGGTCAGACTCCGGCCCGGACTTCAGTTCGGTGGTCCGCTGGCCCCATAGGGCGCGCGGCGGACCTACGACGTCGGGACCTGCAGCTCTGGGATCTTGGTCTTGAATGCCTCGATCATTGCGTCTCGCCCGACGAGGTTGTACTGCCTGCCCAGGGTTCGCATGATCGAGTTCTCGGTCGGTCGGTACAGGCCCGTGCCGTAGTACTTCGAGCCCGCGTATACGCCGACCACGCCACCGTCCGGTGATTCCTGGCCCAGGTAGCGGGCCCACTTGGAGCCGTCTGGTTGCTTGGTGGCGTTGATCTCGGTCGGTTCCGCGCCGGTGTACACGCCGGGGGAGAAGTACTCGTCCGCCAGGTGGCCGATGGAGTGGCCCAGTTCGTGCACGACGATTTGGCCCGCTTGGGTGTTGCCGCCTGCTGCGGTTGCGACGTTGCCGCCCGCGCCGCCGTACTTGGTGGTGTTGCCCAGCGCGATGATCTGGTCGGCTTGGGGGGCCAGTGCCGCGTAGTTCTTGGCCGCCTGCTCGTTGACGCAGAGGAGGCGTTCGGTCGTCGGCGCGGTTCCCTTGCACCAGAAGCCCATGTCCAACGCGGTGCGCTTGTCGTCGGTGCCCTGGGGGTTGTCGTCCACGCCCGAGTCGACTGAGACGACGTTGACCTGCCAGACGTTGAAGTAGTTCTTGTACGCCTTGAACGGCTCGACCGAGGAGAGTTCGGCCCACTTGCTCAGCACGTGCTCGTGGAACAGGGCCTGTTCGGCGTCGGTGTAGCCGTCGCCGACGAACACCAGGTCGAAGCGGGCGGCTGGGGTGCCGGTCTCCTGGATGGTGGCGACGGCCGCGCTGACCAGGACGGACGCCTTGGTGCGCAGTTGGACGGCGGGTTTGGCGGTGACGACCTTGGTGATCGTGCCGTCCGGGGCGAAGGCCTCCTGGACGATGGTCGACGCCACGGGGGCGGGCGCGGCTTCTGCGGGCGTCGCGCTGTTGGGCAGCGGGGCGGCGACTACCACGAAACCCAGCGTGAGCGCGGGCAAGATCAGCCGAGTTGAGCGCATGGAGGAACGTTAGGTACGTCTGTTGTCACCCACAAGGGTGCTTCTGTGTCTATTTTCCCATTTGCTATTACGGTTTGCCATGTCACCTCACGGGAACGAGTGTGATCCAAGCCTCCGCTAATGGGCTCCGGTGCCTGCTCCACCTGGGGGTGTACCTACTCTGGAGCCGTGAACCACTGGACGGAGCTGGCCACCTCGGGGCCGCTGCTGCTGGCCACCGGTGTCGCGCTCCTCGCGGGAGCGATCTCGTTCGCTTCCCCGTGCGTGGTCCCGCTCGTCCCAGGCTACCTGGCCTACCTGGCGGGACTGGTCGGTGCCGAGGCACCGGCGGTGCAGGACGGTGAATCGCCGAAGGCGGGCCGGTGGCGGGTTACCGGTGCCGCGTTGCTCTTCGTGCTCGGTTTCACGATCGTGTTCTCGTTGACGTCGTTCGCGGTGCTCGGCCTGGTGGACACCCTGTGGCTGAACGAGGACATGTTCCAGCGCATCGGGGGCGTCATCACGATCGCCATGGGCCTGGTCTTCATCGGGCTGGTGCCCGCGCTCCAGCGCGACGTCCGGCTGAAGAGGCGGCCGCGGGCCGGGCTGATCGGTGCGCCGCTGCTCGGGGGCGTCTTCGCGCTCGGCTGGACGCCGTGCATCGGCCCGACGCTCGCCGGCGTGCTCGCGCTGGCCCGCGGCACCGAGGTCGGCTCGTCCACGGCGCGCGGCGCGGTCCTCGTGCTCGCGTACTGCCTCGGGCTCGGCCTGCCGTTCGTGCTGATCGCGGTCGGCGCGCGCTGGGCGGTCCGGGTCACGGGCTGGCTGCGCACGCACGTGCGCGGCGTGCAGATCTTCGGCGGCGCGCTGCTGATCATGGTCGGCCTGGCGCTGGTCACGGGCCTGTGGGGCGACTTCGTGGGCTGGCTGCGCATCGCCGTGGTCAACGACCTGAAGCTGCCCCTGTAGATGAAGAACGCCCTCGCCTTCCTGCGCAACACGTGGCGCGGTCTCACTGCGATGCGCACGGCGTTGACGCTGTTGTTCCTGCTCGCGCTGGGTGCGCTGCCCGGTGCGCTGCTGCCGCAGCGGGCGCTGAACTCGCCGAAGGTGGACGAGTTCATCGCCGCCAACGGCTGGTGGGGCCGTCTGCTCGACCGGGGCCAGTTCTTCGCGGTGTACGGCAGCTTCTGGTTCTCCGCGATCTACGTGCTGCTGTTCGTGTCGCTGGTCGGCTGCCTGCTGCCGCGGCTGTGGGAGTACTTCAACCAGATGCGCGCGAAGCCGGTGCTGACGCCGCGCAACCTGGCCCGGATGCCGCACCACGCCGAGGCGCACGTCGACCGGCCCGTCGACGAGGTCGTCGCCGCTGCCCGCACCCGGCTGAAGGGCTGGCGCACGGTCGAGCGCGAGGAGGCCGACGGCGTCCGCACGGTCAGCGCCGAGCGCGGCTACCTGCGCGAGGCGGGCAACCTGGTGTTCCACTTCGCGCTGCTGGGCCTGCTGGTGGCGTTCGCGCTGGGCAAGATGTTCGGCTACGAGGGCCAGGTCATCGTCCAGGCGTCGGGGAAGCAGTTCTGCAACTCCGGTGTCTTCAACTTCGACTCGTTCCGGCCCGGTCTGCGGGTCGATGGCACCCAGCTCACGCCGTTCTGCGTGCGGGTGAACGACTTCAAGGCCACCTACCTGCCGAACGGCCAGGCGGAGAGCTTCCACGCGGACATCGACTACCAGTCCGGCGACGACCTCGTGTCCGGCGCGTGGCGGCCGTACCCGCTGGAGGTCAACCACCCGCTGCGCACCGAGGGCGACCGGGTCTACCTGCTCGGCCACGGCTACACGCCGAAGTTCACCGTCACGTTCCCCAACGGCGTGACCCGCTCCGCCGAGGTGCAGTGGCGGCCGGTCGACCCGATCACGCTGCTGTCCGAGGGCGCGACGAAGTTCGACCCGCCGCAGGTCACCGACTCCGAGGAGCGCCGCAAGAACCAGTTGGCCATCACCGGCCTGCTGGCGCCCAGCGCGGTGTTCGACGGCACGCTGATGAGCTCCGACTTCCCTGAGGCGCGCAAGCCCGCCGTGGCCGTCGACGTGTTCCGCGGCGACCTGGGCACGGACTCCGGCCGCGGCCAGTCGATCTTCTCCATCGACCAGTCGATGGTGGACAAGGGCCGGTTGACCAAGGTCGCCCGGCAGAACCTCGAAGTCGGCCAGGAGATCAAGCTCGACGACGGCACGGTGATCCGCTTCGACGGCGTCACCGACTGGGTGTCGCTCCAGGTGTCGCACGACCCGGCCCAGGTCTACGTGCTGGTGTTCTCGATGCTGATGGTGCTGGGCCTCGGCGTCTCGCTGGCCATCCGCCGCCGCCGGGTGTGGGTGCGGGTGGTCCCTCAGGAAGACGGGCGTACTTTCATCGAGGTCGGTGGGCTCGCGCGCACCGACCAGGCTGGTTACGGCGGGGAGTTCACCGGGCTGTCCCGCGACCTCCTCTCGGCTGGTCAGGACAAGGAGAGCTGATGCCGGTCAACGCGACGCTGGCGACCTACGGCGACTGGCTGTACAACAGCGCGGTCGGCGTCTACCTCCTCGCGACGTTCCTCTACGTCTACGAGTACGCGTTCGGCCGGGACAAGGCCAAGGCGAAGGAGCGCGACCTCGTCGTCGCGGGCGGCTCGGGCGAGCAGTGGAAGCCCGGCCTGGTCGTGCCGACCAAGCCCGAGCGGTCGGGCGCGGAGCGGTTCGGCCGCATGGCCGTGGCGCTGACCCTGCTCGGCGTCCTGTTCCACGTGAGCGCGCTGGTGCTGCGCGGAGTCGCGACCGGCCGCGCCCCCTGGGGCAACATGTACGAGTACGGCGCGCTGCTCACGCTGGCGGCCGTGGTGACGTTCGTCGTGCTGATGCGGTCGTTCCCCGTCCGCAGGCTCGGCGGGTTCGTGCTCATGCCCGTCGTGGTCCTGATGTTCCTCGGCGGCAGCGTGCTCTACGCGCCCGCCGCGCCCGTCCAGCCCGCGCTCCAGTCGTACTGGCTGGTCATCCACGTCTCGGTCATCTCGATCTCCACCGGGATGCTGCTGGTGCCGGGCGTCGCGAGCCTGCTCTACCTGGTGAAGTCGGCCAACGAGCGCAAGCCGGAGAGCTTCGCGAAGTTCGCTGGCAGGCTGCCCGCCGCCGACACGCTGGACCGGCTCGCCTACCGCAGCACCGTGCTGGCGTTCCCGCTGTTCACGATCGGCATCATGTTCGGCGCCATCTGGGCCGAGGCCGCGTGGGGCCGCTTCTGGGGCTGGGACCCCAAGGAGACCGTCGCGTTCGTCTCGTGGGTCGTCTACGCGGCCTACCTGCACGCCCGCGCGACCGCCGGGTGGCGCGGCGCGGGTGCGGCGTGGATCAACACGCTCGGGTTCCTGCTGACCGTGTTCAACCTCTTCTTCATCAACTTGGTGACGGCCGGGTTGCATTCCTATGCGGGAGTCGGCTGAGTTCGGCCATTACCCCTGGTGGGGTGCATACCCCCGTTCGTGGAACCGGTCAACGCCGACTACCGTCCCAGGGTGGGGGTCGGGGAGGTCTCGATCCGCTTGCTCAGGGGAGGACCCCAGCGGTGACTGGTCGCTACGAGGAGCCTGAGCCGCGGCACAACGTGTCATGGCAGCCGCCGCCCGCGGGCGCGGAAGGCCAGAAGAACCAAACCAACCCGGCGCAGCCCGGTGCACAGCCGGTCGACGCCGCGCAACAGGCGGGCGGTGGCCCCTCGGGGCAGCACGCCGTCAGCGGCGGTCCGTCCGGCTCCTACCAGGTCGGTGGCGGTCCGTCAGGGCAGCACAGCGTGGCGGGCGGCCAGTCCGGCAGGCACCCGGTCAGCGGTGGCCCTTCCGGCCCGTACCCCGTCGGCGGCGGCCCGTCCGGGCAGCACAGCGTGGGCGGCCAGTCCGGGCGCTACCCGGTCAGCGGCGGCCCGTCGGGCAACTACCAGGTGAGCGGCGGCCCGTCCGGCGCGCACTACGTGGACCCGGCGCAGCAGCAGTACCAGGGCCAGGGCGCGTTCCCGAACAACTTCCCCCAGTCGTTGCCGCAGCACCAGCAGCACCAGCAGCCGCCGATGAGCGCGCACGACATGTCGTCGCAGCGGCTCATCAAGCAGGAGAAGCGCCCGCCGCAGACCGGCTGGCGCAAGGTGGTGCACACGGTGACCGGCGGCCTGCTCAACCTGGGCGAGAGCCCGGCCGACGTCCGGCGCCGCGAGCTGATCACGCGGATCAACCAGCCGCTGCGCGGCTGCTACAAGATCGCGATGCTCAGCCTCAAGGGCGGGGTCGGCAAGACGACGACCACGGCCTCGCTGGGCTCGACGTTCTCCTCGCTGCGCGGTGACCGGGTCATCGCGGTCGACGCGAACCCCGACCGCGGCACGCTGGCGCTCAAGGTGCCCCGCGAAACCACCGCGACCGTGCGGCACCTGCTGCGCGATGTGTCGAGGATCACCAAGTACAGCGATGTGCGCGCCTACACGTCGCAGAGCCCCAGCAGGCTGGAGGTCCTCGCCAGCGAGCAGGACCCGGCCGTCTCCGAGGCGTTCAGCGACCAGGACTACCTGCGCACGGTCGCGCTGCTGGAGCACTTCTACAACATCCTGCTCACCGACTGCGGCACCGGCCTCATGCACTCGGCGATGAAGGGCGTGCTCGACCAGGCGGACTCGATCGTGCTCGTGTCGTCCGGCTCGGTCGACGGCGCGCAGACCTCGGCGGCGACGCTGGACTGGCTCGACGCGCACGGCTACCGCGACCTCGTGACCAGGTCGATCGCGGTCATCAACTCGGTCCGGCCGGGGTCCGGCAAGGTCGACATCGACCGGCTGGCGGCGCACTTCGCGTCACGCTGCCGGTCCGTGGTGATGATCCCGTTCGACCCGCACCTCGAAGAGGGCGCCGAAATCGAGCTCGACAAACTGGAGCCGGAGACCCGACTCGCGCTGCTGGAGCTGGCCGCCACCGTGGCGGACGACTTCCCCAGCTAGTCCTTCCGAGCACTCGTGACAGGTGTGGGCCCCCGACTCCTCGTCAGGGGCCCACACCCGTGTTCACGAGTCTTTGCCCTCTTCAGGGCGGCGCTTCGTCTGCTCCCCGAGCTTCCGGAGGAAGTCGGGGTCGTCGTCCGGCGCGATCACCCGACCACGTGGAGCGGTTTCGAGCCTGCCCGGCCCGAACGCCTTCCAGAGCAGCATGAACACGGTGAGCGCACCGATCGCCGCGAGCACGTACAGCATGGTCGCCACCTCCTTTGCCACGACATTACTCGTGACTAGGAGTACGTACGGGACCTCCTCAGTGGCGCACCGGTTCGGTAGCTTCGGTCGTGAGTTCGGAGAGCAGCGCCTGCACCTCGGACTCCCGGAACCGTCGATGACCACCGGGGGTGCGAATCGAACCGATCCGACCTGCGGTGGCCCAGCGGGTCACCGTCTTCGGGTCGACGCGGAACAGGTTGGCGACCTCACCTGGCGTGAGCAGTCGTTCCGGCCCGCTCTGACGACTTACCTGCATGGACGCGGTCACGATCGTCCTCCTCAGATCAGACTTACCGCCCGCATCGTGGCATCTCACCCGTCAGGTACTCGAACACTTGGGTGATGGTAAAGAGGGAGTAAGGGACGAAGTTCGCGGTTCGGACATCGTGCTGGTTGGGCCTACCCTGGTCCGGTGGACGCTCTTGATCGACAAATCATCGCCGCGCTGCGGGAGAACGGCCGGGCCACGTACGCCGATCTCGGGCGCAAGGTCGGCCTCTCCGCGTCGGCCGTGCACGAGCGCGTCGGCAAGCTGGAGGCCACCGGGGTCATCGTCGGGTACCACGCGGTCGTCGACCCCAGCGCCGTCGGCCTCGGGGTGACCGCGCTGATCGGCATCCACCCGACCGACACCGCCGATGACGACGACGTGGCGAACGAGTTGGGCCGCCTGATCGAGGTGGAGTCCTGCTACCGGGTCGCGGGCGACGAGTCGTTCATCGTCAAGGTGCGGGTCGCGACCGTGGACGACCTGGAACGCGCGCTGGGCCGCCTGCGCCGCATCCCCGGTGTCGCGCGGACCCGGACGACCGTCGTGCTGTCCACGCGGTTCGAGGGACGGCCGAACACCTCGGACGCGGCGTTCGAACCCGGCGACGGCGGCGCGTAGCCTGGGTAACCGTGCACCTGGGTCGAGATGTGACGCTGTACGTGCTGGCGCGACTGGGCATGGTCGCGGTGGTCATGGGATTGCTCCTGCTCGTCAACGTCCCCCTGCTGGTGGCGATGGCAGTGGGCGTCGTCGTAGCCCTGCCCCTGTCGCTGTTCGTGCTCAAGGGCATGCGCTCGCGCGTCGCCGAGGGCCTCAACGAACGCGGCGCCGTCCGCCGCGCCGAACGCGAGCGCCTCCGCGCCCAGCTGCGCGGCGAATCCCCGGCCCTCTAGCCCGCGAGTCGACCACTCGGCCACCCTGAAACCCTCACTCGAACACGCCGAACGTCGCCCCCGCCTCGTCGGCCGACCGGTGCAGCACGTCCACCATCTCCACGGTGTCCAGCCAGTGCTCCGGGATGCCCTCCACGCCGTCGCGCGCGCCCAGGATGTTGCCGCAGATGGAGCCGGTCGAGTCGCTGTCGCCGGAGAAGTTGACCGCGATGAGCAGCCCGTCGGCGAGCGAGTCGGCCGCCAGCGCGGCGAGCAGGCCGATGGCCAGCGCCTCCTCGCCGACCCAGCCGCCGCCGAACAGGGTCTCGATCAGCTCCGGTGTCGGCCGCTTGCCGCGCGTGCCGAGCTGCACGGCCAGGTCCAGCAGTTCCAGCTGCTCCTCGTGCTCGTCCCACCGGAGCAGTTCCTCGCGGGCCACGGCGGTCGCCTCCAGGACGGACGCCCCGGCCAGCACCTGCTGCACGACGACCGCCAGCACCCCGGCCGACAGGAACCCGCTGGGGTGCCCGTGGGTCAGCGCGGCCGTGCCCGCCGCGAGCGCGAACACCTCGTCGACGTCCTCGGACCACAGGGCCACGGGCGCGGCCCGCACCACGCCGCCGCAGCCGTTGGAGTTGTTGATGTGGTCGCTGGTGGTGCCGAACATGCCCTTGTCGTACAGGGCGCTCAGGCACGTCGTGCCGGGGGCGCGCTGCGAGAACAGCGCGCGCTCGTCCAGCAGCCAGCCCTCGGCACGCACCGCGGGCCCGCCCTGGGTGTGCAGCCAGCGGCCGTAGGCGGCCCGCACGTCCCACAGCGGGTCCGTGCCGTGCTTGCGGGCGATCACGAGGCCTTCGAGCGTGAAGAGGGTCATCTGGGTGTCGTCGGTGATGGCGCCGAGCTTGCCGTAGGCGGGTGCGAAATCGGTCAGGCCGTTGGGGCCGAAGCGGGCGCGGATGGCGTCGATGTGCTCGAACTCGATGGCGGCGCCGAGGGCGTCGCCCACCGCCCCTGCGAGGAGTGACCCGCGAAACTTGTCCACGGCGAACAAGTGTCCTCGAAGTTATCGTGCGCCGTGACCATTTCCCTTGACCGATGTTGCAGCCGCACCAGGGACTGGGTCCGCGAGGCCGTCCGGATCATCGAGGCCGACGCGAACCGCAGTGCCGACACGCACCTCCTGCACTTCCCGCTCCCGCTGGAGTGGGGGATCGACCTGTACCTGAAGGACGAGTCGACGCACCCGACCGGGTCGCTCAAGCACCGCCTGGCGCGGTCGCTGTTCCTCTACGCGATCTGCAACGGGTGGGTCGTCGGCGGCACGCCGGTCATCGAGGCCTCGTCCGGTTCGACGGCCGTGTCCGAGGCGTACTTCGCCCGCTTGCTCGGGCTGCCGTTCATCGCCGTCATGCCCCGCTCGACCAGTCCCGAGAAGATCGCCCTGATCGAGCGCCAGGACGGCAAGTGCCACTTCGTGGACGAGCCGGGCGCGATCTACGACGAGTCGCGCCGCCTCGCCGCCGAGCTGAACGGCCACTACATGGACCAGTTCACGCACGCCGAGCGCGCCACGGACTGGCGGGGCAACAACAACATCACCGAGTCGATCTTCCAGCAGATGGAGCTGGAGTCGACGCCGGAACCGGACTGGGTCGTGGTCGGCGCGGGCACCGGCGGCACCAGCGCGACCATCGGCCGGTTCATCCACTACCGCAGGCTGAAGACCCGCCTCGCCGTGGTCGACCCGGAGCACTCGGTGTTCTTCGACGCCTGGCGCGACAGCGACCCGACCCTCGTCGGCACGCGCGGGTCCCGCATCGAGGGCATCGGCCGCGGCCGGGTCGAGCCGTCGTTCGTCGGGCAGGTCATCGACCGGATGATCAAGGTCCCGGACGCCGCGTCCATCGCGGTCATCCGGCACGTCGAGACCGTGCTCGGCCGCCGAGTCGGCGGCTCGACCGGCACGAACCTGTGGGGCGCGTTCCAGATCATCGCCGAGATGCGGGCGTCGCGGGCGCGCGGCAGCGTCGTCACGCTGCTCTGCGACGGCGGTGAGCGGTACGCCAACACCTACTACGACGACGAGTGGGTCGCGGCGCAGGACATGGACCTGGCTCCCCACCTGGAGCGGCTGACGAAGTTCCGCCGCACCGGTACCTGGTAGCCGGGAACTGGACGGACACCTGCTGCGTCGCAGCAGGTGTCCAGTCGGAAGGGGATGCTCGGTGAGTTGGCGGACCGCGGAGGTGCTGGCGGCTGAGGACGTGTTGGCCCGGTCGATCGCCGAAGCCGAGAAGTCCATGCGCCAGGCGGAGAAGCTGCGCGCCGCGGGCCGCGAACCGTCCGCCGAGGACATCCGCCGGGTGATCGCGTTCGCCAAGTCGCCCGCCGCGTCGATGGAGCTCCAGGCGTTGCAGCGGCGGATCGCCGGAGGTCACCTGAGCTGGCGGCAGGTACTCAGCGGCGAAGCGGGCCACGACCAGGGCGTGCGCGCGGCGCTGGACGTGGACCGCGAGAACATCGCCGCCCTCTGCCGCGGCGAAGCACCCCCACCCCCGCCCGTGCGCCGCCGTGACGATGACGACGACCAGCAGGTCTCCATCACCGAGGACGCCTGGTAGCTCAGCTGAACATCAGCGCGCCACCGACGACGGCCGCCCACAGCAGCATCGCCAGACCGGTGTCGCGCAGCACCGGGATCAGGTGCATCCCGGCCAGGCCGCGCACCACGCGACGCACCCCGAGCACCGCGAGCGGCAACGCCAGCAGCCCCAGCAGCGCGCCCGGCACCCGCAGGCCGATCACCAGCGTGATCAGGAACGGCGCCACGACCAGCGCCAGGTACAGGCGGCGCGTGTCCCGATCGCCCAGCAGCACCGCGAGCGTCCGCTTGCCCGACGCCGTGTCGGTCGGGATGTCCCGCAGGTTGTTCGCCACCAGCACCGCCGTCGAGAAGCACCCGACCGCCACCGCGGCCCCGATCCCGATGCCCGTCACCTCACCGGTCTGCACGAACAGCGTCCCCAGCACCCCGGCGGGCCCGAAGAACAGGAACACGGCCACCTCACCGAACCCCGAATACCCGTACGGCTTCTTCCCGCCGGTGTAGAACCAGGCCCCGGCGATGCACAGCACGCCGAACGCGACCAGCCACCAGTACCCGGAGATCGCGATCAGCACCAGCCCAGCGACCGCCGCCACCCCAAGACTCGCGAACGCCGCGTTCCGCACCGCCACCGGCTCAGCCGCACCCGACCCCACCAGCCGAAACGGCCCGACCCGATGATCGTCCGTCCCACGGATGCCGTCGGAGTAGTCATTGGCGAAGTTCACCCCGACCTGCAGCGCTATGGAGACCAGTAGCGCCAACAGCGACATGGGGAGGGAGAACCCGTCGATGTTCTGCGCGGCGCCCGCGCCGACCAGCACCGGGGCGATCGAGTTGGGCAGCGTGCGAGGACGAGTGCCCTCGACCCACTGGGTCACTGTGGCCATGGGGCCATCTTCGGCCATGACCCGCTGACCACTTCAGACACCCCTGTTTCCGGTGCGCCGGCATGATCGGCGCCCATGGGGGAGCAGAAAGAGCGGATGCTGCGCGGCGAGTGGTACCTCGACGAGTCCGACTTGGCCGAGGAGCGGCGACGGTGCTGGCGGGTGCTCGACGGTTTCAACGCGACCGGCGCCGATGACGACGACGAACGACGTCGGATCCTGGGTGGCCTGCTCGCCCAGTTCGGTCCCGGCGCCCGTGTGCTGCCGCGTTTCCAGTGCAGCTACGGCTCGCTGATCAGCATCGGGGCCAACAGCTTCGTCAACAACGACGCTCTCTTCATGGACGACGCCCCGATCACGATCGGTGCCGACGTCCGAATCGGTCCGCGCGTACAACTGCTCACCGCGCTGCACCCGGTGGAGGACCACGAACGACGCCGCGCGGGCTGGGAGCGGCCCGCACCGATCGCCATCGGCGACAACGCGTGGCTCGGTGGCGGAGTGATCGTCTGCCCAGGGGTGACCATCGGTGGGAACGCGGTGATCGGCGCGGGCAGCGTGGTCGTCCGGGACGTGCCCGACCACGTGTTCGCTGCGGGATATCCGGCGCGGGTCATCCGCCGCCTGTGAGACGACCCGCTCAGCAGGGCTCCACCGGTGGCGCGCCCGCGATGTGGGCGGCGCCGAGGTACTTGCCCGTCGACAGCCGGTACCAGGTGCTCGACGTGCCCTCAGTGCCTGTGGTGCTCTCCCCGTCCACGGAGCACACCAGTGGTACCTGTGCGTGTGGGGCGGCCATACCCACCTCGGCGGCGGAGTCGCGCGGGGCGTTGCGCACCTTCGACAGCGCCCGGACGGTTCCGGTCGAAGTGGAGCCGGTCCAGAGGAACTGGACGGTGACCCAGGCGTTGGTGGTCAGCTTGAGGCCGTTCCAGAACGTGCCGTCGGCCAGGTCGATGGCCGCTGGGTTGCCGACCTGGCGGCCGAACTGGTCGTGACCGCCGTTGTGGCCGTCTTCGAACGCCGCCTGCGCCTGAGGCCTGCCCGCGGGCAGGTCGGTCCACATCTCGCGGTCGTCGTTCCAGTAGTCGTCCTTGATGTTCCACGGGCCCACGTCCCACACCGGAGCCCACTCGCAGTGGCCGTTGTTCGCGCACACCCGCACCGTCCGATCGCCGGAATCGCGGCCGGACAGGCCGCGGCGGGACGGGAGGGCGACGAAGTGGTCGTGGTCGGTGATCACGTGGCCGTTGGCGGTGGTGCCACCGACCAAGCCCTCACGCGTGGCGTAGACCCGGTAGAGCCGGGCCGCGGTCGCGGCGTGGGCCGGAATGCCCTGTGCCACGGCCAGCAGCACCACGGTGATCACCAACAGGCGTCTCGTCATTCGCCAGAGCCAAGCGGGGACCCGGCTCGTGCGCTGGCGGAGTCACTCGAACGAGCGGCTGTGGCGGTGTGGTCGACCTTGTGGGAGTAGGCGGGGGCAGGGGGCCGGCAAGTCGTTGTTGCTGTTCAGACCATCATTTCCCGCAGCGTCAGCGGGTGCGGTGGTGGGGTTGTGGTGCGTCGTGGCGTTACCCGTCCGCTCAGTTCGGGGACGGTCCAGGTGATGCGTTCGGCGCGTCAGGCCGCGACCGGTTGGCGGGTGTAGGTGCGTGTGC
>JBDSAJ010000228.1:0-14192 GCA_039922235.1 Umezawaea sp.
GCCTGGGTGCGCGAGCGGTGCCAGGTGCCGCTGATCGCCGACGAGGACGCCGCCAGCGCGGCCGACGTGCGGGCGCTGGCGGGGATCGTGGACGGCGTCAACGTCAAGTTGGCCAAGTGCGGCGGGATCAGCGCGGCCCGCGAGATCATCACCGCGGCCCAGGAGAACGGCATGGACGTGATGCTCGGCTGCCTGGTCGCCAGCTCGCTCGGCATCGCCCCCGCCGTGCACCTCACCGGGCACGCCCGGTGGGTCGACCTGGACGGCCACCTGCTGCTCGCCGACGACCCGTGGACGGGCATCGGCGGCGAGGACGGCACGCTCCGGCTGACCGGCGCTCCCGGCTTGGGCGTCACGCCCCGATGACCACGCCGAACCTGCCCCGCACCGCACCCACAAACCTCACCGGAGCGAGCGGGCACCGCTCGTCCACCACCCGACGAACAGCCCCGAACCCGCGCGACACGGCACCTGCAAACCTCACCGAAGCAAGCGGTCACAGCGAATACCGGCCAACCCCACCCAGCGTGGTGCCGCGATGACCGCCCTCCGTTCCCTGCGGGCGTTCCCGCTGCCCGTTCGGCTGCTGCTGGTCAACCAGTTCGGCGTGAACACGGGCTTCTACCTGCTGATCCCCTACCTGGCCACGTACCTCGGCGGCGGGCTGGGGATGTCCGCGGCAATGATCGGTGTGGTCCTCGGCGTGCGGACGCTGAGCCAGCAGGGGCTGTTCCTGCTCGGCGGTACGGCGGCGGACCGGCTGGGGCCGCGGCGGGTGATCGTGGCGGGCTGCGCGTTGCGGGCGGTGGGGTTCGGGCTGTTCGCGGCGGGTGAGTCGGTGGCGGTGCTGTTGGCCGCGTCCGTCCTCAGTGGACTGGCGGGGGCGCTGTTCAACCCGGCGGTGCGCGCCTACATCGCCGTCGAGGCGGCCGAGGACGCGCGGGCGGAAGCGTTTGCGCTGTTCAACGTGTTCGGGCAGGCGGGGGCGTTGACCGGGCCGGTGCTCGGGAGTGCGTTGCTGCTGTGGGACTTCCGGATCGCGGCGCTGGTGGCGGCGGGGATCTTCCTGGTGCTGACGGTCGCGCAGGCGGTCGTGCTGCCCGCCCGGCCGGTTCCCGCGCACCGCGGCACGGTGCTCGGCGACTGGCGGGAGTGCCTGGCGAACCGGCGGTTCATCGCGTTCACCCTGGCGCTGACGGGCATGTTCGCCCTGCAGAACCAGTTGTACCTGGTGCTGCCGCTCCAGGCCCAGCGGGCGACCGGGTCGGCGGTCGGCGTGGCGCTGATCTTCCTCGTGTCGACGGTAGCGACCCTGCTGTTCCAGGTGCGGATCACCCGCGTGCTGTCCACCCGGATGGCGCGCGGGCAGGCGATCGCGCTCGGTCTGGCGATCATGGGGGTCGGGTTCGTCGCGACGGCGCTGGCGGACGGGATCGTGCCGGTGCTGGTGGCGACGCTGCTGCTGTCCGCGGGCGTGATGATGGCGCACCCGTTCGTCTACGAGCTGATCCCCGGCTTCGGCCCCGACGACCTGGCGGGCACGTACTTCGGCATGTTCTACCTCGCCTCGGGGGTGGTGGCGGCGGTCGCCAACGCGGCGATCGGCTGGACCATCAGCGCGGCGGGCCGGCTGGCCTCGCCGCTGTGCGTGGCGATCGGCCTGGCGAGTGCCGCGGGCGTCTTCTGGCTGCACCGCCGCGGCGCCCTCACCCCCACCCGATCGGAGGCGGCCCGATGACGAACCTGCTCACCGACAACCCGGCGCTCTACGAACAGCGGTTCCCCGATCCCGAGCACGTGGCCGCGCGCTTCGTGCGGGACCTGGTGATCCGCTTCGGCGGAGGCCGCGACCTGCTCGACATCGGCTGCGGAACGGGCCGGGACGCGGGGTACCTGGCGCGCGGCGGCTACCGGGCGACCGGGCTGGACAGCTCCGAGCGCATGGTCGAGCACGCGCGGGAACACCACCCCGATGCGGAGTTCGTGCTCGGCGACATGCGGTCGTTCGCGCTGGGGCGGCGGTTCGACGTGCTGACGTGCCTGGACAGCGCGCTGCTGTACAACCACACCAACGCCGACCTGGCCGCGTTCCTGGACCGCTGCCGCGCGCACCTCGTCCCCGGCGGCCTGCTCATCGCGGAGATGCGCAACGGCGCGTTCTTCCTCGGCAGCACCGAACTGCTCGACGGCGTCCGCACCCGGACGGTCACCTGGCAGGACGTGCCGTACACGTCGCACACCGAATTGTGGATCGACCACGCGGACCAGCTGCTGCGCCGCCGCCGGGCCTGGGAGTGGCCCGGCCAGTACGAGCCGCTCGTGCAGCACTCCGCGTGGCGGCTGCTGTTCCCGCAGGAACTGCGCCACCTGCTCGACCTGGCCGGGTTCGAGGTGCTGGCGCTGTTCGACCGGCCCGGCCCGCGCACCGACGAGCCGTGGACACCCGACGCCGAGCTGACCGGTCCGCTGTCCGGGGACCGCCTGCACCTCGTCGCACGCCTACTGGAAAGGGACACACCTTGAACCTCACCCGCCGGGGTTTCCTCGGGCTGACCGCCGGTCTGTCCGTCGGCACGCTCACCGGCTGCGCCACCGACGCGCCCGTCCCCGCGGCCCAGACGCCGCGCAACGGGGGCAGGCTGCGCGCCGCGTTCGCGGGCGGCGGCGCCAAGGAGGTGCTCGACCCGCACCTGGCCAACCTGTTCGTCGAGGCGGCGCGGTCCAAGGCGATGTTCGACAAGCTCGCCGACCTCGGTCAGGACGTGTCGGCGCAGCCGAGGCTGGCCGAGAGGTGGGAGCCCAGCGCCGACCTGCTGCGCTGGCGCATCACCTTGCGGCAGGCCGTGTTCCACCACGGGAAGCCGGTGCGCGCGCAGGACGTGCTGGCCAGCTACGCCCGGATCCTGGACCCCCAGCGGACGTTCCGGGCCAAGTCGAGCCTGTCGCTGATCGACCTCGCCAACAGCCGCGCGGTCGACGACCGGACGGTGGAGTTCGCGCTCAAGCGGCCGTTCATCGAGTTCCCCAACGCGCTGGCCGCGTTCGGGACCTGCATCGTGCCGGAGGGCGCCGAGGACTTCAGCGCGCCGATCGGCTCGGGGCCGTTCCGGTTCGAGTCGTTCGCGCCGGGGAAATCGGTGCTGCTCAAGCGGAACCCGGACTACTGGGAAGGCGCGCCGCACCTGGACGAGCTGGAGTTCGTGCTGGCCAACGAGGAGTCGGCGCGCACCAACGCGCTGCTCGGCGGGCAGGTCGAGTACGCGCACGACCTCACCCCCACGACCGCACGCGCCAACACGGGCAGCGACCGGATGACGCTGCTCCGCTCCCCCGGCAGCGCCGTGCAGTCGTTCGCGATGAAGCTCGACCGGGCCCCGTTCGACAACCCCGACCTGCGCGAGGCGCTGTTCCTGCTGGCGGACCGGCCGCAGCTCGTGGAATCGGTCCTCGGGGGCAGCGGGCAGGTCGGCAACGACCTGTTCGGCAAGGGCTACGAGCACTACGCCGACGACATCCCGCAGCGCGGCCGTGACCTGGACCGGGCGAAGTTCCTCATCCGCAAGGCGGGCGCGGAGGGCCTGACGGTCAAGCTCGACACGTCCGCCGCGGCGGCCGGGATGGTCGAGGCCGCGACCGTGTTCGCCGACCAGGCCAAGGGGTCCGGCCTGACCATCGAGGTGGTCACGGGCAACAAGGACAGCTACTGGGCGGACACGCTGAAGAACGGCTCGCTGTCGAGCTTCCGGTCCGGCGCCATGCCGATCGAGACGCACATCGCGCAGCGGTTGCTGAGCGACTCCGGCACGAACGTGACGAAGTGGGCGCGACCCGAGTTCGACGCCCTCTACCAGAAGACCGTGTCCACGGTGGACGAGCAGGAGCGCGGCTCGCTGTACCAGGAGATGCAGAAGTCGCTGCACGCCGAGGGCGGCTACCTGATGTGGGGCTTCGCCGACTGGATCGTGGGCACGTCACCGAACGTCGGCGGGGTCGCGACCGCGCCCGCGAACACCCTGGACTGGGCCCGGTTCGACCAGGTGTGGCTGGGGTGAGCCTCCGCCGGTACGCGGCGCGGCGGATCGGGCTGGGCGCGCTGCAGGTGCTCGCCGTGGCCACGCTGGTGTTCCTGCTGGTGCAGGCGCTGCCGGGGGACGCGGCCGTGGCGCTGGCCGGGGACAACCCCGACCCGCGGCGGATCGAGGAGATCCGCGCGGCGATGGGCCTCGACCAGCCCGCGGTGGAGCGCTGGTGGTCGTGGCTGACCGGCCTGCCGCGCCTGGACCTGGGGGTCTCGCTGGTCTCCGGCCGACCGGTCGTGGAGTTCCTGGCCGACGGCCTCGCCCCCACCGCGGTGCTCGCCGTGCTCACCCTCGTGCTGCTGGTGCCGCTGTCGGTGCTGGTCGGCGTGCTCGCGGCGCTGCGGGAAGGCGGGGTGCTCGACCGCGTGCTCACGTCGATCACCGTCGGGCTGCACTCGATCCCGGAGTTCGCGCTGGCCGTCGTCCTCATCGCCGTGTTCGGCGTCCAGTTGCGCTGGCTGCCGCCCACGGCCGTCGGCGGCGACCTGCTCGGCCGTCCCGAGGTGCTGGTGCTGCCGCTGGTCGTGCTGCTCGCCCGGCCGACCTGCACCATCAGCAGGCTCGTGCGGGCGGGCATGGTCGACGCGCTGGCGTCCGACCACGTGCGGCACGCCCGCAGGCTCGGGATCGGCGTGACCCGGATCCGGTTCGCGCACGCCCTGCCGAACGCGCTGGCCCCCGCGGTGCAGCAGGTGGCGCGGACCACGGACTGGCTGCTGGGCGGGGTCATCGTCGTGGAGGCGGTGTTCGTCATCCCCGGCCTCGGCACCACGCTGGTGGACGCGGTCGCGGGCCGCGACCTGCCGGTCGTGCAGGGACTGGCGGTCGTCTTCGCGGTCACGACGGTGCTGGTGAACCTGCTCGCCGACCTGGCCGCGTTCCGGCTGGCCCCGCGATCGGCGGGACTCGCGTGAGGACGTTCGGCGGTCTGCTGATCGCGGTCCCGCTGGCGCTCGCGCTGCTCGGGCCGCTGTTCGTCCCCGACGAGCTGACCAGGGGCGCCCCGTTCACCGCCGACCACCTGCTGGGCACCGACTTCGTCGGCCGCGACGCCTGGCACCAGGTGCTCGCCGGTGGCCAGACGGTCGTGCTGGTGGCGCTGCTCGCGACGCTCGGTTCCTACGCCGTCGGCGTGCCGTGGGGCGTGGTCGCGGCGACCTCCCGGCTCCGCGCGGTCGACGAGGTGCTGATGCGCCCGCTGGACCTGCTGCTCGCGGTGCCCTCGCTGCTGGTGCTGATCCTGGTCGCCGCCATCGCGGGTCCCGGCCTGCTCGTGCTGGTCGGCGTGGTCGTGCTGGTCAACTTCCCCGACGTGGCCCGGCTTTCCCGTGCGACGGCGCTGGAGATCGCCGGTCGATCGGCTCTGGAGGCCATGCGCCTGCAAGGGGAATCGTGGTGGCGCACGTCGATCGTCTACACCGGACGGTCGATGCTGCGCACCATCGCCGCGGACCTGGGCACCCGGCTGACCAGCGCCCTGTACCTGGTCGCCTCGGCCAGTTTCCTCGGCGTCGGTGTGGCGCCGGACGCCGCCGACTGGGCCGTCATGGTCGACCGCAACCGCGGCGGCCTGTTCCTCCAGCCCTGGGCGGTCGTCGTGCCCGCGCTGCTCATCGTGGCGCTGTCCATCGGGCTGAACCTGGTGTTCGACCGCGCCCTGCGCACCCGGTCGGAGGTGATGGCATGACCCCCGTGGTGCACGTGGAGGACCTCCGCGCCGTCGCCGGGCTGCGCACGCTGCTCGACGGGATCAGCTTCGCGCTGGCGGCCGGCCGGGTGCTGGCGCTGGTCGGCGCGTCCGGCAGCGGCAAGACCACCACCGGGCTCGCCCTGCTGGGCGAGCACCCGCCGGGGGTGGTCGTCACCGGGCGGGTGTCGGTCACCGGGCGGGTCGGGTTCGTGCCGCAGCACCCGTTGTCCGCGCTCAACCCGGTGCGGCGGATCGGTGGCGTGTTCCGCGAGATCGCCGCGCTGCACGAGGGTGACGACCTGGTCGCCACCGCGTTGCGGCGGGCGCGCGTGCCCGCCGGCCTGCTGCGCCGGTTCCCCCACCAGCTCTCCGGCGGGCAGCAGCAACGCGTGGTGCTCGCGCAGGCGCTGGTAGGCGACCCCGCGGTGCTGGTGGCCGACGAGCCGACCACCGGGCAGGACCCGATCACCCGAGCCGAGGTCGTGGACGAACTGGCGGCGGTCGTGGCGCAGGGGGTGGCGATCGTGCTGCTCACGCACGACCTCGACGTGGTGCGCGCGTTGGCCGACGAGGTCGTGGTGCTGCGCGCGGGCCGGGTCGTCGAGGCGGGTCCGGCGGACGACGTGCTGAACCGGCCGCGGGAGGAGTACACGCGCTCACTTGTCGCCGCGCACCCTCGGGTCACCGTGCCGGCCGAGGCGCCGGAAACCCGGCCGCGGCTGGAGGTCCGCGACCTGACCGCGACCCACCGCAAGGCCACCGTGCTGCACGGGGTGAGCGTCGAGGCGGGCGCGGGCGAGTGCCTGGCGATCGTCGGGCGGTCCGGGAGCGGCAAGACCACGCTGGCCCGGTGCGTCGCCGGGCTGCACGCGGCCCGTACCGGCGACGTGCTGCTCGACGGCCGCGCGCTCGCCCGGTCGCTGCGCCGCCGTCCGCCCTCTCAACTGGCCGCGGTGCAGTACGTGTTCCAGGACGCGCGCGGCTCGTTCGACGAGCACCGGAGCGTGCTCGACCAGCTCGCCCGCACGGCGGTGCGGCTGCGCCGATCGTCCACTTCGGACGCTCGACGTGACGCGCTGGCGGAACTGGCGGCGGTCGGCGTGGACGAGCGCACGGCCCGGCGACGACCGGCTGGCCTGTCCGGCGGCGAACTCCAGCGGGCCGCGCTCGTCCGCGCCCTGCTCGCCCGCCCCGACGTGCTGATCTGCGACGAGATCACCTCAGGGCTGGACACCCTGACCCAGGCAGGGCTGCTGGACCAGCTCGCCGACCTGCGCGCGGCGCACGGCTGCACGCTAGTGCTGATCAGTCACGACCTCGGCGTCGTGGCCCGGCTCGCGGACCGCGTCGCGGTGCTGCACCAGGGCCACGTCGTCGAATCCGGGCCGGCACGCGACGTGCTCGGCTCACCCACCCACCCGGTGACCGTCGGCCTGCTCGGCGGCGCCGTCGAAGGAACAGAGGAGAAGCGGAAATGACCAGGTACCACCGCGAAGTCGGCCCCTACGAGGTCCGGCTCGCGACCGAGGCGGACCTGCCGGGCGCGCGCGGCGTCATGCTGGACACCTTCTACCACGAGTTCGGCTACGGCTACCTGCCCGAGTGGCACGGCGATGTGATCGACCTCGTCGGGACGTACCAGGTCCCCGAGCGGCACGCGCTCTTCGTGGCGACCAAGGGCGACGAGATCGTGGCCACCACGGGGATCCGCTCGACCGGGCCGTCCAGCCCGCCGCACCCCGCGTGGCTCGCCGAGCGCTACCCCTCCGGGACGACCGCACAGCTGTTCCGCGTGTACGTGCGGCCGGAACACCGCCGCTGCGGGCTGGCGCGGGAACTGGTCATGGTGGCGACGGAGTTCGTCGCCGACACGCCGGGGTACGAGCGGCTGTACCTGCACACCGACACCCGGATCCCCGGCGCCGAGCCGTTCTGGCGGTCGATGGCCACCGAGGTGCACGACAACCGCGACGGCGACCCGATCACCTTCCAGACCGTCCACTTCGAGATCCCGCTCGACCGGGTCTAGTCGCTGAAGAGATCATTCGTCGAAACGGTTCGACGAAATCAACCCAGGACCTTCCAGCAGTACCGCATCCAGGCAATAGGGGTCAACCAGCGAACGGAGCAAGGTCCTGACCAGGTGTTTAACCGTTTAATCTGACCCACCTGGGCGTTCGACGAATTCGACAGCCGAATGGCCACCGACTACCCGAAAAAGGTTGTGCGCGGCTGCGGCGTCACTTACCGTCGAAGAAATCGATGCGCTTCGACGGCGAGGAGCTCGGCATGGTCACGATCAACGAGGTCGCTCGGGCGGCGGGTGTCGCACCCAGCACGGTCTCGTACGTGATCAGCGGCAAGCGGTCGATCTCGCCGAAGACCAAGCGGCTGGTCGAGGAGAGCATCCGCAGGCTCGGCTACCACCCGCACGCCGGGGCGCGGGCGCTCGCCAGCAGCAAGACCAGCGTGCTGGCGCTGGTGGTGCCGCTGCGCACCGACCTGAACGTGTCCGTGGTGATGCAGTTCGTCGCCTCCGTCGTGCGGACCGCTCGGGACCACGACCACGACGTCCTGCTGCTCACCAAGGACGAGGGGCCTGCCGCGCTGCAGCGGGTCGCGTCCTCGGCGCTGGCCGACGCGCTGATCGTCATGGACGTGGAGAGCGACGACCCCAGGGTGCCGATGCTGCTGGCGCTCGACCGGCCGGTGGTCCTGATCGGCGCTCCGGACTCGCCGAACGGGCTGCCGTGCGTCGACCTGGACTTCACGGCGGCGGGCGCGGTGTGCGTGGCGCACCTGGCCGAACTGGGCCACCGCTCGGTCGCGCTGATCGGCCCCTCCCCCGCCGTGTACCGGCGCGGCACCAGTTACGCGGCGCGGTTCCTGCGCGGCTTCACCGACGCGGCCCGCGCCCGCGGGGTCAAGGCCGTGCCGAAGTCGTGCGCGCACTCCTACGACGCGGTCAGCTCGGTGCTGGACGACCTGTTCGCGCGGCACCCCGACGTCACGGGTCTGGTGGTGCACAACGAGGCCGTGCTGGCCGCGGTCCTGTCGGACCTGCGCCACCGCGGCCGCCGGGTGCCCGAGGACGTCTCGGTCGTCGCGGTCTGCCCGGAAGGCATGGCCGAGAACCACCCGGTCGCGCTCACCACGGTCGCGATCCCGGCCGAGGAGGTCGGCGCGCTCGCGGTGGAGATGATCATCCGCAGCCTGAGCGGCCACACCAGCGCGGAAACACGTCTGCTCGCCCCCCGGCTGACCGTGCGCGACAGCACAGCGCGCCTCTGAGCCCCCACTTCGTCCCAGGAGAATCGGCATGAGCCCAACGACGCGTGGCTGGACGCTGTCCATCGCCGCCTGCACGGCACTGGTGCTGGCCGCGTGCGCCCCCACACCCGCACCCGGCGGCAGCGCGCAGGACGCCGCCACGTCGATCACCGAACTCGACTACTACGCCGACGAGCAGGGCTCGGCCGCGTGGCAGAAGATCCTGGACAGCTGCTCGCAGCAGACCGGGGTGAAGATCGAGCGGCAGGCGATCCCGGCCGCGCAGATGCTGCCGAAGGTGTTGCAGGGAGCCAGTTCCCGCACGCTGCCGAACCTGCTGTTCACCGACAACCCGACGCTCCAGCAGGTCGCGGGCACGGGCGCGCTCACGCCGTTGACCGACTACGGCATCGCCACCGACGGCTACTACGAGAGCATCATCAAGGCGGGCACCTACCAGGACAAGGTGTACGGGCTCGCGCCCGGCGTGAACGGGCTCGCGCTGATGTACAACAAGGACCTGCTCGCCGCCGCGGGGGTGCAGCCGCCGACGACGTGGGACGAGCTGAAGGCCGCCGCGGCGAAGCTGAGCGGCAACGGGAAGTACGGGCTCGCGTTCTCCGCCCTGCCGTCGGAGGAGGGCACCTGGCAGTTCCTGCCGTTCTTCTGGAGCAACGGCGCGGACTTGGCCCAGCTCGACTCGCCGAAGTCCGCCGAGGCGCTGAAGTACGTGACCGACCTGGTCAGCTCCGGGGCGGCGTCGAAGTCGGTGGTGAACTGGAGCCAGAACGACGTCGCGGACCAGTTCGTGTCCGGCAACGCGGCCATGATGGTCAACGGCTCGTGGAACCTCGCCCGGCTGGACGCCGAGCAGTCGCTGAAGTACGGCGTGGTCCCGATCCCCGTGCCGAAGGCGGGCGGGAAGCCCACCGTCGCGCTCGGCGGCGAGGTCGGCGCGATCCCGGCCACCGGCGGCCCGACCCAGCAGGCCGCGGGCAAGGTGCTGTCGTGCATCCTGGCCGAGCCGACCATGCTGGAGTGGAGCAAGGCGCACGCCTACGTTCCGTCCAAAGTGGACGTCGCCAAGAAGTTCGGCGAGCAGAACCCGCCGATGCAGGCTTTCATCGACGAGGTCGGCACGGCCCGGTCCCGCACCGCCGAACTCGGCGAGAAGTACCCCAAGGTGTCGCAGGCGCTCGCCGCGGCGATCCAGTCGTCGCTGACCGGCCAGCAGTCCGCCGAGCAGGCACTCGCCCAAGCGCAGCAGGCGAGCGGGTCGTGACGCGAGTCCCCCGGTCGGACACCGCGTGCCCCTCAGTCGGACACCCTGAAACCCGCGGTCGGGCAGAGCGGTGCTGATCGAGAGCGGCACCGCGGTTCGCCGGCGCGGCGCCAGGTACGCGGGGTATGCGTTCCTGGCGCCGGTGCTGCTCTACGTCGCGGTGTTCTTCGGCTACCCGCTGGTCGCGAACCTGGTGATGAGCGCGCAGGACTACACCGTCCGCTCCTTCTACACCGGGCAGGCGCCGTTCGTCGGGCCGGCGAACTACGCGGCCGTGCTGGGGAACCCGCTGTTCACCACGGCGGCGCTGAACACGGTGCTGTTCACCGCCGGCTCCATCGTCTTCCAGTTCGGCATCGGGCTCGCGCTGGCGGTGTTCTTCAGCGGCCGGTTCCTCGGCAGCGCCACGCTGCGGTCGCTGCTCCTGCTGCCGTGGCTGCTGCCGCTGGTCGTGAGCGGCGCGGTGTGGCGGTGGATGTTCGACCAGGACCACGGCGTGCTCAACGCGCTGCTGCGCCTGGTCGACGCGCCGGTGCCGTGGCTGTCCAGCACGGAGTGGGCGCTGCCCGCCGTGATCATCACCAACATCTGGATCGGCATCCCGTTCAACCTGGTCGTGCTGCACGGCGGCCTGCGGGCGATCCCGGCGACGCTGTACGAGGCGGCGGAGCTGGACGGAGCCGGGTCGTGGCAGCGGTTCCGGCACATCACCTGGCCGCTGCTGCGGCCCGTCACCGGGATCGTGCTGATGCTGGGGCTGGTCTACACGATCAAGGTGTTCGACGTGATCATGGTCGTGACGGGTGGCGGTCCGGCCAACGCGACCCAGACGCTGACCACGTGGTCGTACGCGCTGTCGTTCCGCGACTTCGCGTTCGGCCAGGGCGCGGCGGTCGGCAACCTGCTGATCCTGGTCGCGACGGCGTTCGGGCTGCTGTACCTGCGCTCGCTGCGGGCCACGCTCGCGGAGGCCGCGTCATGACGGGGCGCACCGCGAAAGGCGGCGGGAACGCGGCGAAGACCGTCGTCGGCGTGCTGGTCGTGGCCGTCCTGCTGTTCCCGCTGTACTGGATGGTCAACGCCTCGCTGCAGCCCAGCGGCGCGCTGCTCAAGCCGTCGCCGGAGTGGTTCCCGGCGAACGGCACCCTGGACGGCTACCGCAAGGCGCTGGGCACCCAGGGTGGGCACCTGCTGTCCAGCGTGCTGATCGCGCTCGGCACCGTGGTGGTGTCGCTGGCGATCGCCGCACCGGCGTCGTACGCGCTGGCGCAGTTGAAGGTGCGCGGCGGCACGTCGATCGTCTTCGTGCTGCTCATCGTGCAGATGATCCCCGGCATCGTGATGGCGAACTCGCTCTACACGGTGTTCGGCAACCTCGGGCTCATCGACAGCTACCTCGGTCTGGTCCTCGCCGACTCGACGGCCACGATCCCGTTCGCCGTGCTCCTGCTGCGGGCGTTCATGGTGTCCGTTCCCCGCGAGCTGTCCGAAGCGTCCCGTGTGGACGGTGCAGGGCACTGGCGGACGTTCTTCTCGATCATCCTGCCGGTCAGCCGGAACGCGATGGTCACGGCGGGCCTGTTCTCGTTCCTGTTCGCCTGGGCGGACTTCCTGTTCGCCGTCACCCTCACCACCGGGCAGTCGTTCCAGCCCATCACGGTCGGGATCTACCGGTTCGTCGGCAACCAGTCGGCCGACTGGAACGGTGTCATGGCCACCGCCGTACTGGCGTCGGTCCCGGCCGCCGTCCTGCTCGTCATCGCCCAGCGCTTCGTTGTCGCAGGTCTTACCAGCGGCGCCGTGAAGGATTGATCTCTTGGGAGCCAGCATGATCTCCATCAGCGACGACGGCCGCTCGCTCGAAGTGGCGGTGCGGCACGAGGTGCTCCGCGTCGAACCGTGGGGCGCGGACAGCCTGCGGGTGCGGGCCGGTCAGCACTCGATCCGCGACGACGTACCCGGCGCGCTCATCCCGCCCAAGCCGGTCCAGGCAGAGGTGACGGTCGACGGCCGCACGGGCAGCGTCGTGGTGGGCGACCTCACCGCGACCGTGGAAATCGTCGACACCGACACCGGGATCGACGCGCGGCTGCGGTTCACCCGCACCAGCACCGGCGAAGAGCTGCTGTCCGAGCAGCCCGCGCACTTCTGGTGGCCCGGCCCTCGGCTGTTCCTGCCGTCCGGCAACGGGTACGGCAGGCTGGAGCAGCGGTTCGCCGCGTACGAGGGCGAGCGGATCTTCGGCCTCGGCCAGCGCACGCACGGCAGGCTGGACCAGAAGGGCCTCGTGCTGGACCTGGTGCAGCGCAACGCCGAGGTGTCCGTGCCGTTCCTGCTCTCCAGCCGCGGCTACGGGTTCCTCTGGAACCTGCCCGCGGTCGGCCGGGTGGAACTGGCGGAGAACGGCACCCGCTGGGTCGCCGACAGCGCCCGGCAGATCGACTACTGGATCACCACCGGGGACTCCCCCACCGCGATCCTCGGCCACTACGCCGACGCCACCGGGCACGCGCCGATGCTGCCGGAGTGGGCGTCCGGGTTCTGGCAGTCCAAGCTGCGCTACCGCAACCAGGAGGAACTGCTGGCCGTGGCGCGCGAGCACCACGCCCGCGGCCTGCCGCTCGCCGTGATCGTCGCGGACTTCTTCCACTGGCCGCACCTCGGCGACTGGCGGTTCGACGAGACCGAGTGGCCAGACCCCGAGGCGATGATCGGCGAACTGGAGGCGATGGGCACCAAGCTGATGGTGTCGATCTGGCCGACCGTGAGCCCGCTGTCGGAGAACTACCCGGCACTGCGCGACAACGGCCTGCTGGTGGGGGCCGAACAGGGGCTGGCGGTGCACGCGCCCTGGAAGGACAAGGGTTTCGCGGTCGAGATGCCGGTCGCGCTGTACGACCCGACCAACCCCGAGGCGCGCCGGTTCCTGTGGGAAACGGTGAAGCGGAACTACTACGACAAGGGCGTGCGGGCCTGGTGGCTCGACGCCGACGAACCGGAGATCCAGCCCGGCCACCCGCACAACCTGCGGTTCCACGCCGGACCGGGTTCCGAGGTCGTCAACCTCTACCCGCAGGCGCACGCCAGCGCGTTCCACGAGGGCCTGCTGGCCGAGGGTGACGACGAGGTGGTGCTGCTGAGCCGGTCGGCGTGGGCGGGCAGCCAGCGCTACGGCACGGCCGTGTGGTCCGGCGACATCTCCGCGACCTGGGACTCGCTGCGGGTGCAGGTCCGGGCCGGGCTGAACCTCGCCATCGCCGGGATCCCCTGGTGGACGACGGACATCGGCGGCTTCCACGGCGGTGACCCGGACTCGCCGGAGTACCGCGAACTGATGGCGCGGTGGTTCCAGTACGGCGTGTTCTGCCCGCTGTTCCGGCTGCACGGCTACCGCGACCCGCGCGGCGAGTTCGGGCCCGAGATGACCGGCGGTCCGAACGAGGTGTGGTCCTACGGTCCGGAGGCCCTGGCGACGATCACCGAGTCGCTGCGGATGCGGGAACGCCTGCGCCCGTACGTGATGGAGCAGATGCGCGTGGCCCACGAGTCCGGCGTGCCCCCGATGCGCCCGCTGTTCGTGGACTTCCCCGACGACGAGCGCGCGTGGGAGGTCGACGACCAGTTCCTCCTCGGCCCCGACCTGCTCGTCGCCCCGGTGCTGCACCCCGGCTCCCGGTCGCGGTCGGTCTACCTGCCGACGGGCAGCACCTGGACCGACGCGGCCACCGGCGAGCGGCACCTCCGCGGCGGCACGATCGAGGTGGCCACCCCGAGCACCCACATCCCGGTGTTCCTGCGTGACGACGCGGACGTGCCAGTGCACCAGCGCTAGAGAAATTTTCTCTCCTGGTCACGACCGTTGACCGACCCG
>JBDSAJ010000229.1:0-4912 GCA_039922235.1 Umezawaea sp.
AGATACCGGTCGTAGGCCCCGCCGGGCCGGGTGTCCGGCGGGATGACGGAGGCCGGGTCGGCGTGGCCGGGCTGCGCGCCCACCAACGGCAGGCCTGCCGCCACCCCAGCGGCCGCCAACCCACCCCACCCGAGCACCCGCCGCCGATCGACACCACGTGCGGAATCCGAGTCCATGATCACGGTCCTTCTCCCCTCGACGAACCGACCGCTTGCGGGGTCGACCTCCCGTCAGCCCCGATCACCCATGGAAATCGGAAGATCGTTGCGGTGGCGTATGCGATTTCCGATAGCCCCCCGATACGCCGTCAGGGCCTGCCTGGCCCGCGGCGTTGACCCTCACGCGGGTCAGGCTTGCAGAATCCATCTCGTGGACGATCAAGCAGACGATCAATCCGGGCGGTGGCAGATCGGGCGGTTCGCCGAACTCGTCGGCCTGAGCATCCCCCAACTGCGCCGCTACGACCGGCTGCGACTGCTCGAACCCGACAGTCGCGAAGCGCAGTCCGGCTACCGCTACTACACGAGCGGCCAGACCGGTGCCGCACGGGCAATCGCCCTGCTCCGATCGATGGACATGCCCATCGCCGACATCCGCCGCATCTTGGCAGGCACCAGCGACGCCGAACGGCGTCAACTGTTCCGCGACCACCGCGAACGGCTGGAAGCCCGGCTCGACGAAGTCCGCCGCCTGCTGGCAGCGGTGGACACCATGACCCAGGAGGGCACCATGCACGTTGACACACCCACCGACCCGACGACCTGGCTGCACCTCATGCCAAGGCTCCCCGTCACCGACCTGGACCGCTCGATCGCCTACTACCAGGAAGCACTCGGCTTCCGCCTCGCCTGGCGCACCGCCGACGACAGCCTGGCCGCCCTCGCCAGCGGCGAGATCGAGATGCTGCTGCTGGTCCCCTGGACCGACGACTCACCCCCGCCGACGCAGTCCGCCTACGTGTACGTCGAAGATCCAGACGCCCTGTGCGCGGAGTTCGAGGGTGCGGGCGCCGACATCGTCGACCCGGTCGCCTCCCGTCCCAATGGCATGCGGGACTTCGCCCTGCGCGACCCCGACGGCCACCAGTTCACCCTCGGTCGCGGCGAACAGCGGCTACACGAGGTCGCCGACCACTACGGCCTCACCCCCGAGACGATCTCCGTCGACCCGGCGTGGCTGCCGCGTCGCGGCAAGTCGTAACCGATCCCCGTTGCACGACGCGCTGCCAATGACCCAGCGAACGGTCATTGGCAGCGCGCCAGCATGATGGTCCAGTGCTGGTCGAGGTGGAGCGGATCACCAGGTCTTCGGATGCTGTCACGCAGGTCGAGGTGCGAACCCCGGTCGGGAGGGTGGCAGTCCTCTGGCACGGAGACCCGGTGGCGACGCTGGGCACCCACTACGTCGAGTGGGAACTGGACGAGGAGTTCCAGTGGGGCCTCAACTGCGTGCGGGCTGAGGTCGAGGAACCGCACCTGTGCCAGGACGAGCGCAGGGTCGTCCTTCGGGGGCAGTTGGGCCTTGAAGGGACCGAGTCGGCGCAAGCGTTCGCATACCTGGAGCTGGCCGATTCGATGATCGCTCTCGGTCACATCGACGCTTTGCCTGACGGCATGTCCGGTGCGTGGGTCGAACTCCATCTCGAACCAGCGAAGATCAAGCTCTATCCCTATGCGCTGTGACCTGCGGTCACCACTCATCGGCTACCTGTTGACCGGTGGCACAGACAAGCGAGCAGCTGCTCGCCCCGCTGGGCCGCCAGTCGGTACGTCCTGATCACGCTCAAGGTCGGCTGATCCCGGCTACTTCGGTGCCGTGGCGAGAACCTCGGCCCTGAATCCCGCGGTCGCGGCGAGCGTGACGAGGTCGGTGGCACGGTCAGCTGGAAGCAGCACCAAGGGATAGCTGTCGGACTCGATGTCCAGGACGGCGAGCGCGATGCCCGCGTCGCGCAGTTCGCGGCCCGCCAGTTCGAGGAAGTCATAGGTGACGAGGTCGGTGTCGGTGGTGTCCAGCCAGGTCCAGGCTTCTGGCTGTGCCGGGCTGGACCGCAGTCCTCGGAGTTGGGCCGTGATCTCCGCCGTCGCTTCCTTCCAGTCGACCTCGGCAAGGAGGCCGCGGTCGGTGAGCGCGTCGATCAAGGCGATCCACGCGAGTTCGGGGACGGGCTCGTCGATGCCTCGTTCGTCGAGCCGGTCAGCGTGGTCGCGCAGGTAGGAATCAGGGTAGGCGTGAGCCTGCACCGCCCGGTCGGCGACATCCGGTTCGCCGGGCGCGAGCAGTGCGGCGATGGCGATCAGTGCGTCTCGGGCAGTTGATGGCACGCGTGGTCTCCTCGTGCGCGTAGGACGGGTCGGCAAGCTTAGCTACACAGGACTACGTCGTGACCGAGGCCAGACCGGAGCCCAGGAGTGCCGGCTTCTCGGCGTCCGCGGAGCCTGCTTCGGCGTGGTAGATGACGATGGTGACGCCGTCCGTTCCACTGAGGACGGCCCTGTACAAGACCCTCACCGTTCGCGGCTTCACCGTGACCGAATTCTACGAGTGCTACCCGGAGTTCCTCGACGACATCGCCCCAGCCGCCGCGCGGCAAAAGCTGCACTACAGCGCGCACATCATCGAAGGGCTGGAGACCATCCCCGTCGCGTTCCCGAAGATGTTCACGGGCCGCGTCGCGGGCAAGATGATCGCGAAGATCAGGTAAGCGATCCGCGTGGCGCTTTCCTTGGCCCGCAAGCGTTTTCGCATCAGTCGGTTCGGATTTCGAGCACAGAGGGCTCTCCCGTTGCTCAAGTCGAGTAACGCAGGTAGCGCATGCCGACCACCGCGGCGAGGCAGAGCAGGACGCCGGCGATGACCAGCACCCGGCCCAGGCCCGTCGGTTTGGGCACGCGGGACTCGACCGAGATGCCGTAGCCGATCAGCGCACCCAGGACTCCGGCCACGGCCGCGTTCAGCCAGCCCACGTCGTCGTCGTTCGTGGAGCCGTAACGAAGACCGATCAGCCCGAAGAGGATCGCGGGCACCACGGCCATCACCCCGCCGTGCGCCGCAATCCAGCGACGGTTCGTCGTCGCCTCTCCGGGCTGACCGGGTGCTCGTCCGCTGTGCCGGGCATGCTGTCGAATAGCCGGTTCGGCGACCGCGGAAACCAGCACCTTCGGGAAACCGAGGTCCCTACGAACGACCGTCAGCCCGCCGGGCGGCGCAGCACGTCGTGGGCGAAGGTCTCGATGATGCGGGCGACCTGTTTCGCGTCTTTGACATCCGCGCCGTGGTCTCGTCCGCGCATCACGACTCGCTCGCTGCGGGGCATCACGTGTTCGATGGCGTCGAGCCGGTCGGCCAGGTGTGCCGGACTGCGGTCGCCACCGAGGAGCAGGGTGGGCACGGCGACCTGGGCGTAGACGTCGAGGCGGACACCGAGCCGGTCGAGTGCTTCGAGGTCGTCGATCTGAGCGGGTACGAGCGCGCGGTAGTGCGGAACGAGTGCGGTGAGCGCGCCGGCCAACCGCGCTTGCCCCGGTGGCAGACCGACCGTGTCCCGCAGGAAGATCGTCAGCGCTCGGCCGGGTTTGCCCGCGGCGATGGCGGCCCGCGCCCGCGTGATGACCTCACCGTGCGCACCGGCCAACGGTGCTCCGGTTACCGCGGCGGCTTCGAAGATCACCGCACCGGCGAACGAGGACGGGGAGGCAGCGAGGGCCTCCAGCGCGACCACTCCGCCGGAGGAGTGACCGTAGACGATCACCGGCTCGCCCACCTCGGCAGCCACGGCCAGCACGTCCTCGACCTCGTTGGCGATCGAGCACGGCGCGCCGGTGGCCTTGAGGTCCAGCCGGTACTGCCTGCGGTGCAGGCGCAGGACCCGAAACCGGGTGCCGAGGACGCCGGCGAGTTTCCGAGTCCGCGTCCCGTCGTCCAGCCCTGGACCGACGATCAGGACGACCGGCCCGTGCCCCTGGTCGTGCACTCGGACGTCGGTTCCGTCGGCCGAGGTCGTGGTGTTCATCGCGCTCCTTGACGGCATTTCCGACTGCCTTAGCACTGCTAAGGATGACTTAGCAGTGCTAAGGTGTCAACCGATGTGCGCGACCAAACGCCCCGGCCTCACCCGGCACACGATGATCGAAACGGCACTGCGACTCCTGGACGAAGTCGGCCTGGACGGGTTGACGGTGCGCCGGCTCGCCACCGAGCTAGGTGTCCAGTCACCCGCGTTGTACTGGCACGTCCGCAACAAGCAGGAACTCCTCGACGGCATGGCCGACACGATGATCCTGGCCGCCGGGATGGGCCCACCTCACGACGGCGAACCATGGCAGGACTGGCTCGCCCGCCGGGCCCGCGCCTACCGCCAGTCCCTGCTCGCCCACCGCGATGGCGCCCGCATCGTCGCAGGCGCCGCATGGCTCAGCCCGGCGACCATCAGGATGCTCAACAATGAACTGGCCGCCATGGTCGACCACGGCTTCACCCCCGTCCTCGCACTGCGCACCATCACCGCGATCTCCCAGTACACCAACGGATTCGTCCTCTTGGAACAGGCCAAACCCCGCCAGCCCACCGACAACCCGTCCCACCACCTCACCGCACTGACCGACTTCCTGGACGAGGGCACATCCGCCCCCCTGCTCGTCGCGATCCGCGAAGGCGGCAGCACCACCGGCGACGACGCCTTCGAACACGGCCTACGAGCGCTCATCGACGGCACCACCGCCGCCCTCCAGCGACAGCCGTCCAACCACCCGAACTGACCGAACCCCAAATTCGAGGAACGCGGCGCTAAGCTTGAGTTTTAAGTCTTTCTGTCCGATTTGGCGACCTTTCCAGGGTGATGTAGCGGGGCTCGGTGGGAGTTTCGTGTCCCTGCTGGACGTCCTGGACCGGGTCGGGAGGATTTCGGCGGGTT
>JBDSAJ010000230.1:0-9105 GCA_039922235.1 Umezawaea sp.
CGGTGATAGCCGAAGCGCGGGCACGTGGCCTGGAAGTGCGGGCCGGGTATCGCAGTCTGGCCGAGTTGGTCAAGCACGTGGTGCGGGTCGACACGAGTGAAGCGAAACGGTGGGTGGCCCAGGCCTCCGCCTTGTTTCCGTCGGTGACTCCGACCGGTGCCGTGGTGGATGCCCCGTTGCCGTTGGTGGCCGATGCGGTGGCGGAGGGGGTGTTGTCGCCGGCGCATCTGGACGTGTTGGTGGGTGCGATGGCGTCGTTGCCTGCCGAGGCCGAGCAGATCCTGGTCGATGTGGCCCTCTCGGCGGAGCCTGCTGGGGTGCGGGCGGTGGCGGCGGGATTCGGGCGCGGCTTGATCAGGACGGTCCTGAACCCACCGACCGCGAGCCCGTTCCGCCGTCGAACCTGTTGCATCTGCGGACCAAGACCGATGGGCGGCTGGAGTTCAGCGGCCGGCTCGGTCCTGAGCAGGGTGAGCTGTTCCGGGCGTTGATCGGTCCGCTGGCCAAGCCACATGCACCCGACGCGACCGGACCCGACACCCGGACCTTGCCCGAACGCCAAGGCGACGCGCTGGTGGACCTGTTGGACCTGGCGTCCCGGTCGAGCCACCTGCCGAGCGAGGCCGGGGAACGCCCGCACGTCACGGTGACCCTGGACTACCGGACCCTGGTGTCCGGGATCGGGACCGCGACCTTGGGCGATGCCACCGTGATCAGCGCCGGCGAGGCCCGGCGGATCGCCTGCACCGCTGGGATCATTCCGATGGTGTTGGGTGAGCGCAGCGAGGTCCTGGACATCGGCCGGATGTCCCGTCGCCTGACCCCGAACCTGCGACGGGTGTTGCGGCAACGGGATGGTGGGTGTGCGTTCCCGATGTGTGATCGGCCGCCGAATTGGACTGATGCGCACCATATTCGGGAATGGCAGCACGGCGGGGAGACCGCGCTGGATAATCTTGTGCTGTTGTGTCGTCGGCACCACGTGTTGATTCATCGCAGTGAATGGGAAGTCCGGATGACCGGCGGATTTCCGCACTTCCATCCGCCGGCATTCATCGATCCGCAGCGCAGGCCACTGCGCAACGAGATGCGAAGACTCGCGAGCTAGACCGGGCTCCCGGCCCGGCCACACCGCCGCGCGCGAATCCGGCACCGCCTCACGCCAGTGCGCGCAGCACCCGTGGGGGTGTGCGGGTCCCGGCGATCGACGCCACCATTTCCAGGGCCTTCCTGGTCTGTCTGACCTCGGGTGTCAGGGCGTGCCGGTGCCGTGGGTGGGGGTCGATCAGAAGATCGACCATCCCGTCATGGTGGTGAAGACGTCCAGCGCCGCCGCGCCTGCCACCGAGTTGCCCTGCACGTCGAGCCCTGGACTCCAGACGCAGATGGTGCAGCGTTGGGGGATGACCGCGAGGATGCCGCCGCCCACCCCGCTCTTCGCGGGCAGTCCGACGCGGTAGGCGAAGTCGCCTGCCGCGTCGTAGGTGCCGCAGGTGAGCATGACCGCGTTGATCTGCTTGGCCCCGCTGCGGGTCAGGAGGCGGGTGCCGTCGCGCCGTACGCCGTGTCGGGCGAGGAAGGTGGCGGCGAGTGCGATCTCCTCGCAGCTCATGGTCAGTGAGCACTGGCGGAAGTAGTGCTCCAGCACCGTTGGCACGGGGTTGCGGAGGTTGCCGTAGCTGCGCATGAAGTGGGCCAGTGAGGCGTTGCGGTCGCCGTGGGCGGCTTCCGAGGCGGCCACGGCGGGGTCGAAGTCGATGGTGTGGCCGCCGGTTTCCGAGCGCAGGAAGTCGCGCAGGGTGCCTGAGGCGTCGCCCGCGAGGGCGACCAGGTGGTCGGTGACGACGATGGCGCCCGCGTTGATGAACGGGTTCCTCGGGACGCCGTTCTCCTGCTCCAGTTGCACCAGGGAGTTGAACGGGTTGCCCGACGGTTCCCTCCCGACGCTCTTCCACAGCGTCTGGCCGTCCTTGGACAGGGTCATGGCCAGTGAGAAGACCTTGGAGATGCTCTGCATCGAGAACGCCTGCCGCCACTGGCCGATGCCGTGGACACCGCCGTCGACATCGGCGATCGCCATGCCGAACGACATCGGGTCGACTCCGGCCAGTGCCGGGATGTAGTCGGCGACGTGGCCCGTCCCGATGAGGGGGGCGACCTCCGCGGCGACGTTGTCGAGGAGGGTCTGGTAGTCCACTGCTGCGGCTCCATGGGTCGGTGGCCGCCGGATCGTACGTCCTGGCTCAGCCACCGCCCTTGATGTTGTTGAGCGCGATCTCCGCGACCTGCTTGGACACCGCGCAGGGTGTGACGTAGTCGGCGGACGACTCGTCCGCGACGTCCACCTTGACCTCGAACGCGGAGCCCTCGGCGATGCCGACGACGGTGGCGCAGGTGCCGGTGGTGCCCTTGCCGGTGTCGCGGTCGACGGCCGGGTAGGCGGAGACCTCGGTGGGCTGGAAGTACGGGAAGGCGCCCTTGGCCGCGTAGACGCGCGTCAAGCCCTGGGTGTCGCCGAACAGGGAGATGCCGATGGTGGTGGCCTTCGGCTTGTTGTCGGTCCAGCTGCAGCTGCCGGTGAACTGCTCGGGGTCGGGGGAGCCGGGGTTGCTGATGCCCAGTGCGCCGAGCTGGTCGACGCCGAACACGTGGCACGGCCTGCCGGTGAAGTTTTCCAGGCTCAGCGCCGGGACTTCCAGCTTCGGCACGTCGCTCTTCGGAGTGGCGGTGGACGAGGCTCCGCAGGCGGACAGCGCGCCCGCCGCGGTGACGATGATCGCGAGGCTCGCGAACTTCACGGTTCTCACCTCCAGGTGTTCCCGATCAGTCCTACGGCCCCGCGACCGTGCCGGTTCAGCCAGTACCGGTCGGTCCACGCCTCGCCCGCACGCCCAGCAGCACGTCCACCACGAGGAACGCCGCCAGGCTCAGGCCGAGCAGCGGCACGAACCACCCGACCAGGCCCGCGACGACGAGCAGCGCCACGACCTGCGGCGTCGACGCCTTGCGCCACTGGCCGCGCGCGGCAGGCCTGCCGAACGCGAACCGGCCGCCGCGCACCGGCCTGCGCTGCCACCACATCCGGTAGCCCAGCAGCACCAGCACGACCAGCCCCGAGCCGACGGCGATCAGCAGGAGCTGGTTCGGCCAGCCGAACAGGACACCCATGTGCGCGTCGATGCCCCAGCGGCTCAGCTTCGCCGCGAGCGGGTAGTCGGCGAACCGCACCTCGTCAACCACCGCGCCCGACGGGCCGTCGACGGCGACCGCGTCGACCTGGGTCGGCCAGCTCCGGCCGATCTCGGCCACCTTCCACGACGCGCCCGCTTCGGCGGGCAGGCCGATCTCGACCGCGGCCGCGTCGATCCCGGCCGCGCGCGCCGAGGCGAGGACGTCGTCCACCCGCGCGGCGTCCGACCCGCTCGTGGCGTCCGACCCACCCGCCGGGGCGTGGCCCGCGTGCTCGCCGGTCGTCTTGAGCGACGGCGTCGCCCAGCCGAGCGACGACCGCAGGTCGCCGATGTTGCCGCCCGCGTACGCCGACCACGTGAGGCCGGTGGCGGACAGGAACACCGCGCCCAGCAGCACCCACATGCCGACGGTCCCGTGCAGGCCGAGCGTGCGCCGCCGTCCGCTCGCGGCGCGGGTCGTCGCCCGTGACCGCCGGTCGGCGCGCCAGCGGGTGAGCCACAGCACCAGGCCGCCGAGCGCGACCACCCACAGCCACGACGCGGCGAGCTCGCTGTACAGCCTGCCGGGTTCGCCCAGCAGCAGGGTGCGGTGCAACTGGTCGAGCGTCGTCCGCAGGGACAGCACGCCGCTGGTGCCGTAAGCCACCAGCCGACCCGTGACCCGGCCGGTCTCCGGGTCGACGAACACCGCGCGCCGCTCGGACTCCCCGAGACCGGGCTCGGTGAACAGGACCCGTGTCGTGGCACCGGGTTCGGGTGCCGGGCGGACGGCGACGAGCGTGCCCGACGGGTTGCCCGCCCGCGCCGCGCGCACCTGCTCGGCCAGCGGGAGCTGCCTGCCGCTCGCGGACACGGACAGCACGCCGTGGTAGAGCCACGACTCCAGTTGCGGGGTGAGCGCGTAGAGGACGCCGGTCAGCGCGGCGACGAGCACGAAGGGGCCGACGAGCACACCGGCGTAGAAGTGGAGGCGGAGCACGAGGCCGCGCAGGCCCGTGCTGGACTGGACGACCGGATCCGAGGTCGTGGTCATGGTTTCTCCGGGACAGGCACAGGGAACACGAGTGGCGTGGTGCGCGCGGCGCGCTGCGGCCGTCGACCTGTGGCGACGGCTCGGGTGAGGGGAAGTGCCTAGTGGGCGACCGGCGGACCGCGGCGGGTCGGCTCGCCGCAGCGGGCGACAGCGACCTTGGGGATCCACGCCGACGCGACGACGGTCCTCAGCGGACCGGGGACCGGCGCGGCGTTCACCTTGCGCGGCAGCACCGACGACAGCGCCTCGGCCACCGCGAACACGGCGCGCTCGGCGCCCGCGAGCACCGCGACGACGACGAGCGTCGCCAGCACGTGCGCGGCCACCATGAGCGGACCGGTGTCGATCGTGTGCTCCCCGTGCCCAACACCCCGCGCGGAGGTGAGCGACATCAGCAGGTGCATCGCGAGCTGTCCGGCGCCGACGAGCAGCAGGAGCTGCGCCGGGCCGCGTTCCCGACCCGCCAGCCCCATGGCGACGGCGGTCAGCAACAGCACGGGCAGCGCGACCGGTCCGACACCCGGCAGCGCGCCGTTGCCCTCCACGTGCGCGACCACGGCCAACGCCCCCGTCGCCGCCCCCGCCACACCCCCGCGCAGCAGCCTCCCGGCGCCGCCGGTCGGGGGGAACGAGGTCATGACCGCTGACCCTAGCCAGGGAAGACGACCCGCATAAGGGGGCCGAGTCGTGGTGGGTTCGGAAAACTGTCGGACCCTCCGGATAGTCTCCCGGTACCGCCTATCCACCAGCGAGCCCACCATCCACGACCGGGAGATTGACCCTGTGACTGCCGAGACCCTCTACGGGGCCGATGACCTGACACACCTGGAGGGTCTGGAAGCGGTCCGCAAACGACCCGGCATGTACATCGGGTCGACCGACAGCCGTGGCATCAACCACCTCTTCACCGAGGTGGTCGACAACTCGACCGACGAGGGCATCGCGGGCCACGCCACGCGGGTCGTGGTGACCCTGCACGCCGACGGCAGCGTCCAGGTGGACGACGACGGCCGCGGCATCCCGACGGGCGTGCACGCGAAGTCCGGCCTGTCCGGTGTCGAGCTGGTGCTGACGAGGCTGCACGCGGGCGGCAAGTTCGGCGGGTCGGGCTACAAGACCTCCGGCGGCCTGCACGGCGTCGGCGCGTCCGCGGTCAACGCGCTGTCGCACCGGTTCGACGTGACGGTGAAGCGCGACGGCAAGGTCCACCAGATGTCGTTCGCGCACGGCGTTCCCGCCGTGTTCGACGGTCCCGGCCCGAAGGCGGCCTTCACCCGCCAGTCCGGGCTCCAGATCACCGGCAGGATGAAGCGCGGCGAGTCGACCGGCACGTCCATCCGGTACTGGTACGACTCCCGCTACTTCGAGAACGGCTCCGCGCTCGACGTCGAGGCCGTGCGCGCGAAGCTGCGCAACACCGCCTTCCTGGTGCCCGGCGTCACGTACGTCCTCCGCCACGCCATCGAGGACACGATCGGCGAGGAGACGTTCCACTACCCCAACGGCCTCGCCGACATGGTCGACTTCCTCGCCCCGGCGGGCGACAAGGCCGTGTCCGGCACGCTGCTCGTCAACGGCACCGGCACCTACCAGGAGAACGCGGCCGACCAGAACGGCGTCATGCGGTCCAAAGTGGAGCGCGCCGCCGAGGTCGAGGTCGCCCTGCGCTGGGGCACCGGGTACGAGCGCTCGGTCGAGTGCTTCACCAACACGATCCGCAACGTGCACGGCGGCACCCACCGCCGCGGCTTCGACCGCGCGGTCGTGAAGGCGCTGCACGACGCCATCTCCAAGACCCGCGGCCTGCTCAAGCCGAAGGAGGACATGCCGACCCTGGACGACGTCCTGGAGGGCATGACCGCCGTCGTCCACGTCCGCATCCCCGAGCCGCAGTTCACCTCGCAGACCAAGGACGAGCTGTCCACCGCGGGCATCACCAAGGTCATCCAGGCCGTCGTCGAGAAGTACCTCAAGGCGTGGACCGAGGACAAGAGGACCAAGACCGAGGCCAAGGTCGTGCTGCAGAAGGTCGTCGACGCCTCGCGCGTCCGGCTGACCCAGAAGCAGCAGAAGGACGCGGCCCGCCGCAAGACCGCGCTCGAAGGCGCGTCGATGCCGCCGAAGCTGGTCGACTGCCGCGCGACGGGCGTGTCCCGCAGCGAGCTGTTCCTGGTGGAGGGCGACAGCGCGCTCGGCTGTTTCACCGGCGACACGCTGGTCGCGCTGGCGTACGGCCGCCCGAAGTCGTTCGCCGACCTGGTGGCGGACTGGGCGCTCGGCATCACCCACCACGGCTACGCGACGACCGAGTCGGGCCACGTCGTCGTGGTCCCGCTGCAGGAGCCGCGGCTCACCCGCTACCTCGCGCCGCTGGTGCGGGTGACGTTCGACAACGGCGAGTCCGTGCGGTGCACCCCGGACCACCTGTTCCGGCTGCGGGGCGGCTCCTACCGGCGGGCGGACGACCTCGTCGTCGGCCAGTCGCTGATGCCGCTGTACCGCTCGACGTCCGTCGTGCAGGGCACGGTGCCGGTGTGGATGAACGACACCGAGGTGTGGGCGCTGCCCCGCCGCGACACCCACCTGACGCTGTCCGGCACGCTCGACCTGCCGGGCGACGGCCGGGCCCCGGTGAACCACCAGGTCCGCGCGGTGGAGGTGCTGGAGGAGGTCGCGGACGTCTACGACCTCACCGTCGAGGGCCACCACAACTTCGCGCTGGAGACCGGCGTGTTCGTGCACAACAGCGCCCGCATGGCGCGGGTGTCGGAGTACCAGGCGCTGCTGCCGCTGCGCGGCAAGATCCTCAACGTGCAGAAGGCCAGCCTGGGCGACACGCTGCGCAACGCCGAGATCGCCTCGATCGTCCAGGTGCTCGGCGCGGGCACCGGCCGCACGTTCGACCTCGCCGCGATGAGGTACGGCCGGGTGATCCTGATGGCGGACGCGGACGTCGACGGCTCGCACATCCGCACGCTGCTGATCACGCTGTTCGCCAAGTACATGCGCCCCGTCATCGAGGACGGGCGGCTGTACGCGGCCATGCCCCCGTTGCACAAGGTCGTGACGAAGGGCCGCAACCCGGAGACCCACTTCACCTTCACCCAGCGCGAGATGGAGCGGACGGTCGCCCGGCTGGAGAAGGCGGGCAAGCAGATCGTCACCCCCGTGCCCCGGTTCAAGGGCCTCGGCGAGATGGACGCGGACGAGTTGTGGGACACCACGATGAACCCCGCGACCCGCTCCGTGCGCCGCATCACCATCGACGACGCCGAAGCGGCCGAGTCGGCACTGGAACTGCTCATGGGCGAGAAGGTCGAGCCGCGCCGCGCGTGGCTGGTGGAGTCGTCCTCGCGCGTCGACCAGTCCGCCATCGACCTCTGACCACCACGCACCCGTAGAGAGAGCGCTCAGCCATGGCACGCCGCAAAGGCCCGACGACCAAGGTCGACCCCTCCGCCTTCGACCAGGCGGGCGCGAACGTGGTCGACAACCCGCTCAAGTCCGAGATCGAGGACTCCTACCTGGAGTACGCGTACTCGGTCATCCACTCGCGCGCCCTCCCGGACGCCCGCGACGGCCTCAAGCCCGTGCACCGCCGCATCCTGTACTCGATGAACGAGCAGGGCTACCGGCCGACGCACGCGTACGTGAAGTCGGCCCGCGTGGTCGGCGACTGCTTCGTCCGCGGCGCACTGGTGTCCACCCCTTCGGGCCTCCGCCCGATCGAGGACGTCGAGGTGGGCGACCAGGTCCTCGACCCGTCGGGCACCCCGGTCCCGGTCGTGGAGGCGTACGAGAACCCGGTCTCCGAACTGGTCCGCGTCACGTGGGCCACCGGCCAGAGCATGGTCGTCACCCCCGGCCAGCGCTTCCGCACCCTCAACGACGACCTCACCCCCGGCTGGACCGCCGCCCGCGACCTGGCGGGCAAGCTCACCGCCGGGTACGGCAGCGCCCGCTGGACGGCGTTCGCCGCGGGCGACGACCTGTTCCCGTACGTCCAGGCACTGGTGCTGGCCTGCGGACAGGCCGCCGACGGCGTGGCGGTGATCTCCTCGCCGGACAGCGCCGTGATCGACACCGCGCACGGCTGGGCGATCGGCGCCGACGTCGAGACCACCCGCGAGAAGCACGAGGACCCGGAACGCCACGTCCTCACCATCGAAGGCTTCACCGCCACTGACGTCACGGGTGACCGCACGACCTGGATCCCGTTCCTCGCGGGCCTCCTCGACGCCGCCGGTTCCGCGTCCGCGCACGGCATCGTCCTCCCGGACCTAACCGTCCGCCCGCTGCTCGCGGACCTCGGCATCCGCGCCACCAGCCACGACGGCGGCCTGCTCATCACCGGCGCGGACGCCGCCGTCCTCGCCGGAGCGCTGCTCCCGTGGTCCCGCACCGACGGCCTGCACGCCGTCGCCGCACCGGCCACCACCCGCCCGGCCCTGCTCCCCGGCCTGTCCCTGACCAGCGTCCGCTCCGTCGAACCGGTCACCCGCGCCACCACGTACGACATCCAGGTCGGCACCGACGAGCACGCCTTCGTCGTCGAAGGCCAGGTCGTCCACAACTGCATGGGCAAGTACCACCCGCACGGCGACACCGCCATCTACGACGCGATGGTCCGCCTCGCCCAGGACTTCTCCCTCAACACCCCGCTGGTCGACGGGCACGGAAATTTTGGTAGCCCAGACGATGGACCGGCGGCGTCGCGTTATACCGAGGCCCGCATGTCGCAGGCGGCGATGCTGCTCGTCGGTGAGCTGGGCGAGGACACGATCGACTTCCGGCCCAACTACGACGGGTCGCTGCAAGAGCCGTCGGTGCTGCCTGCGGCGTTCCCGAACCTGCTGGTCAACGGGACGTCGGGCATCGCGG
>JBDSAJ010000231.1:0-4205 GCA_039922235.1 Umezawaea sp.
CCTCCGCCGGACCGCCTTCGGCGCTGACCTGCTCGATCGGCGGTGTCTCGCTCCGCTTGCCCACCACGGCCGCCACGGCCTTCGCCAGGTCGACCGCCGCCCAGTGCTCGGCGTCCCGCAGCGCGGCAGGAGCGGTCTCACCCAGCGACTCGAAGACCCACGCGCGGACGGCCCGCACGCCGCACCCCCGGAGCAGTGCCTCGTCGAGCGCCCAGTCCAGTGCACGCTCGGCCGTCTCGGACCCGTCGACACCCACCACGATCGGCTTCGAGCCGCTCATCACTCCACTCCCCTTCCACGTCGTCCCAATCAACGGTCGTCGTCTCGGCGCGGTGCGACGAGAGCCGGAAGTCACCGCCGACGGGGACCTTTCGCCACTGCCGGGCCCGGAGCGCCCGGACGACAGTGGGAGTCGCGAACGGGCGCACCGTTCCAGTCCGATGTGGAGGGACACCGTGGAGAACTCGACCAAGACCATCGTGGTCGGCGTGGACGGATCACCCGCGAGCGCCGCCGCGCTGCGGTGGGCGCTGGAGGAAGCGGTGCGCGAGGGTGCGGAGGTGGAGGCGATCACGACTCGCGAACGGGAGTCCGCGTTCGTGCCCGCCTCCTCGACGGGTTTCTTCCCGCACGGCGAGAAGCCGCAGCGGCACCTCGTGCGGGACCTGCACGAGATGGTGCGGGAGGTCTCCTCGCGGCTGGAGAACGCGCCGGAGGTGACCGAGGTGGTCCTGGTCGGTGATCCGGCCGTGGAGTTGGCGCGCATGTCGCACCACGCGGACCTGCTCGTGCTGGGCGCCCACGGTCACGGCAAGGCGGCCGGGGTGCTGCTCGGCAGCGTCGTCTCCGAGTGCCTGCGCCACGCCGTCTGCCCCGTCGTGGTCATCCCGCCGGGTGCGGTTCGCTGAGCCCGGAGACGGTGAGCGAAGCCCACACGTGCGCCGGCAGCGGACCGCGGCCCACGGTGGTCGACAGCCCCAGTTCCCGTGCCGTGAGCCGGATCGCCTGAAGGGCCGCGCCCGCGAGCAGCACGTCGCGCCTGCTGTCCCCCTCGGTCGACACGAGCAGCGTGACCGAGCCGTCGGTGTCGACCGGCCGCACCCGTGTTCCCTCCCAGTGGTTCGCTGCCACGAGAACCGGCAGCTCGGCCGGTCCGAACGTCCCCCGCTCCTGCATCGCCTGTCGGCCAATGGCTGTCAGCACGGCGAGGAGGTCCGGTTTGGCCGCGTCCCTCGGCAGCGACACCTCGACCCGCCACCCGGCCGCACGGAGGGCCGCGTGAAGGTTGTGCAGCACACCGCCGCAGGTCAGCAGGCGACCGATGCCGAGTCGATCGTGGAAGGAGTGGTGCGGCAGCTCGTAGAGCGCCATAGCGCGCCCGTGCGGTTCGAGCACCCACGGGTGCCCGCCGCCGTAGACCGGTGCACCGCGCGCCGCACGGATCAGCAGGGCCACCTCGCGAGGGCTCCACTCCAGTGCTTCGGTTCGAGTCCTGTGCACGTCAGCCACCTCCACCCACCACGGTGCCGGACAGCGGCGGACGCCGACAGTGCGCCGGGTCTCGTCGCGGGCGGCGATGGACCCACCCGGTCCGGGCCCTTCGCCCCTCGCCCGGACCCCTCGCTGGGCAAGAGCATCGAAGGACCACAGACGAGGAGTTGACCACCATGAAGACCGCACAACGGATCGTCGTCGGCATCGACGGCTCGCCCGCGAGCACCGCCGCCCTCGCCTGGGCCGTCCGCCAGGCCAAGTCCACCGGGCACCCGCTGCTGGCGGTGTCGGTGTGCAGGCTGGACGCCAAACCCGCGTCCAGCACGCCGCTGCCGGTCGCCCGGCCACTGGGCGTGGACCCGTTCCGCGAACAGCACGCCCGCGACCTGCGGACAGCGGTCGAGCAGATCGGCCCGGACGCCGACGGGGTGCTGATCGAGCAGGTCGTGCCGACCGGCGACCCCGGCAAGGTGCTGGTGGAACTGGCAGCCGACGCCGACGCGCTCGTGCTCGGCGGTCACGGCTACCGCAAGTCGGGGCTGACGGTGATCGGGTCGGTGGCGGCGTACTGCCTGCGGCACGCCGGCTGCCCGGTGACCGTGGTCCCGCTGGCCGCCGTCGACGACAACGGGCTCCTCCAACCGGGATCCGTCCAGGAGTTCCGCTGATGACGCCCCGATTCTGCCGGTGGTCGGCAGGGTCCTTCGACTCTGTTGGACCACGATCGGCACCGGCACCGTCTCCACCAACGGCGTAATGTGCACTGGGGCCAAGCGCGTGACGGCAGGCCACGGCCTGTCTTTCTGGAGGTGGTGGGGGTGCCCACGAGGATCTTCTTGGTGGACGACCACGAGATCGTCCGTCGAGGTGTCGCGGAGCTGTTGGGCGAGGAGGAGGACCTGAAGGTGATCGGCGAGGCGTCGTCGGTGGCCGAGGCGCTCACCAGGGTTCCTTCCAGCGGCGCTGACGTGGCCGTGCTGGACATCCGGCTCCCCGACGGCAACGGGATCGAGCTGTGCCGCGACCTGCGGTCGCAACTGCCCGACCTGAACGTGCTGATGCTGACGTCGTTCGCCGACGACGAGGCGCTGTTCGACGCGATCATGGCCGGGGCGTCGGGTTTCGTGCTCAAGCAGATCCTCGGCGGCGACCTGGTCAACGCCGTGCGCACGGTCGCGAGTGGACAGTCGCTGCTCGACGCGAAGTCGACGTCGGCGCTGCTCAACCGCATCCGCCGCGAACGTGAGACGGGCGACCCGCTGCGGACGCTGACCGACCAGGAGCGCACGGTGCTCGACCTCATCGGCGAGGGCCTGACCAACCGGCAGATCGCCGACCGCATGTTCCTGGCCGAGAAGACCATCAAGAACTACGTGTCGCACCTGCTCGCCAAACTGGGGATGCAACGCCGCACGCAGGCCGCCGTCTTCTCCAGCCAGCTGCGCAAGCCCAGTCAGGTCTCCTCCCAGGAGTGACGCTCAGCCCAGGGGTACCCGCCAGGTCACGCGGGTGCCCCTGTCGGGCTCGGAAGCCACCGACAGCGTGCCGCCGAACTGCTGAGCCCGGCTTTCGAGATTGCGCAAGCCGCTGCGCGCGACATCCTCCGGCATCCCGACCCCGTCATCGACGACGGAGATGATCAAGTCCGCGCCCGCCTCGACCGTCACGGTGAGAGACGTGGCGTTCGCGTGCCGCACCGCGTTGGTCACGGTCTCGCGGATGACCGCCTCGACGTGCTCAGCGAGTTCTTCCGACACCGAGTTGTCCACCGTCCCCGACATCCGCACGGCCGGTGACAGCTCGGTCAGCTCGGCGATCAGGTCCAGCAGCCGCCTGCGCAGGCTCACGCCTTCGTCGCCCGCGCTCTGCAGGTCGAAGATCGAGGTGCGGATCTCCCGCACCGTCTGGTCGAGCTGCTCCACCGCGGTCATCACCCGGCCGCGGACCTCCTTGTCGGTGATCCGCCGCAGACCGCCCTGCAAGCTCATGCCCGTCACGAACAACCGCTGGATCACGTGGTCGTGCAGGTCCCGCGCGATCCGGTCGCGGTCGGCCAGCACGTCCAGCAACCGCAGCGACCGCTGCTTCTCCGCCAACTGCAACGCCAGGGCCGCCTGACCGGCGAACGAGGCGAGCACGGGCATCTGGTCGGCCACGAACGGCGGCTCCCCCTTGCGGCGCACGGCGACCAGCACACCGGTGACGACCGAGCCCGCGCGCATCGGCACCGCGATACCGGGACCGAACTCGGTGGAAGCGTTCACGAACCCGTTCAGGGCTTCGACGACCTTGGGGATACCGGTTCGCAAGACCTCCTCGATGGGAGACTCGTGGTCAGGTGCGGTCGATCCAATGACTTCCTCCGCTTGCGGACCTGCGCCGGCGGTGATGAACAGCCTGCCTTCCTCCGACAGCACGATCATCGAGGAATGCGCGCCCGCGAGTTCCACCGTGCGCAGCGCGATGAGCTGCAGGGCGTCCTGGGCCGAAGCCCCGCCGAGGAGTTCGGAGTTGATCTCCGCGGTGGCCTCCAGCCACCGCTCCCGCAACCGCGACCGCTCGAACAGCCGCGCGTTCTCGATCGCCACACCCGCCGCGGCCGCCAACGCCTGGAGCACCACCTCGTCATCAGGGGTGAACTCCGCCAACCCCTTCTTCTCGGTCATGTAGAGGTTGCCGAAGATCTCGTCCCGCAGCCGGATCGGCACGCC
>JBDSAJ010000232.1:0-28950 GCA_039922235.1 Umezawaea sp.
CAACTCACCAGACCCGACCACCGCCGCCACATACCCATCCGGCCGCACCAGCACCCACTGCTCCGCCGAAAGCCCATACCCACCCCGAAAATACCCACCAGCATCAACGATGTCCCCTCCAACCCCAGTGGCGTGAATGCGCAACCCAACCCGGGACGGCGGAACCGAGGCGACATCACAACCGAGCAACGTCCAATGCGGCCCCTGGAACAACCGGAACAACCGCGTACCCACCCCTCCCGCCCCCACCACAGGTGCGTCAGGCGCGCGATCCCCCGCCACCACACCCTCGCCACGTTCCGAACCAGCCACCGCCAACGACGACCCCGAATAACCAAGATCGAGCTGAGTCACCTCACGACCCCGCCGAACCTCACTGCGCTTGGCGGCTTCGAGCAACCTCTCCGACAACCCGAGCACCGCTTCCGCGACCGGCCTGCGCTCCTCCTCATAAGTCGACAGCAGCGACTCCGAAGCACCTTCGACCACGGCGGCGAGCTTCCAACCGAGGTTGTAGGCGTCCTGGACGCTCGTGTTCAACCCCTGCCCACCAGTCGGCGGGTGGCAGTGCGCCGCATCCCCCACCAGCAACACGCGCCCGGACCGGTACGCGTCGGCCAACCGGGCGTTCATCTCGAACACCGACGCCCAGGACACGTCACGGACCACGATCCGCTGCTCACCGGTGCGCTCGCGGAGCAACGCGGTGAGCCCCTCGGCCGAGAGGTCCACGTCGACCTCGAACGGGACCGGACCCTGGAACTGGAACAGGTCGGTACCGCGGAGCGGGCACAGCGACACCTGCTCCGGAGTCCCCCGACCCCAACGGTGCCAGACGTCCGACGAGACGCCGTCGACCAACACATCGGCCACAACCGCCCGCACTCCCAACGTCTTTCCGGGAAACCCGATGCCCAGCGCCTTGCGGACGAAGCTCGACCCGCCGTCGGCGCCGACCAGGTACCGGGACCGCACGGTCCGCCTGCCATCAGGGGTCGCGATCCGCGCGGTCACGCCGTCGGCGTCCCGGTCGAAGCCGACGAGTTCGTGGCCGTGGCGCGGGACGTGGCCGAGTTCGGCCAACCGCTCTCGCAGCCTGCTCTCGGTGAGGAACTGCGGGACCATCAACGGGATCTGGTACGGCTCGGCAGGCGTCGGCTCCGACAGCTCGCCCGCGGGCGCATCGACCGGACCACTGTCCGTGTAGCAGCGCTGGACGGGGTACTCACCCCCAGAGGCGACGATCCGGTCGATCACACCGAGGTCCTCGAACACCTCCTGGCTCCGGGGCTGGATGCCCTTGCCCCTCGACCCGCGGAACGGGTGCAGCGCCTTGTCGATCAGCAGGAACCCGATGTTCCTGCGGGCGAGGTCGATGGCGAGGGTCAACCCCGCCGCGCCGGCACCGCAGATGATCACGTCTAGATCAGATTTTGTGTGCATGTCGCACACGATATGACCCGACCCGGCACAGTGTCAACCAACGAAAACGCACAAAATCGGCTTCGCATAAGCATAATATGACGGCTAGCTGCGATAACAGCACCGAAATACCTATGCAAAATGCACGGATAGGTGTCAGGGGCGATCGGATCGCATCCGGGCTACCATGTGCGCACCCGTCCCGAACAGCACGAGAGGCAGGTGCAGCGGAAATGACCACGAGACGTCGGCTGGTGGCACAGCGGCACCTGCACGAGTCGCTGGTGGACCTCATGTCGCTCATGAACCTGCCGCAGCGCGACGACGCCCTCCTCGACGAGGCTGGCGTCGTGCTCGACCGCGTCCTCTTCCCGCTGCTGGTGGGCATCCAGCGGTTCCAGCCGATCGGCGTGGTCGAACTCGCGGAACGGGCCGGGCGCGACCACACCACGGTCAGCAGGCAGGTCGCCAAGCTGGCCGAACTCGGCCTGGTCGAACGCCGCCCGAGCGCGGCCGACCGCAGGGTCAAGGAAGCGCTGATCACCGCCGAGGGCCGCCGCGTCACGGACGCGCTCGACGCCGCCCGGCACCGCCTCGCCACCCCCGTGCTGGCCCACTGGAGCGACCGGGACCTGCTCGAACTCGAACGGCTCATGCGCAGGTTCGTCGACGACCTCTCCGCGCTGTCGACGCCGGACACGACCTCGGACGCCTGAGTTCCCCGCGTGGCGCCGTCCACCTCGGGCTCCCCGACCGACGTCAAGCCGTGGACGACCATCACCGCGGTGGTGCGATTGCCGCGATGAGGTGATCTCATTCAGGTCATGCTGAACGCCCCGAAGACCAGAGCCGCACTGCGCACATCGGCACGCATCTCCTTGGACGCGCTGCTGGTCCTGCTGGTGGCCGCGGTGGGCCTGTGGCTGCTGGGTCGCATGTGGTCGGTCGTCTGGCCGGTCGTGATCGCCCTGCTGATCACCACGTTGACCTGGCCGGTGACCAGGTTCCTGCGCGGGCACGGGTGGCGGCCGGCGTTGTCCGCGTCCGCGGTGACCGTGCTCTTCCTGGTGGTCGCCGTCGGCACCCTGGTGCTGATCGCGGTGCCGGTGGCGTCCCAGTCGGGCGAACTGGTCAACGGTGTGGTCGACGGCATCCAGCAGGTGCGCGAGTGGGCTTCCGGGCCGCCGCTGAACATCGGTGACGACCAGATCACCGGCGCGCTCGACGCCGCGGTCGCCCGCATCCAGGACAGCGTCGGCACCATCGTCACCGCGACCTTCAGCGGGGTCAGCGCCGTGGTCAACGGCATCATCACCACCGTTCTGGCGATCTTCCTGATGTTCTTCTTCCTCAAGGACGGCCCGCGGTTCCTGCCGTGGCTGACCCGGCAGCTGCCCGGCCGCCTCGCCGTCGACGTCCCGACCGTCGCCGAGCGCGGCTGGAACACCCTCGGCTCGTTCGTGCGGTCGCAGGCGTTCGTCGGTCTGCTGGACGCGGTGTTCATCGGCCTCGGCCTGTGGATCGTCGGTGTGCCGCTGGTGCTCCCGCTGGCGGTGCTGACGTTCGTGTCGGCGTTCGTGCCCATCGTGGGCGCCCTGTTCGCCGGTTTCGTCGCGGTGCTCATCGCACTGGTGTCGAACGGCCCGACCGACGCGCTGATCGTGCTCGCCATCATCGTCGTGGTGCAGCAACTGGAGGGGAACGTGTTCCAGCCCATGCTGCAGAGCCGCGGTCTCGGCCTGCACGCGGCGGTGGTCCTGCTGGCCGTGACGCTGGGCGGCAGCCTGGCGGGCATCGTGGGCAGCCTGCTCGCCGTGCCGGTCGCCGCACTGGCCGCCGTGCTGTGGAACTACCTGCGCGAGCAGCTGAGCGACCCGCCCGAGGCGGTCGCAGAAGAGCCGGACACCGGCACGGCCGACCTCTGATCAGGCGCAGTAGGACTCGGCCGCCTCGTCCGTCGACCGCACGATGGTGAAGACCCGGTCCAGTCCGCTGGTGCGCAGGGGCCGCAGCACGAGTTGGTCGTCGGCGACGACCAGGAACGTGCCGCGCCGCTCCTGGCACCGGTGGTGGGCGATCACGACGGCGGAGAGCCCGAACGACCCGAAGTACGTCACCCCGGTCAGGTCCACCACCAGGGCGCCCTTCGGCTGCACGCTCTCGCAGGCGGCGGAGAGCGCGGCGTTCAACCGCGGAGCGGTGCAGATGTCCACTTCCCCCGCCACGCGCACGATCTCCGCACCGCCCACCTGCTCGCTGGTCACCACCAGCAGTTCGTCGCCCATCGCGGTGCCCCTTCGCGAACCGAGGTCATCGAGTACCCGCGCACGTCGATCGCAGATGGCCCACCACTCGCCACCCGGTGGGAAGCGCGGGAGACCACCAAAGTACTGACGTTCGGCAAACGTTCTCAGCCCTGACACGAACGAGTGATCGACAGCACCGGAATGGACCAGGGGTCAACGGGCGGCTCAACTCCTGGTCACCTGAACGAGGCCCGCACCGCTCTTCGGAACCATCAATCGAGGAGCCGACGACGCACACCGCGGTCCGTCAGCCTGGTCCACCGAACATCCGGCCCGCCATCCGGAGCGAACTCTCGACGGTGTCGAAGCCGCGCGGCAGCATCACCCGCTCGTACGCGGCGACCGCGTCGACGAGCGGCCGGTCGGAGAGCAGTTCGCGGGCCAGCGTCGCGGAGTCCCGCAACGCGGTGTTGGCGCCGACTCCGCCGGCAGGCGGCATGGTGTGGATGGCGTCGCCGAGCAGCGTCACGGGGCCGGACCGCCACGGGTCGACCCGCTCACCAGCCCGGATGGCGATCGGGAAGAACGTGTCGGGGTCGGCGCGGGCGAAGAGTTCGCGGAGCGCGGGGTGCCAGTCGGCGGTGGCTTCGACGGTGATCTTCCACAGCCCCTCCGGCGGGAGGGAGAACAACTCCCCGTCCGGCACACCGAGGCGCTCCACCGACGCGACGAGGGTGGTCATCAGGTAGTCCGACGCGCCTTCCGGTCGGGAGCGGAACCGCACCGGCGCGAACCCGGCGCCGCACCCCTCCTCGTCGGTGACCCAGCAGAGACCGCGGCGGAAGTCCTCCGGGACGTCGACGTCGGCGGCCGTCATCCGGCCGTAGAGGCACCGGTGGTCCAGCGTCTTCACGGTGGCGTGCGGGAGCAGTTGCCCGCGCACCGCCGAACCGACGCCGTCCGCGCCGACCAGCAGGTCGCCCTCGTCGCCGCCGCCCTCGGCGAACTCCACCCGCACCCGGCCGGAATCGGTGATCCGGTACGCGGCCACTGTCCGGCCGAAGTGGACCCGGTCGGCCAGCCCGGTGAGCAGGCCCTGGCGGAACGCGTTCCGGTCCACGTTGGTGATCTCGTCGTCGGCGATCCCCGGAAAGGTCTGCTCCGCCGTCTGCTCCAACCGGTGGGTGTACCCGGCCACCAGGTCGCCGTTGACCCCGCTGGTGCGGCGCACCAGGTCGAGGACCTCCGCGGGCAGGCAGCTCCTCAGCGCGGCGTTGCCGTTCTGGTCGATGTGGATGCGGTAGCCCTGGTTGCGGGTCTCCGGCGTGGCGTCCCGCTCGTACACGGCGACGTCGAGGCCGCCGTGGTGCAGCGCCTGCGCGAGCGCCAGCCCGCCGACACCGCCGCCTGCGATGAGAACCCTTGCTGTGCTTGGCACTTCTTCCCCCTCCGTCGGATGAGCACCACCATAATCATCCGCACATATAACCTTGTCAACCAGTTGTTTGATTAACTCCTGTCGAGGCGTAGTACGGTTCCGGTGTGCCACAGCAACCTCGCAGGTCACCCAAGCCGCAGGAGCGGCAGCGCGACCCGGAGCGCACCCGCGGGCAGATCCTGGACGCGGCATCGGCCGAGTTCGGCGCGCACGGTTACGCGGGCGCCCGGATCAGCGCCATCGCCGCCAGGGCGGGTGTCAACCAGCAACTGATCTCCTACTACTTCGACGGCAAGGAAGGCCTGTACCGGGCCATGTCGGAGCAGTGGCAGGAGCGGCAGCGCGAACTGGCGCCACCGGGCACGCCGCTGCCCGAGCAGTTGCGGCGGCACGCGCTGGAGGCGGCGCACAACCCGGCCGGACCGCGCCTGCTGGCCTGGAGCGGCCTGCAGTACACCGGCCCGGCCGACGACCCCGACCACACCTCACGCGCACAGCTCTTCACCGAGAGCCTGGACGAACTGCGCGCGTCGCAGCGCTCCGGGAAGCTGCCCGCCGAGGTGGACCCGGCCTGCCTGCTGGTCATGCTGACGGCGGCCGCCATGGCGACCACCACGCTGCCGCACCTCGTCGAAGGTGTCTGCGGGGCCGATCCCAGATCACCCGAGGTGATCGAGCACTTCGCCGACCAGGTGGCCGTCCTGGCCAGGCTCATCGGCCTCGACCCCGCCTGACGCCCGCTCGTCAGCGGTGGTGGTCGGCGAGCTTGAGCGCGTACACGTCGGCGGTGGCACCGCGCCCACCCGCGAGGAGCACAGCGCCACCGATGGCCAGAACCGCCCCGTCGGCTTGCACCGCGCACGCCAGTCCGGCCTTGCCCACCGGCAGCAGAGCCTTCAGCGTCTGCCACCGGCCGGTCCTCGGGTCGAAGATTTCCGTGCTCCGCAGGAAGGCCAAGACGTCGGCGCCCTTCGTCCGTGCTCCCCCGACAGCGGCGACGACAGTCCGCCCGTGGTGTTCGACGGCGACCACACCGGGTTGCACGCGTTGCTCGGCCAACGACGCGACCGTGCTCCACCGGTCGGAAGCCGGGTCGTAGCGTTCCACTGTGGACAGTGAATCGCCCTCGGTCGTCAAGCCACCCACGGCGTACAGTCGACCGTCCACGGTCACCATCTTCAACCTGGCTCGTGGCGTGGGCATCGGCGCGACGGACCGCCACGTGCGGCGCACCGGGTCGAACACGACGACCGACCCGGTGGCCTTGTCCCCCGCGACGAATCCCCCGGCGACATACAGCAAACCGTTCAGGGAGGCCACTCCGGCGGCAGTGCGCACACCGGGCAGCGGCACGCTCGGGCTCCAGGTCCCGCTGCGCGGGTCGAACCGGTCCACCACGTCCGTCAGCTCACCGTCCTCGCCTTGTTCGCCGCCCACCAGGTACACGAATCCGCGGAGTTCGGCCGCGGCGGCGTTGGCCCGTGGGGACGGTTCCGGTGTGGAGTACCGCCAGGCGCCGCCGGGTCGAGCCGGGCGGACCTCGACCGAGCCGAGGATTCGGTCCGAGCCGGGGTCGTAGCCGCCGAAGACGAAGATCCGGCCGCCCACCTCGGCCACACCGTGCAATCCTCGTGCCGTCTGCAACGACGGCTGCCTGCTCCACGACGCGGCGTTGGCTTCGGCCGCGGCGAGCGGGGTCTGGACCCCGAGGAGCGCCACCAGCGCCACCAGCGCACAACGTAATCGCGATCGGTTCCGGGTTGTCATCAGTCCCACCTCCGGCGCGTTCGGCTCCCGACCCGAAGTCGCGGAGCCTGATACCCGTACCTCGTGTGGACCATGACCTGTGTTGCACCGAGATGCTGCCAGTGGCGCGCCCAGAACCGACGAGGGGCATGCCTTGAGTGGCATCTCGACCAACGCATTCACCGCTCCGGGGCCCGACACCCCACATGGCGGACATTGACTCAGCCATGCCTCAAGTGGTTACTTCTTGACAACTTCATGGGGAGAGGTGGTCGTGGTGCGGAAACTAGTTGCGGCGCTGGGGGCAGTAGGCCTGCTGGCGTTACCACTGCCGGTGCGGGCCGAGGCACAGCAGCCGACGGTGTTGCGGGTGGCGCTCACCTACGACGTGGACAACCTCAACCCGTTCCTGTCGATCACGCAGGCGGGTACCGAGATCGGTCGGCTCATGTACGACTTCCTGACCGCCTACGACGCCGGGGACCAGCACCCGGTCGAAGCGCTGGCGGACAAGTGGGAGGCCGCGCCCGACAAGCTCACCTGGACGTTCCACCTCCCGGACGGCAAGAAGTGGTCCGACGGCGAGCCCATCACGTCCGCCGACGTCGGCTACACCTACGACCTGATGATGAAGGACGCGACGGCGGCCACCGCGAACGGCAGCTTCGTGGCCAACTTCGAGTCGGTGACCACGCCCGACGACCGCACGGTCGTGATCAAGACCAAGACGCCGCAGTCGACCATGCTGGCGCTGGACGTGCCGATCGTGCCCGAGCACGTGTGGTCCAAGGTGGGCGACCTCGGCGCGTTCCAGAACAACGAGCCCGGCACCGTGGGCAGCGGACCGTTCGTGCTCAGCGAGTTCCGGGCCAACGAGTTCGTGAAGCTCAAGGCCAACAAGGACTACTGGCGTGGCGCGCCGAAGTACGACGAGCTGCACTTCATCCAGTACAAGACGGTCGACGCGGCCACCCAGGCGCTGGGCCGGGGCGAGGTCGACCTGGTCAACCGGCTGGGGGCCGCGCAGTTCGACTCGCTGAAGGACAACCAGGACGTCGCGCTGAACAAGGCGCAGGGCCGCCGGTTCTACGAGGTCGTGCTCAACTCCGGCGCGGCCACCAAGAACGGCGACCCGATCGGCGACGGGCACCCGGCGCTGCGGGACGTCAAGGTGCGCCAGGCGATCGCGAAGGCGATCGACCTCAAGACGATGGTGGAGCGGGTCAACGGCGGCTACGCCGAACTGGGCACCGGGCCGATCCCGCCGGTCTTCCCGGAGTTCCACTTCACACCCGCGCAGGCCAGGCCGTTCGACCCGACCGCTGCGGGCACCGAACTGGACGCGCTGGGCTACCGCAAGGGCGCGGACGGGATCCGGGCCGCAGCCGACGGCAAGCCGCTGAACTTCCGGCTGCTCGGCCACGCGGGCCGTTCCTACGACGAGCAGGCCGCCGAGTTCATCAAGCGGTCGCTGGCCGACCTCGGCATCGGCGTCGAGGTCCAGTTCGCGAAGGACGACCTGCTCAACGAGTCCGCCAACAGCGGGAAGTTCGACCTGGTGTTCAGCAGCTGGGGCACCAACCCGGACCCGGACTACATCCTGTCGCTGCACACCTGCGGCCAGCGGCCCAACGCCGACGGCAAGGGCGGCACGACCGACACGTTCTTCTGCGACCCGACCTACGACGCCCTCTACGCCCAGCAGCTCTCCGAACTCGACCGCGGCAAGCGCGCGGACATCGTGAAGCAGATGCAGCAGCGCTTCTACGACCAGGTCCCGGCGGTCGTGCTGTGCTACGAGAACTCGCTGGAGGCGTACCGCAAGGACAAGTTCGGCGGCTTCGCGGTGCAGCCCGACCCCGGTGGCGTGATCATGGGCCAGAACGGCGTGTGGGGCTACTACAGCGCCACGCCGGTGTCCGCGTCCGGCGGCGGTTCGTCGAGCAGCGCGCCGGTGATCATCGGGGTGGTCGCCGTCGTCGTGCTGCTGGGCGGTGGGATCTGGCTGGTCTCGCGCCGGCGTGGAACCGCGGCCGAGGACCGCGAATGAGCGATGCCGTCACGCTGCTGGAGCCGGTCGGGCACCGGAGGAGCGGCACCCTCCGGTACGTGGCGGGCAAGCTCGGCGGCGCGCTGGTCAGTTTGATTTTCGTGGTGGTGCTGGGTTTCCTGCTGTTCCGGGTGATCCCCGGCGACCCGGTGATCGCGCAGACCAAGGGCCGTCCGGTCACCGGGGCCCAGCTCGCCGAGCTGCGGGAGCGGTACGGGCTGGACCGGCCGCTGCCGCGGCAGTTCACCGACTACGTCGGCAAGCTCCTCCACGGCGACCTCGGCGACTCGATCTTCTACAGCCGCCCGGTCGCCGAGCTGATCGGCCAGCGGGTGTGGCCGACGATCCTGCTGGTGGGCACGTCGACCCTGATCGCCGTGGCGCTGGGACTGTGGCTGGGCATCCGCGGCGCGTGGCGCAGGGACAGCCGGTTCGACCGGGTGTCCACCGGGATCGCGCTGACCCAGTGGGCGATGCCGACGTTCTGGCTGGGGATGCTGCTGTCGATGGTCACCGGGAACCTGTTCCCCAGCGGCGGGATGCGGTACTCCGACACCCCGCCGGGCTTCTGGCCGCAGGCGGTCGACGTCGCGCACCACCTGGTGCTGCCGAGCGTCACGCTGATCGCGGTGGTCTACGCCCAGTACCTGCTGGTGATGCGGTCCTCGCTGCTGGAGGAGATGAACGCGGACTACCTCACCACCGCGCGGGCCAAGGGCCTGCGCGACGACCTGGTGCGCCGACGGCACGCGGTGCCCAACGCGCTGCTGCCGACAGTGACCCTGGTGTTCCTGCACCTGGGTCTGGTGGTGTCCGGCGCGATCACCGTGGAGACCGTGTTCACCTGGCCCGGCTTGGGTCTGCTGACCTACGAGGCGCTCACCGGACCGGACCTGCCGCTGCTGCAGGGCACCTTCATCGTGCTGGCAGGCGCGGTGATCGCGATGAACGTGCTGGCGGACCTGCTGTACCGGGTCCTCGATCCACGGGTGCGCGCGTCGTGACGAGCATCGCGTGGCAGCGCCGCCGGGTCGCGGCCCGGTCGACCTGGCGGGAGTTCACGGCCAACCGGGCGGGCGTGGTCGGACTGGTGGTGCTGGGCGTGGTCGTCCTGCTGGCGCTGGTGGCGCCGCTGGTCACCGACGAGGCCGGGCTGGACGTGACCAGGGTGACCGCCGAGCGGTGGCAGCCGCCGAGCGCGGAATACTGGCTCGGCACGGACAACAGCGGGCGCTCGGTGCTGCTGCTGACGTGGTGGGGCACCAGGATCTCGCTCGTCGTCGGCCTGACGGCGACGATCCTGTCGGTGGCGATCGGCACGCTGGTCGGCATCTCGTCGGCGCACTTCGGCGGGTGGGTCGAGTCGGTGCTGATGCGGTTCACGGACTTCTTCCTGGTGCTGCCGTCGCTGGTGCTCGCGATCGCCCTGTCCACGGTGCTGCCAAGGGGGATCTGGACGATCGTGCTGGCGATCGGCGTGACGTCGTGGCCGTCCACGGCGAGGCTGGTGCGCGCGCAGACGCTGAGCGTCGAGGCGCGGCCGTTCATCGAGCGGGCGCGGGCGCTGGGCGGCGGTCACCTGCACGTGGTCGGCAAGCACGTGCTGCCCGCGGTGCTGCCGCTGGTGTTCGTCAACACGACGCTGACCGTGGCGAGCGCGATCATCGCCGAGTCGACGCTGTCGTTCCTCGGGCTCGGCGACCCGACGCGGATCTCCTGGGGCCTGCTGCTGCACATCGCCCAGTTGCAGGGCGCGGTGTCCCAGCGGGCGTGGTGGTTCCTGCTGCCGCCCGGTCTGGGTGTGGTGGTCGTGGTGCTGGCGTTCACGCTGATCGGGCGGGCGCTGGAAACGGTGCTCAACCCCAGGCTGAAGGGTGACCGGTGAGTCCACTGCTGGAGTTGCGCGGCCTGGGCGTGCACTACCGGACCGAGCGCGGCGAGGTGGCCGCCGTGCGCGGGGTCGACCTGACCCTGGCCGCGGGCGAAACCCTTGGCCTCGCTGGGGAATCCGGCTGCGGGAAGTCCACTGTGGCCATGTCGGTGCTGCGGCTGCTGCCCCGGTCCGCACGGGTCGACGGCGAGGTCCTGCTCGACGGCGAGGACGTCATGGCGATGTCCTGGGGCCGGTTGCGCGCGGTGCGGTGGGCACGGGCGTCGGTGGTGTTCCAGGGCGCGATGCACGCGCTGAACCCGGTCCAGCGGGTCGGCGAGCAGATCGCCGAGCCGATCCGGCTGCACGGCACGTCCGGCCGGGTGGCGGACCTGCTGGAGCAGGTCGAACTGCCCGCGGCCAAGGCCCGCTCGTACCCGCACGAGCTGTCCGGCGGCCAGCGGCAGCGGGTGATGATCGCGATGGCGCTGGCCTGCGAGCCCCGGCTGGTGATCGCCGACGAGCCGACGACGGCGCTGGACGTGATCGTGCAGGCGCAGGTGCTCGACGTGCTCAAGCGCCTGGTCGCCGAGCGGGACATCGGCCTGGTGGTGATCGGCCACGACCTGTCGGTGCTGGCGCAGACGTGCGACCGGCTCGCGGTGATGTACCGGGGCGAGGTGGTCGAACGGGGTGCGGCGCGCGAGGTGATCAACGCACCGGTCCACCCGCACACGCGGGCGCTGGCCGCCGCGTTCCCGACCGTCGGCGCGCCGGAGGACCGGTACGTGGACCACTCGCCCGCGGGGAAGGTGTTGCTGCGCACGGAAGACCTGCGGGTCGACTTCCGCGGTGTGCGCGCGGTGGCCGGGGTCGACCTGGAGATCGGGTCGGGCGAGATCGTCGCGCTGGTCGGCCAGTCGGGATCGGGCAAGACGACCCTGGCCAGGACGGTGCTGGGGTTGCAGCGGCCCAGCGGCGGGCGGGTGCTGTTCGAGGACGAGGTGCTGCCCACGTCCAGCCGGGGCCTGCGCGACTACCGCCGCCAGGTGCAGCTGGTGTTGCAGGATCCCACGAGTGCGTTGAACCCCAGGCATTCCGTCTACGAGTCGGTCGCCGAGGGGTTGCGCATCCACCGGGTGCCCGGCGACGAGGCGGCACTGGTGGCCGACGCGCTGGCGAAGGCGGAGCTGCGACCGCCGGAGTCGTTCTTCCCGGCGCTGCCGCACGAGCTGTCCGGCGGGCAGCGCCAGCGGGTGGTGATCGCCGGTGCGCTGGCGCTGCGACCGCGCCTGCTGGTCGCCGACGAGCCGGTCGCCTCGCTGGACGCCTCGGTTCGCGGCGAGGTACTGGCGCTGCTGCTCCGGCTGCGCCAGGAACTGGGCCTGGCCGCGTTGATCATCACGCACGACATCGGGCTGGCGTGGAACATCGCGGACCGGGTCGCGGTGATGTACCAGGGGGAACTGGTGGAGCAGGGCACGGTCGAGCAGGTGCTCCTCGATCCGCGCCACGACTACACCCGCCGCCTGCTGGCCGCGGTCCCCACCACCACGTGATCCCTGGCCGCGGTGCTCAGTGCACCGCGGCCAGGGATGGTGATCAGCTGCAGGCCGCCGCGTTGAGCGTGACGGCCGATGGCGCGCCCGCCGTGCCGTTGGCGGTGAAGCCGAGCGACACGGAAGCCCCGGCGCCCAGTGACGGGCTGTGGGACGGCGCGGTCACGGTGACCGTGGAGCCGGACTGGGTGAAGGTGCCGTTCCAGCCGTTGGAGATGGTCGCCCCGGCGGGCAGGGTGAACACGACCTTCCACGGGTTGGCCGCGCTCGTCGCGGTGTTGGTGACCGTCAGCGCGCCCTGGAAGCCGCCCTGCCACGAGTTGTCCAGCTTCCACGCCGTCGTGCACCGGCCAGGGCCGCCGCCGCCCGTCGTGGTCGTCGTGGTGGTCGTCGTCGGGCCGGTGCCGCCGCCCGTCGGCGGGATGAGGTAGGGCTGGAGGATGGACTGCTTCGCCTGGTTGACCGTGGTCCAGTCGTCGCCGACGATGCCGCCGGTGTCACCGGAGTTGGGGTTCCACGACCAGTAGGTGAACGAGATGCCGTTGACGCCGGTCCCGGTGTAGGCCATCAGCTTCTCCAGCCACACCTTGTCGACCGGGTTGGCCAGCGTGGTGCCGAACTCGCCCATCATCAGCGGCGCGATGTTCTGCTTGTACAGGTATCCCCAGTACTTGTCCCAGATCGCGGTCATGTTCGCCGGGTAGTCGGGAGCGCTGAACCACGGCTGGTTGTAGACCGAGGTGGCGTACTCGTGCGGGGAGTACACCAGCCGGTTGGCCACGGACAGCCGCACCGGGAACTGGCCCGCCTTCGACAGGTTGCCGCCCCACCAGCCGCAGTCCTCGTCGTTGGTCGGGTCGTTGTCCCAGACGTTCGACAGGCCACCGCTCGGGCAGCTCACGCCTTCGACGAAGATCAGCCAGTTCGGCTGCACACCGAGGATCGCGTTGCCCGCTCGCTCGGCGGCCAGCCGCCAGTCGCGGGCGGTGTCGCCGCAGCCCCAGCACGAGCCGGTCGCGGCGGGGTTGGTGCCCTCGGCGTGCGGCTCGTTGTGCAGGTCGGCGCCGATGACCGTGGTGTTGCCCGCGTAGCGCTGAGCCAGTGCCTTCCAGTCGCTGATCCAGGTGGTCTCGGGGACGCCCGCCGTGTACCAGAGGGCGGTCTGGCCCGAACTGGTCGGCCGGTGGCGGTCGAGGATGACGCGCATCCCCTTCTCCCCCGCGTAACCGATCACCTTGTCCAGGATCTGCAGCGGCGACAGCCCGACCAGGTCGGGGTTGGTGAAGTCGTTGATCCCGGTGGCCTTGGCGTCGGGCTTCAGGGAGTCGTTGGAGAACGGGACGCGCAGGGTGTTGTAGCCCAGTTGCGCCATCTGGTCGAGCTGCTGCCGCCAGGTTCGACTGGCCCACAGGCCGTGGAACGTCTTGTTGTCGGTCTCCATCCCGAACCAGTTGATGCCGGTCAGCCGAACCGTCGTGCCGGTGCTGTCCAGGATCTTGCTGCCACTGGTGTGCAGGTACCCCGTGCCGGTGCCGCCCGCGGGCGCCGCCGTGACCTGGCTCGTCGTGCCGATGGCGACCATCCCGCTCGCGGCCACCACGGCCGCGACCAGCGCGCCGAAGATCCTTCTCCGCTGCTTCATCCGCTCTCCTTTGAGCAAGGCCGCAGTTTCTGGGAGCGCTCCCAGAAGCAGAGCGTAGTGAGCAGGGTCACGGTGTCAAGGACGCGAATCCGCACGGTGGGACCGCACGTCTCGGCAGGCAGGTGGGAATGAGCCCCCGTCGACCGATCAACGACCTGCGGTAGCCAGCACCGCGGTGGCGATCGCCTCGTGGCCCTCGGGAGTCGGGTGCACGTCGTTGGCGCGGCAGAAATACGTCAACGCGCACACCTTCGCCACCGGCGTGGGGATCGGGCCGTACGCCGGGTCCTGCGTCACCTCGGTCAACGGCCCGTAGCCGCCGGTCGCGGCGGTGACGTCGACGAACTTCGCCCCGACCGCCTCGTACTCGGCCTTGAGGGCGGTGTTGAGCAGGTCCTGGAACAGCGTCACGGACTGGCGCGCCAGGCCTTGGCCGTTCGGGAACACCGAGGACACCCACGCCCCGAGGAACACGTCCGGGTAGGTCAGGCCCACGATCGGCGCACCGCCCGCGGCGTCGCGCAGTGCGGGCAGGATGGTGGCCAGGTTGGCCCGGATGCCCGCCACGGCCTGGGTCGCGCACTCCACCGGCTGCTGCACCAGCGCGCACGGCGCCAGGTCGTTGCCGCCGATCACCACCGTGACCAGGTCCACCCGCCCCTGGTGCTCGCGCAGCGCCCGCACGGCCGCGTCGAGCTGGGTCCGGCCCGCCGGGTCGACCGCGTCGGGGGCCCGGTTGGCCGGGGCGCAGCCGGGCTGGTCGCGCACCTGCGCGGACGTGGCGCCGGTGCACGCGACGTTGATCAGCCGCAGGTCCGACCGCCCGGCGACGAGGTAGGCGAAGCCGTCCTCGCTGGCTCCCGCCGGTGCCCCCGCCGCCGCGGGCCGGTAGCCGGTCGCGTACGAGTCGCCCAGCGACACGTACACGCGCTCGGCGGGCGGTGCGACGGCAGCCGTCGACCCCGCCGCCGACGTGGCCGCGGGTGGCTCGGCCGGGCTCGCGGTGCACGCCGCGAGGAGCACGAGCAGCGCCGCGACCAGTGCGAATCGCCTCACCGGCACGTCAAGTCCTCCATCCGGGCTGCGGTCAGTCCGGATTTCCACCGTACAGACCGCTACCGGTTGGCGTCGTCGCGCTTCAGCCGCAGCCAGCCGAGCAGCAGGGCTCCACCGACCCAGCAGAGCAGGGTGACCACCGATGACGTCCGGCTCATCCCCGGCACTCCCCCGATCAGCAGGTGAATCGCGCCGGACCCCGGCAGGACCTGGGCCACCGCGTCCGTCCACGCGTAGCCGAAGTTCGGCAGCATCAGCGGGAGCACCAGCACCAGCAGGAAGACCGTGACCAGCGTGCCCGCGATGTTGCGCAGCAGGAAGCCCAGCCCGATCGCGAGGGTGGAACCCGCCGCGAAGACGGTCGCGACCGTGGCGAGCACTTCCAGGCCGTCGGCCACGGGGAGGGTGAGCACCGGACTGGCCACGGTCAGGGCCGCGAGGGCCGAGGCGCACGCCAGCAGCACGCCCAGTCCGGTGGCGACTCCGGCCGCCACGGTGGTGCGGGCGAGGAAGAAGACCGTGCGGCGTGGAGTCCACTGCAGGCTCGGAACGATCCCGCCGGTCGCGTAGTCGGACGTCACCCCGGCGAGCGCGAGTGCGAGGAGGGCGAACTGCGCGGGCATGGCGGCAATGCCCGATGCCGACCACGCCGAGGCACCTTGAGATGAAACAGGATCCGAGCCCGCCTCCGAACCCGCGATGACCCCGACGCCCACCATCGTCACGGCGGCCGCGGCCAGGAACCACCACGTCGCCTTGACCGTCCACAGCCGCGTCCACTCGGCGGCGCAGGCACGGGCGAACACCCGTCCGGTGTGGACCTCTGGAGCCGTCATCCCGCCACCTCCGTGGTTCGTCCGTGGTACTCGACGCTGGCGCCGGTCAGCTCCAAGTACGCGTCCTCAAGGGAATGCCGGACCTCCGACAGGTGAAACAGCGGAACGTTCAGCGAATGGGCGATCCCACCCACCTCCTCGGCGGTGCTCTTCTCGACCAGCAGTTCGCGGGCATCGACCTGTTGGACGTCGAGACCGCGCTCCCGCAGCCCGGCCAGGAGCCGGTCCGACTCCGGGCTCTGCACCCGCACCTGGACGTGCCCCAGCCCGCTCAGGATCTCCTGCGTCGTCGCGTCGGCTATCAGCCGTCCGCGACCGATGACGACCAGGCGGTCGGCGATCTGCTCCACCTCGCTCATCAGGTGGCTGGAGACCAGCACGGTGCGGCCCTCGTCGGCGAGCCCGCGCAGCAGTGCGCGGATCCACCGGACGCCGTCGAGGTCCAGCCCGTTGACCGGCTCGTCGAACAGCAGCACGCCGGGGTCGCCGATCAGTGCCGCCGCGATCCCCAGCCGCTGCCGCATCCCCAGCGAGTAGCCCTTGATCCGGCGGTGGGCGGCGCCTTCGAGTCCGACCTGCTCGATCACCTCCCCCACCCGGCGGAGCGGGATGCCGTTCGTCCGGGCGGCCACGCGCAGGTGGCCGCGGCCGGTGCGGCCGGGGTGCACCGAGCCGGGGTCGAGCAGTGCCCCGACTGCTCGCAGCGGTTCGGTGAGGGCTGCGTACGCCTTCCCATTTACCAGCGCCGTCCCCGACGTTGGCCGGTCGAGGCCGAGCACCATCCGCATCGTGGTGGACTTCCCGGCCCCGTTCGGGCCGAGGAACCCGGTGACCTTGCCCGGCTCGACGTCGAAGCTGAGGTCGTCGACCGCCAGCACGTCGCCGTAGCGCTTCGTCAGCCCGCGAACCGTGATCACCGGCGTCCTTCGCTCTCGGAGTCCACAGACGCCGGAACGCTGGGATCGTCATCGTCGACCCACTCCAGCAGGTCGCCGGGCTGGCAGCCGAGCACCCGGCACATGGCCTCCAGCGTGCTGAACCGCACCGCCTTGGCCCGACCGTTCTTCAGCACCGCCACGTTGGCAGGCGTGAGCCCGACCCGTTCGGCGAAGTCGCCGACGCTCATCTTGCGCTTGGCCAACTCGACGTCGATGCGCACCACGATCGGCATCAGATCACCGATTCCAGGTCGGTCCGCAGCGCGGTGGCCTGCCGCAGCAGCGCCCGCATGACGACCATCAACAGCCCCAGCACGGTCACGCCGACCGTCACCAGGAACAGCAGGAGCGGGTTCCCTGGGTCGTCGGAGTTGAAGCCGACGACGAGGAAGACGCCGACGAGCACCACCCACCCGGCGGCGATGGCCCACACGATCGCGTCCACCCACCGCAACGCGGCGTCGCTGAAGATGCGGTCGTTCTTGACGAGGGTGAGCAACTTCCAGGTGGCCACGACCACCACTTGGACGCACAGCACCCAGAAGATCGTCACGGCGGTCAGCGGCCACCTCAGGTACGCGTGGTCCGGTGACTCCTGCGCCAGGTGGGCGAACTGCCCCGGCAGCGACACCACCTGGAAGAACACCAGGATCCCGAACAGCAGCGCGAGGAAGACGCGGAGTGGGGCTACCGCCCGATGTTCCATGGACATGCATCGAGTATCAGTTGTTGACTATCGATTGTCAATCGGTAGTTATCGTTCTGCGACAACTGTTACCAGTGCACCGCCCCGGTTCACCACCCGGCCACCCGACGGCCACCCCCGCCTCACCCGACCGTCCTAGCCTCCGCGCAACACGACACCGAGGAGATGCCAGTGCGCGACGAGATCGACAGGCGGCGGTTCCTCCGGGGAGTCGGGGTGCTCGGGGCGACCGCCGCGGGCGTGCTCGGCTCCACGCCGACGGCCGCCGCGCACAGCGGCGCGTACCGGTGGCTGGTGGGTGACCACCACGTCCACACCCAGTACTCCTACGACGGCATGTACAGCGTCGAGCAGCAGGTCGCGGGAGCCCTGCGGCACGGGGTCGACTGGATGGTGATCAGCGACCACGGGCACGCGTCGCACGAGCGGCTGTCCGTCGAGAAGATCCAGGCCGACGTCGTCGCGGCCCGGCGGAAACACCCGGACCTGCTGCTGTGGCACGGGATGGAGTGGAACGTGCCGGGTGCCGAGCACGGCACGCTGTTCTTCGAGGACTGCCTCGACGAGGCGGCGGTGTTCCGCGACTTCGAGCGCCGGTTCGACTGGCGGCTCAACGGCCAGGAACCGTCCAGTCCGGTGAACGAGGCCAAGGCGCTCGAAGCGATCGCGTGGCTGCGCACGAAGATCCACAACGGCACCATGCGGTCGGCGATCGTGGTGGTGAACCACCCGTCCCGCAACGGCCGCGTCGCCCCGCACGAACTGCGGGCGCTGCGCGACGCCGCGCCGGAGATCGTGATCGGCATGGAGGGCGCGCCCGGTGCGCAGGGCGACGGCTTCCCCGCACCGGTCGGCCACGGCGCCTACCGCGGCGGCTACGCGAACGCGGCAGGCCCCAACTCCTGGCCCGGCCTGCCACCGGAGGGCTACCGGACGTTCGGCGGTTTCGACTGGATGACCGCGACCCTCGGCGGCGTCTGGGACTCGCTGCTCGCCGAGGGCAGGGGCTGGTGGATCACCAGCAACTCCGACTCGCACTTCAACTTCCGCGACACGGTGGTGCGCGTGCCGGAACCGGGTGACCAGTACGACCGCACCGGCAAGCACCTCGACGCCGTCGACACCGGCCCGCCGCAGCTCGCCGCGCCGTACGTCGACTTCTTCCCCGGCGAGTTCAGCCGCACCGTCGTCGGCGCCACCCGGGGGAGCCGGAAAGCCGTGATGGAGGGCCTGCGCGCGGGCCGGGCCTGGGTCTGCCACGGCGGGCTCGTCGACGACCTGCGGTTCCGGATCCGGTCGAGGGACCACGAGGCGACGCTCGGCGAGAGGCTGCGGGTGCGCCGCGGTGACGACGTCACCGTGCGGATCGACGTCCGGCTCGCGGCGAAGCCGAACAGCGCGGGCTTCGTGCCCGAGTTGGCGCGGCTCGACCTGATCCGCGGCAAGGTCACCGGACCGACCGGTCCCGAAGCCGCCACCAACCCGGATGTCGCCGTGGCGCGGTCGTTCCAACCGCGGCGCGGATGCCGTCGAGCGGAGTTCAGGCACACCTTCCGCAACGTCCGCGAGCCGTTCTACCTCCGGCTGCGCGGGACCGATGGCAACCGCGGCGGTGTCGAGCCGCAGGTCGACGTGGTCGGGCAGGCTGACCCGTGGCGGGACCTGTGGACGTACACGAACCCGATCTTCGTCGACGTGCGGTGACGGTGCCGCCGGGCCCGCAAAGGACCAGGGGCTCCGAGGACCCATTCGTTCATCTGATCATCTCCCCTCCGCGGCGCACAACGCGGTGGAAGAGTGTCGGGATGACGGGGAACCACTTCGGCAAGCGCTTGCCGCACCAGCCTGCGGTCGAGCCACTCGGGCCGGACTCCCTGGCCTGGCGGTACTGCGGGGACCGGCGGATGCTGCTGCTCCTCGGCCGAGTCGGGTACCTCCAGCTCATGTTCACGCCGCTGAGCGCGGGCGTCATCGACCACTCGTCCTTCCACACCGAGCCGTGGGACCGGGTCCTGCGGTCGCTGCCCGCGATCGCCGGGCTCGTCTACGACGGCCCGAACGCCGCCGCGACCGCGCTGTGGGTCCGCGACCTGCACAAGCCGGTCAAGGGCGTCGACCACCACGGCAAGCGCTACCACGCCTTGGAACCGAGGGTCTTCTTCTGGGCGTTCGCCACGATCACCGAGAACGTCATCACCGTCGTGGACGCCTTCGACCACCCGATGGACCAGACCGAACGGGAGGCCTTCTACCAGGAGATGCTGCGGTGCTGGCGGCAGTTCGGGTTGGGCTCGCACGGCATCCCCACCGACTACCCGTCCTTCCAGCGCTACTTCGACCGCGTGTGCGAGGAGGAACTGGAGATGACCCCCGCCGCACAGCGCTTCCGAGAGGTGTTCGAGAGACCGGGAACGATGGCCCAACCATGGGTTCCGGCGTGGCTGTGGCGACTGCTGGCACCACTCGCGACGGTGCCGCGCGCCGTGAGCGTGGCCGCACTGCCACCGACGGTGCGCGGACTCCTGGGCTACCAGCCCACTTTGCTGCACCGGGCCTCCTTCCGGGGAGTCCGGGCAGCGGTCCGACTCCTGTGGCCGCTGCTCCCCCACGGCCTGCGCTACATGGAGAGGGCCCGCTCCGCGTTCGCCCGAGGATGACGTGCTCGAACTTCGACCGAAGCGCGGTGGAAGCCGGAGCGAAGGAGCAGCGCCTACCTTCCACACCACTGGCCGACAGCAGGGGTGGAACAAATGGTGACGATGAAGCCCCTCTCAAGTACTGCGACACCGACATCGCCTGACCAAGACCCGGTGCGGTGACCGCTGACCGTGCCGTGTTCCGCGGCCACCAGGGGCGATGCTCCGCGTTCTCGTGCTGGGGGTACGAGAACGCGGAGCTGCCGCAAGGCGTCCGCCCTGGCCCCGCGAACACAGCGCGCACCACGGTCACCGCACCAGCCGCCGGTCAGGCAGTCGCAGGGCCGCTCGCGGGCGCGAGGCGGCTGTTGGACCGGCGTGTCAGCCGCAGGGTGTGGTGAGGGCTTGCAGCAAGCGGGTTGCGCGTGCGGCGCCGGTGACGTGGCCGGTGGTGTGCCAGATGTGCAGGGCCTGGAGCAGTGCGTCCTGGGCGCCGGCGGGCTGCCCGGATGCGGACTCCACGGCAGAGGCGCTCATCAGTGCCTCGGCCTCGATGAGCCGGTAGCCGCCCGTCCGCGCCGACTCCAGCGCGCCGTCCGAGTGCTCCCGCGCCTCGGCCACCCGACCCGAGGCTGCCAGCACACGGGCCAAGTCCGCCGACGCCTCGGCGCGCTGGCCGCGCAGCCCGGACCGGGTGGCGATCTCCCACGCCTGCCGCAGGTGCTCCTCGGCCCCGGCGAGGTCGCCAAGGCTCTGCGCCGCCCGTCCCAGCGCGATCAGCGCGCCCGCCTCGGCAGCACGATCGCCGTCCTGCTGGGCGAATCCCAGCGCTTCCCCGGCCGCGCGGTGGGCTTCCTCATGCCGTCCGCACGCCTCGTGCACCGCGCTCAGGCCGTTGAGCGCGGTCGCCTGACCGAACCGCGAACCGGCGGCCCGGAACAACTCCAGCGCGTCCAGCAGCGTCCGCCCGGCTTCGTCGGCACGGCCGGTGCCGAGCTGGACCGAACCGAGATCGGCGAGGTTCGCGGCCTCCCAGAAGCCGAGCCCCTCCTCGCGGCACAGGGCGACCGCCTCGCCGAGGCTGTCCTCCGCATCGGCCAGCCTGCCGAGCTGGCGGTAGTGGCAGCTCAGCGAGTTCAGCGCGAGGTTCTCCCCCGACCGGTTGCCGAGTTCGCGGAACAGCTCGATCGCCCGGCGGCTGTGCTCGACGGCTTCGGCGAGCCTGCCAGTCCACTCCAGCATCGAACCGAGGTTCGCCACCGCCGTCGCCTCGCACTCCCGCCACCCGCACGCGCGACTGGCCCGCGCCGCTTCCGCGGTGTGGCGGACGCCCTCCTCGTGCCGCCCTTCGCGGAAGTACGCGCCGCCGATGCTCAGGTGCACCAGTGCCTCGGCGGCGAAGGCACCGCGGTCCGCCGCCGCGGTCAGCACGATCGGCGCCAGCTCCAGCCATTCCGCCCGTCGGCCGTGGTCGTGGAAGAACCGGCGCAGCGAGTCCATCAGGTACCACGCCATCGGGTGCGGGCCGTGCACGGCAGCGTGCCGCAGCGCCGCGGAGAGGTTCGGCACCTCGACGTCCAGCCAGGCCACCGCTTCGGTGCTGTCGGCGAACCGCACGGGGCTCTCCAGTGCGGACTGCTCGTCCCTGGGCAGCGACACGATCCGCGCGCCCAGCAGCGCGACCGCCGCGTCGGTGGCGGCGAGGTAGCAGTCGAACAGCCGATCCCACGCGCGAGACCGATCGGTCTCGTCCTCGTCTGCGCGGTTGCACTCCTCCGCGTAGCGCCGCACCAGGTCGTGGAACCGGTACCGGCCGGGCGCGTGCGCCTCGACGAGGTTCGCCGCGGCCAGCCCGCGCAGCCGTCGAGTCGCCTCGGCGGGCGGCACGTCCACCAGCGCGGCGGCCGCGAGTGGCGTGAAATCGGGGCCGGGCACCAGGGACAGCAGCCGGAACGCCTGCCGCTGCTCCGGCGTGAGTGCCCGGTAGGACACGGAGAACGCCGCGGTGACAGCGCTTTCCTCTGCGCCGTCGATGCTGAGTTCGGCGAGCGGGTCGGCCCGCAGCAGGGCGACGGCCGCCGCGAGGCTCGTCGTCGCACCGGTGTTCGCGGCGGCGATGCGCAGCGCGAGCGGGTGGTGGCCGCACAGCCGGGCCAGTTCGGAGGCGGCCTCCGGCTCGGCGGCGACCCGACCGCCACCCACCACGGCCGCCAGCAGGGCGTGCGAGTCCTGTTCGGGCAGCTGCGCCAACGTCAGCGACCGGGCGCCGGTGCGGGCGACCAGCTCGCCGAGCCGGTGGCGGCTCGTCACCAGCACCCGGCCGGACGACGGCAGCAGCGGCAGCACCTGCTCGGCGTCCCGCGCGTTGTCCAGCACCACCAGGGCGTTCTTGTCGGCCAGCAGCGACCGGTAGAGCCCGCTCTGGTCGCCGTAGTCCGCGGGCACGTCGCGCAGGTCGACACCCAGCGTCCGCAACAGCTGGGCCAGTGCCGCGGCGGGCGTCAACGGCTCGTCGTGGGCGTCGAAGCCGCGCAGGTTCACGTACAGCTGACCGTCCGGGTACCGGTCGCGCGCCGCGTGCGCCCACCGGACCGCGAGTGCGGTCTTGCCGACGCCGGGCGACCCGGTGATCACCCAGACGTCACCGGACCCGTCCAGTTCGGCCAGTTCCGCCGAGCGGCCCGCGAAGCCGCGCACGTCCAGTGGCAGCTCGGCAGGCCGCGGCGCGGGCGGCTGGGTCACCTCCGGGTGCGGCGCGGGCTGCCGAGTCGCCTCGTCCTCGCCGCGCAGGATCCGCAACCGCAGGTCCTGCAACAGCTTGCTGGGGTCGATGCCCAGCTCGTCCACCAGCAGCGCGTGCGCCTGGGCGTAGACCTCCAACGCCTCCGCCGCGCGACCGCACCGGTGCAGCGCCAGCATCAGCGAGGCCCGCAGCCGTTCCCGCATCGGGTGCTCGTCGACGGCCCGCCGCAGCTCGCCGACCACCTTGGCGTGCCTGCCCGCGGCGACTTCGAGTTCGTAGAGCTCCTCGATCACGACCAGCCTGCACTCCTCCAGCGCCGGCCGCTCCTTCTCGGCGAGCTCGGCACTCACCCCGGCGAGCGGCGTGCCCTCCCAGAGGTCCAGTGCGGCGCGGAGACCCTCGGCCGCGGCCGAACCGGTCTCCGCGCGCGCACGGGCCACCGCCTCCTCGAACACGTCGAGGTCGCGTTCGCCGGGAGCGACCTGGAGGACGTAACCCGCCGAACGCCGGGTGATCAGGTCCCGGCCGAGCTGCTTGCGCAGCTCCCAGACGATCACCTGGAGCCTGCCGCGCACGCTGCGCGGCGCCTGCTCACCCCACGTCAGGTCGATCAGCCGGTCATCGGGGACCACGCGGTTCGGGTTGAGCAGCAGCACGGCCAGCACCGACGTCTGCTTCTCGCCGCCAAACGGGGACGCGTCCGCGCCGTCGAGCACCGAAACCGGCCCCAGCAAGCGATAGCGCACTCGTCCTCCTTGGACAGCCGCACTGTCCTCACCAGGCTACGCGCCGGTCAGCGGTGACTCAGCGGATCGTCGCCTTGGCCGTGCAGCTCGAACCCCCGCCGGAAAAGGTCGCCGTCACGTAACCGGTGTCCGCGCTGGGGATCGAGATCGCCGGGCCGGGCGTATGCCCTCCGACCGGAAGGAACTCCGCTCCACGTCCTACTGTAGACCTGTCGTTCTACACAGGTCGCGTCGACGCGGGTGGCCCGGAGCTTCAGATTGCCGAGTCACCGATGTACGGGCCCGGAGGAGGGGTGTTCACGCCTACCGCCTCAACAGTGTCGCAGCTCACCGTGAAGCTGCCCGAAAGGCAACTCCCCGACGCTTGGCCCCCCGCAGCCTGCGCCTCGGGCACCAATACCACAAACAGTGCCGCCGCAACCACCGCGCTCTTCACCAAGACTGTTTTCATCGCCGTCTACTCCCCATCGTCACGTGGTCGCACATTCGCGCCGGACTGTTCCCACAGTCGTCAGGAGTAGAGCACACGAAGGTAAATTCATCATCAACCGCGTCGCGACCACCGGGCACGAGATCCGGCGGCGGTCAGCGAGTCCACTCCGGACCGACCACGGTCCAGCGGCGGAGCGAGACCCCTCGCGTTCACCCACCGCACGAGAGCGCAGAGCGCGGCCACCAGACCCACCATGGCCGCCCACGGCGCCAACGCGATCACCGACGAGACGCGCACGCCGCCGGCCGCCGCGAAGGGCACGCCCGCCAGGGAGACCACGGCGGCGATCACCAGCGGGCCTTCGAGCCGATTCGAGCGGGTTGCGGTGCACGGATTCCCCTGGGTCGGGCAGCTAAAACTGGGAGCGTTCCCAGATCAATCGACGAGCAGCCGACTACCTATAGCAACCGCCTGACCATCGATTGGTCCAGTCGGGTCGAAACGACACGACCGTCCGAGTGAACGAAGGCCGCCCGAGGACAGGTTGATTGACAGTGTCCGCCTCCGGGCGCGACGGTGCTAAAGCCTCTCCTGGGAACGCTCCCAGTCGAGTTCGAGTCCTGGACGTCATGCACAAAGGAGTGCCGATGTTGGGAAGACGACGTATCGCGCTGGCCGCACTGGGCGCCGCCCTGTCCGTCGGGTGCACCGTGCTGGTGGCGACGACGGGATCGTGGGCGAGTGACGCCTCGGCGGCGTTCGCGTGCAAGGTCGACTACTCGACCAACGACTGGAGCTCGGGCTTCGGCGCCAACGCGACCATCACCAACCTCGGGACGTCGCCGGTCAACGGCTGGACCCTGACCTACTCCTACACCGGGAACCAGACCCTGCAACAGGGCTGGAACGGCGTCTGGTCCCAGTCCGGCAAGAAGGTCACCGTCACCAACACGACCTGGAACGGCACCCTCCCGGCGAACGGCACCGCGAGCGTGGGCGCGAACTTCTCCTACAGCGGGAGCAACGCCAAGCCGACGGACTTCGCGGTCAACGGCGTCGCCTGCACCGGCGTCCCGCCGACGACCACCACCACGACAACGACGACCACGACGACGCCCACACCGCCGACCGCCGCCCCGGCGCTGAAGGTGTCCGGCAACAAGCTGGTCACCGCCAACGGGACGCCCTACCGGCTGCTCGGCGTCAACCGCTCCAGCGGCGAGTTCGCCTGCGTGCAGGGCAAGGGGATGTGGGACAGCGGTCCGGTGGACCAGGCGTCCGTGAACGCCATGAAGGCGTGGAACATCCACGCGGTGCGGATCCCGCTGAACGAGGACTGCTGGCTAGGCCTGTCCGGCTCGCCCAGCGGCCCCGTCTACCAGCAGGCGGTCAAGGACTACGCGACCCTGCTGGTCGCGAACGGCATCACCCCGATCGTCGACCTGCACTGGACGCACGGCCTGTACACCGGCACCACCTCGGCCTGCTCGGACGTCAACGCGACCTGCCAGAAGCCGATGCCGTCCATGCAGTACACGCCGACGTTCTGGACCCAGGTGGCCACCGCGTTCAAGGGCACCAACGCGGTCGTGTTCGACCTGTTCAACGAGCCCTACCCGGACGCGGCCAACAACTGGTCCGACATGACGGCCGCGTGGAAGTGCCTGCGCGACGGCGGCACCTGCACCGGTTTCACCTACGAGGTGGCCGGGATGCAGGACCTGGTCGACGCGGTCCGCGCGACCGGCGCCACCAACGTGATCATGTCCGCCGGTCTCACCTGGACCAACGACCTGAGCCAGTGGCTGACCTACCAGCCGAACGACCCGACCGGCAACCTGATGGCCTCGTGGCACACCTACAACTTCAACGCCTGCGTGACGGTGTCCTGCTGGGACAGCCAGATCGGCGCGGTCGCCGCGAAGGTCCCGGTGCACGCCGGTGAGATCGGCCAGGACAGCTGCGCCCACGACTACATCGACAGCGTGATGGCCTGGCTCGACCAGAAGAAGCTCGGCTACACCGCGTGGACGTGGAACCCGTGGGGCTGCAGCGGCGGCAACGTCCTCATCGAGGACTACAACGGCACGCCGACCAAGACCTACGGCGAGGGCTTCAAGGCGCACCTGCTCACCGTCAACCCGTAGTGCGGTGACCGCAATCCTCACCGTGTTTCGCGCGGCCCAGGTGGACCCCTCGCGGCACGAAACCCGGCAAGGGTTAGTGGTCAGCACACTAGCCACGCCAGCACCCGGCCCGCCACCCCGCGGTGGCGGGCCGGGCCTTCACGGAGGACACGACCATGCGTCGCAATCCCGTCCTGCTCGCCCTGATCGGCGGGCTCATCGCCCTCTTCACCGCGGTGCCCGCGGTCACCATGGCCGCGTCCGGTGCGCCCGCGCCCACCGCTGCCGCAGCGGTCCGGATCATGCCGCTGGGTGACTCCATCACCGCGGGCCCCGGCTGCTGGCGCGCCTACCTCTGGGAACGCCTGCAGCAGACCGGCTACACCAACATCGACTTCGTGGGCTCCCAGCCGGGTGGCGGCTGTTCCGTGCCGTTCGACGGCGACCACGAAGGTCACGGCGGCTACGCGGCCACCGGCATCGCGGACCAGAACCAGCTGCCCCCGTGGCTGGCACCGGCCCGCCCCGACATCGTCCTGATGCACTTGGGCACCAACGACATGTGGGGCAGCTTCCGCCCCATCGACACCGTCATCGCCGCGTACTCCAAGCTCGTTGACCAGATGCGGGCGAGCAACCCGGACATGAAGATCCTCGTCGCGCAGATCATCCCGATGGCCTGCCCCGAGTGCACGCACGTCGTGGCGCTCAACAACGCGATCCCGGCCTGGGCGGCGGCGAAGACCACGGCCCGGTCGCCGATCACCGTGGTGGACCAGTGGACCGGCTTCAACACGGCCACCGACACCAACGACGGCGTGCACCCCATCGACTCCGGCTTCCGGAAGATGGCCGACCGCTGGTACCCGGCCCTCACGGCGGCGCTCGGCGGCACCACCCCGCCCACGACGACAACCACTACGACGACAACGACTACCCCGCCGCCCGGTGGCGACTGCGCCGCGACCTACCGCGTGGCCAACCAGTGGAGCGGCGGCTTCCAGGGCGAGGTGACCGTCCGCAACACCGCGACGACGGCGAAGACGGCGTGGACCGCCACGTTCCGCTTCGGCGACGGCCAGAACCTCACCCAGGCCTGGAACACCACCGCCACCCAGGACGGTGCCGTGGTGACCGCGCGGAACGCGAACTGGAACGGCGGACTGGCTCCCGGCGCTTCGGCGACGTTCGGCTTCCAGGCCAGTTGGAACAGCGCCAACACCTCGCCCGCGGTCACCTGCACCGTGAACTGACCGGTCCGTGGTGTGGTCAGCGAACCGACCACACCACGGTCCTGGCACTACGCGGGCGTGTAGATCACGCCGATGCGGTCGACCTCGTCACCGGACCGCCCGGTGAACCCGGCGATGCGCCAGCCGGCGGGCGCGGTGTAGGTGACGGCGTCGCCGGTGGGCGAGCCCGAGGCGATCGTCCGTCCCTGGCTGGTGGTGAAGGAGGCGGAGAACACCCTGGTGCGGCCGCCGAACTGGCCCTGGCTCAGGGTCACCTGCCGCAGGTGCTCACCGGGCTGGAGGGTGAGCGACGTCGCCGTTCCACCACTGCCGCCGTGCTTGGCGGTCGTGCCGTCGGCGAGGGTGAGCGACACGGCGTCCAGCCTGCTGCCGCCGCGCAGCGAGATCGTCCGCACCGGGCTCAGCGAGGTCGTGAGGTCGGTGAACACGTCACCGTGCGGGCCGCCGACCTCGTCGGTCATCCGGATGCTGTCGTTCAGGCTCCAGTCGAACCGAGCGGAGATCGGGTAGTGGTCGGACAGCGGCTTGCCCTCGGCGTCCTGGAAGGACGCGTTCTCGTTGCTGAAGTCCTTCGCGGTGAACGAGATGAGCTTGTTGCCGCGGTAGAGGATCTTGTCGACCACCTCGCACGAGTCGGTGACCGCGGCCGGGTCGCAGACCAGCGCGGGAGCGCCCGCCGCGGGCGCCTGGCCGCCGCGTTCGAGCTGCACCCAGGTGTCGGTGAGGCCGTTGGCGGTCACCAGTTCCCTGATGTTGTCCTCGCCACGGGTGTAGCGGGTGTTGGTGTCGCCCATGACGATCACCGCGTTGCCAACGGACCTGGTGGCGATGAACGCGGACAGCTGCGAGATGTTCGCCCGGCGCGAGGCGAGGTCGGCGGTCTCGGTACCCGCATTCGGGTGGAGGTTGTAGAGGTCGACGTAGACGCCGTCGGCCAGCCTGATCCGGGAGTAGGTGAACCCCTTGGGGGTCAGGCAGTCCGTGCCGTTGCACTTGGACCACTTGGTCCGGTCGAGGTCGGAGTAGGGCAGGTGGGACAACGTGTTCAGCCCGCTGCCGAAGGGAACGCCACCGCCGGTGGGGGTGCGGTACGCGTGGTTGTCGCTCGCGTAGAGGTCGGCGTGGTAGTTGAAGTCCTCCTGGACGTTGATCACGTCGAAGGGCGCGAGGCGGGGGCTGATCAGCTTCGTGTTCTTCTTCGGGTCACCGGACGAGAGGCCGTCCGGCAGTCCGGCGACGTTGTAGGACAGGACGGACAGCGTCCCGCCCACGGCGGCGTTCGCACCGGGGGCCGCGGCCAGCGCACCGACGGTCAGCAGGGTGGTGGCGAGCGCGGTCAGCAGGGTTGTTCTTCTCACAGGGGTGGTGCTCCTCAGGTGGGCGCGAACGTCGTTGTCGGCTTGCTGGTCGAGAAGGAGGCAGGCCGAGCGTAGGACGTGGGAACGAACCGATGTGAGCGCTAACACTTGACCGCCGGACGACCTCGGTCCGGCTCGGCGGTGGC
>JBDSAJ010000233.1:0-6185 GCA_039922235.1 Umezawaea sp.
CGCGCAGGGCCAGGCCGACCGGATCAACGAGCTGGCGCGAGAGCGCGGCGAGACGTGGCTGCCGCGCTACGGCGGCCTGATCTCCTCGGAGTGGGAGTTCGCCAAGGGCCTCCAGTTGCTCGAAGAGGCTCCCGAGGTCTACGCCGCCATGACCCACTGGGTCGAAGCGGCGGACTGGATCATCTGGCAGCTCACCGGCACCTACGTGCGCAACGCGTGCACCGCGGGCTACAAGGGCATCCGCCAGGACGGCGCCTACCCGTCGCCGGAGTTCCTCAAGGCGCTCGACCCCGGCTTCGAGGGCTTCGTCACCGACAAGCTGGACCACGAGATCGGCGCGCTCGGCGACCGCGCGGGCGGGCTGTCCGCCGAGGCCGCCGCGTGGACCGGGCTGCCGGAGGGCATCGCGGTCGCCGTCGGCAACGTCGACGCGCACGTCACCGCGCCCGCCGCGAACGCGGTCGAGCCCGGCCAGATGGTCGCGATCATGGGCACCTCCACCTGCCACGTCCTCAACGGCGCCGACCTCCGCGAGGTGCCGGGCATGTGCGGCGTCGTGGACGGCGGGATCGTGCCGGGCCTCTGGGGCTACGAGGCCGGGCAGTCCGGTGTCGGCGACATCTTCGGCTGGTTCGTCCAGCACAACGTCCCCGCCGAGTACGAGCGGCGCGCGGCCGAGCGCGGCATCTCGGTGCACGACCTGCTCACGGAACTGGCTTCCGAGCAGGAGATCGGCGAGCACGGGCTGGTGGCGCTCGACTGGCACAGCGGCAACCGGTCGGTGCTGGTGGACCACGAGCTGTCCGGCCTGGTGGTCGGGCAGACCCTCGCGACCCGCGCCGAGGACACCTACCGCGCGCTGATCGAGGCGACCGCGTTCGGCACGAGGACCATCGTCGAGGCGTTCACCCGCTCCGGTGTGCCGGTCACCGAGCTGATCATCGCCGGTGGCCTGCTGCGCAACGAGCTGCTGATGCGGATCTACGCCGACGTGACGGGACTGCCGCTGTCGGTCATCGGCTCCGATCAGGGACCCGCGCTCGGCTCGGCGATCCACGCCGCCGTGGCCGCGGGCGCGTACCCGGACATCCGGACGGCGGCCGCCGCGATGGGGTCGGACAGCAGGGGTGTCTACGAGCCGATCCCGGCCAACGTCGAGGCGTACCAAGCGCTCTACGCCGACTACGTCGAGCTGCACGACCACTTCGGCCGTGGCGGCGACGACGTGATGCACCGGCTGAAGGCGCGCAAGCGCGCCGCGACCGAGGGGAAGAACTGATGTCGTTGGTGGGACAGGTGATCGCGGACCTGCGGCGCACCGTTGCCGAGCTGCACGGGGAGCTGACCAGGTACGGACTGGTCATGTGGACCGCGGGCAACGTGTCGGCGCGGGTGCCGGGGGAGGACCTGATGGTGATCAAGCCGTCGGGGGTCGCCTACGACAAGCTGACCGCCGCCACGATCGTCGTCACGGACCTGCACGGCCAGCTGGTCGAGGGCGAACTCGCGCCCTCCTCGGACACGGCGGCGCACGGGTACGTCTACCGGCACATGCCCGAGGTCGGCGGCGTCGTGCACACGCACTCGCCCTACGCCACGGCGTGGGCCGCGCGCGGCGAGGCCATCCCGTGCGTGCTGACGATGATGGCCGACGAGTTCGGCGGCGAGATCCCGGTCGGGCCGTTCGCCATGATCGGCGACGACTCCATCGGGCAGGGCATCGTGGAGACGTTGCGGGACAGCAGGTCCCCTGCCGTGCTGATGCGCAACCACGGCCCGTTCACGGTCGGCCCCGACGCGCGTTCCGCGGTGAAGGCCGCGGTGATGCTGGAGGACGTCGCCCGCACCGTCCACATCGCACACCAGCTCGGCAAGCCCGACGCCATCGGGCAGGACCACATCGACCGACTCCACGCCCGTTACCAGAACGTGTACGGGCAGGCCTGAGCCCGTGGAACCACGAGGAGAGCCCGTCATGTCCACCGCAGCCAAGCCCCAGTTGTGGTTCCTCACCGGCAGCCAGCACCTCTACGGCCCGGAGACGCTCGACCAGGTGGCGAACCAGTCGCAGCAGATCCAGCGCACGCTGACCGCTTCCGGCAAGATCTCCGCGGAGATCGTGTGGAAGCCGGTGCTGACCGACTCGGTGTCCATCCGCAACGTCATGCTCGCGGCGAACGCGGACCCGTCCTGCGTCGGCGTGCTCGCGTGGATGCACACGTTCTCGCCCGCCAAGATGTGGATCACCGGGCTGGACGTGCTGCGCAAGCCGCTGCTGCACCTGCACACCCAGCTCAACTCGGCGCTGCCGTGGCAGTCCATCGACATGGACTTCATGAACCTCAACCAGGCCGCGCACGGCGACCGCGAGTTCGGGTTCATCCAGACCAGGCTCGGCGTGGCGCGCAAGACCGTGGCCGGGCACGCGTCCGATCCGCAGCTGGCGACCAGGATCGACGGCTGGGCGCGCGCCGCGACCGGCCACAGCCACCTGCGGAACCTCAAGCTGGCGCGGTTCGGCGACAACATGCGGGACGTCGCCGTGACCGAGGGTGACAAGGTCGAGGCCGAGCTGCGGTTCGGCGTCTCGGTGAACACCTACGGCGTCAACGACCTGGTGGCCGTGGTCGACGAGGTCGCCGACGACGCGATCTCCGTGCTGGTGGCGGAGTACGCCGACGCCTACGACCTGGCGCCGGAACTGGCGAGGGGCGCCGAGCGGCACGAGTCGCTGCGCTACGCGGCCCGCATCGAGCTGGGCATGCGGCAGTTCCTCACCGACGGCGGGTTCGGCGCCTTCACCACGAACTTCGAGGACCTCGGCGGTCTGCGGCAGCTCCCCGGCCTGGCCGTGCAGCGGCTGATGGCCGACGGCTACGGCTTCGGCGGCGAAGGCGACTGGAAGACCTCCGCGCTGCTGGCGTCGGTCAAGGCCATGGGCACGGGCACCGGGCACGGCACGTCGTTCATGGAGGACTACACCTACCACTTCGGACCCGGCGAACCGAAGATTCTCGGCGCGCATATGCTTGAGGTGTGCCCCAGCATTGCGGCCCAGCGGCCGTCGTGCGAGATCCACCCACTGGGCATCGGTGGCCGGGAGGACCCGGTCCGGCTGGTGTTCGACGCGACGCCTGGCCAGGGCGTGGTGATCGGTCTGTCCGATCTGGGCGACCGGTTCCGCCTGGTCGCCAACGAGATCGAGGTGGTGCCGCCGGACGAGCCGCTGCCCAACCTGCCGGTGGCGCGCGCGGTGTGGAAGCCCGCACCGACACTGTCCACATCGGCGGAATCGTGGCTCACAGCGGGCGGACCCCACCACACGGTATTGACTCAGGCCGTCGGCGCTGAGACCCTGCGGGACTTCGCACACATGGCGCACACCGAACTCGTCGTCATCGACAGCTCGACCACGACGGCGGACTTCGGGGACCGCCTGCGCTGGAACCAGGCCTACTACCGACTCGCCCAGGGCTTGCCCGGCTGGCGATAGCAGCAAAACCCGACAGGAGAAGAACAACGATGAAGCTCACCCGTTTCGCCGCGGTTGGGGGCGTGTTCGCGCTCGCAGCGGCTCTGAGCGCCTGCGGCTCGTCTGCCAAGACAGGCGACCAGCAGGCGGCAACCGGGTCCGGTGCGGGCTCGCTGGTCGGCGTCACCATGCCGACCAAGTCGTCCGAGCGGTGGATCCACGACGGCGACAACATCAAGGCAGCGCTGGAGAAGCAGGGCTACCAGGTCGACCTGCAGTACGCGGAGAACGACATCCCGACGCAGGTCAACCAGATCGAGAACCAGATCACCAAGGGCGCCAAGGTGCTCATCGTGGCGTCCATCGACGGCACGGCGATCACCACGCAGCTCCAGGAGGCGGCGGACAAGAAGATCCCCGTCATCGCCTACGACCGGCTGATCCGCAACAGCCCGAACGTCGACTACTACGCGACCTTCGACAACGCCAAGGTCGGTGTCGAGCAGGCCACGTCGCTGCTGACCGGGCTGGGCGTCAAGAAGGCCGACGGCTCCGAGGGCGACGCCAAGGGCCCGTTCAACATCGAGCTGTTCGCGGGCTCGCCGGACGACAACAACGCCACGTTCTTCTTCAACGGCGCGATGTCCGTCCTCCAGCCGTACATCGACAAGGGCGTTCTGGCCGTCAAGAGCGGTCAGAAGGACTTCAAGACCGTCGCGATCCTGCGCTGGGACCCGGCCACCGCGCAGAAGCGCATGGAGGACGTGCTGACCTCCAGCTACGGCGGCGGCGCGCTGGTGCAGGGCGTGCTCTCGCCCTACGACGGCCTGTCCATCGGCATCCTGTCCGCGCTGAAGAGCAACGGCTACGGCAGCGCCACCCAGCCCTACCCGATCGTCACGGGTCAGGACGCCGAGGTCGCCTCGGTGAAGTCGATCGTCGCCGGTGAGCAGTACTCCACCATCTACAAGGACACCCGCGAACTGGCCGCCGTCACGGTGAAGATGGCCGACGCCGTCCTCAAGGGCTCCAAGCCCGAGGTGAACAACGAGAAGGACTACGACAACGGCAAGAAGGTCGTGCCGTCGTTCCTGCTCCAGCCGGTCGTCGTCGACAAGACCAACTACCAGAAGGTCCTGGTCGACTCCGGCTACTACACCGCCGACCAGATCAAGTAATCAAGTAGCAGTGCAGGCCGGGCCCCCATCGCGGGGGCCCGGTCCGCGAAGGGACCGACCAGCGATGGCAGACGACATCCTGCGCATGCGGGGGATCACCAAGACCTTTCCCGGCGTCAAGGCTCTCCAGGACGTGAGCCTGTCCGTCCGGCGCGGCGAGATCCACGCGATCTGCGGCGAGAACGGCGCGGGCAAGTCGACGCTGATGAAGGTGCTGTCCGGGGTGTACCCGCACGGGTCCTACGACGGCGAGATCACCTTCGACGGCGAACCGTGCGCGTTCTCGGGCATCCACGACAGCGAGCGCCGCGGGATCGTGATCATCCACCAGGAACTGGCGCTGTGCGCGCAGCTCTCGATCGCCGAGAACCTGTTCCTGGGCAACGAGCTGTCCCACCGCGGGCTGATCGACTGGAACCGCACGAACCACGCCGCGGCGGCCCTGCTGGAGCGGGTCGGCCTGCGGGAGAACCCGACCACGCCGGTGCTCGACATCGGTGTCGGCAAGCAGCAGCTCGTGGAGATCGCGAAGGCGCTGTCCAAGGAGGTGAAGCTCCTCATCCTGGACGAGCCGACCGCCGCGCTCAACGACGAGGACTCCGAGCACCTGCTGGACCTGCTGCGCGGCCTGCGCGACCAGGGCATCACCTGCGTGATCATCTCGCACAAGCTCAACGAGATCGCGGCCATCGCCGACTCCATCACGATCCTGCGCGACGGCAAGACCATCGAGACGCTGGACATGGCGTCCGACGAGGTCACCGAGGGGCGGATCATCTCCGGCATGGTCGGCCGCGACCTGTCCGACCGCTTCCCCCCGCACGAGTCGAACGTCGGCGACGAGGTGCTGCGGATCGAGGACTGGACCGTACACAGCCCGACCCAGCGCGGTCGGGTCGTGGTGTCCGGCGCGAACCTCGTGCTGCGGCGCGGCGAGATCGTCGGACTGGCAGGCCTCATGGGCGCGGGCCGCACCGAACTGGCCATGAGCGTGTTCGGCCGCTCCTACGGCGTCGACATCTCCGGGCGGATCATCAAGGACGGCCGCGAGATCAACGTGAAGTCGGTGGGCGACGCGATCCGGCACGGCATCGCGTACGTGACCGAGGACCGCAAGCGCTACGGCCTCAACCTCATCGAGGACATCAAGCGCAACATCTCCGCCGTCGGGCTGTCGAAGCTCGCCAAGCGCGGCTGGGTGCACGAGAACGAGGAGCAGCGCGTCGCCGAGGGGTTCCGGCGCAGCATGAACATCAAGGCCCCCAGCGTCGCCACGGTCACCGGGACGCTCAGCGGCGGCAACCAGCAGAAGGTCGTGCTGTCCAAGTGGATCTTCACCGATCCGGACGTGCTGATCCTCGACGAGCCGACCCGCGGCATCGACGTGGGCGCCAAGTACGAGATCTACACGATCATCAACAAGCTCGCGGACGAGGGCAAGGCGGTGCTGGTGATCTCCTCGGAGCTGCCCGAGCTGCTGGGCCTGTGCGACCGCGTCTACGCCCTGTCGGCCGGGCGGATCACCGATGAGGTCG
>JBDSAJ010000234.1:0-20345 GCA_039922235.1 Umezawaea sp.
TGCTGGTTCCCACCGTCGTTTCTGTCGTGGCCTTCGTACTGGCGGCTGTGCCCGCCATGGCCGCCGGCGTCCTCGCCGCCCTCCTCGTGGGCGACCAGCGCGGTGACGCCCGCACCGATCACGAGGCCCAGAAAAGCCGCCGCGACCACGTGGGTGGCGCGGTGCCGAATGACGGTGCGGGCTCCGCCGAACCACCTGCGACGGCGCGGCGTCCCGGTGACCGGGGACGCGGTGACAGGCGACTGATCATCGGCCGGTGGCGGTGTGCTCGCGCCGGGTTCCTGCGCTGTGTGCTCCACGGGCTCGTCCGCGGGCGCGGGCTGTTCTGGTGTGGTCATGGTCGTCCACTTCCTCCTGCACGAGCAGGTACAGGTCTTCGAAGGTGTCGAGGGTGTCGGTGAGGTCGTGGCGGGCGACGATCCGCGTGCTGGCGGCTCCCATGGCCATCCGGGCAGCCGGGTCGGTGTCCAGTTCCCGCAGAGCGGCGGCGAGCGCGGCGTGGTCGCCGGGCGGGTACAGGTAGCCGTTGACGCCGTGGTGGACCAGGTGCGGGAGGGCCATCGCGTTCGCGGCGACCACGGGCAGTCCGGCGGCCATCGCCTCCATCGTGGCGATGCTCTGGAGCTCGGCGGTGCCGGGCATGCAGAACACGTCACCCCGGCGCAGCACGGCGATCAGCTCGTCGTCGGGCAGGTAGCCGTGGAACCGCACGCGGTCGACGATGCCGAGGTCGACGGCGAGCGACTCCAGTTCACCACGGCACACGCCGTCACCGACGACCTCGGCGCGCACATCCGTGGTGAGGGCCAGCGCGTGCAACAGTTCGTCGACGTTCTTCTCCCGGTCGAGCCTGCCGACGAACACCGCGGTGGTCGTGGTCGACATGTGCGCGCCCATCGTGCCGAACCGGTCGAGGTCGATGCCGCACGAGATCGCCCGTGTCGGCAAACCCCTGTCCCGCAGCAGGTCCGCCGCCCGCGGCGTCGGGGCGGTGACCACGTCGGCCCGCCGGTACGCCCGCACCAGGTCGCGCCACGCCCAATCGGCCAGCACACCGTGCAGCACCCGTGGCACGGGCCCGTAGCCCAGCAGGTTCTCCGGCATGAAGTGGTTGGTGGCCACCACCGGCACGTCGTGGGCGACGGCGGCGCGCAGCACCGTGCGACCGACCCCGAAGTGGGCTTGCACGTGCACGACGTCCGGCCGCACCTCGGCGAGCAGAGCGGGCAGGGCACGGCCGACCTGCCACGGCGTGCACACCCGGAACGTGGCGTGGAACGGTGTGCGGGTCGACGCGATGCGGTGCACGGTGACCCGGCCGACGAGCGCGGAGCCGCCCTGCGAGGTGGGTGAGGGGCACACCACGTGCACCTCGTTGCCACGGGCGGCGAGGCCCTCGGCGAGCCTGCTCGCGAAGTTCGCGGCGCCGTTGACGTCGGGCGGGTAGGTGTCCGCGGCGAGCAGGATCCGCTGCCCTGTAGACGGTTCCGGCCGAGCCCACCGCGGAGTGCTCGACGGTGCCGATCCGGTCAACGCGATCACGCCGCCGATCGCCACCGCCGCGCACGCCAGCTGCGGGATCGCGACACCGCTCGTCTCCCCGTAGAGGCCGATGCCGACGGCGACGGCGGTGAACGGGTCGAGCACGGTGATCGCGCCGATGACCACGGCAGGCGGCCCGGCGGCGTAGGCCTGGTGCACCAGCCAACCGCCCGCGAGCATCAACGCGCCCGCCTCGCCGACGAGCAGCGGGGAGCCGCCGAGCACGGCGCCCCGGATCAACGCGGACCCGAGGCCGAACAGCACCGCGGCGGCCGAGGCGAGCACCAGGCAGCGGACGCGGCCCGCGGTCCGCAGCCCGGCGATGGCGACCACGGCCGCGAGCGCCACGACCAGCTGCACCCGCGAAGCGTCCACTGTGGACGATGTTGGTGTGGGAGAGGTCGCCGCGAGCACGACGAATCCCGCCGTGCCGACGCACACCGCCAGCGCGGCCCGGCGGGAGTGCCCGCCGATCAGCGTGGTGAGCACGAGGCTGAGCACCCCGACCGGCTGCACGACCGCGAGTGGTGCGGTGGCCAGCGCGAGGACGTGCAGCCCCCCGCCGACCACGGCGAGTGCCGTGCCCGCGAGCCACATCGGGGTGCGCAGCAACCGGCGCACCCGCACGGAGCCCGCGTCGTGCACCGTGCGGTGCTGGAGGTGGATCGCCGCGGCGAAGCAGCACGCGGCGAGTGCGGCGAGCAGCACCGCGAACAGGACGTCGGTCATCGGGTCACCCGCTTGATCGTGATGGCTGTGGTCAGCAGCAGCGCCACTTCGGCGCCGAGCGCGAGACGTTCGAGCAGGCCCTGGAAGTCGACGAGCGGTGGCGGCGCGAGTTGGCAGAGCCCGAAGGCCGCGGCGAACACGAGTCCGGCCGCGGCGAGCAGTCGGACCCGTTGCGCGAGTGGACGCAGGCCGGGATGGGAACGCAGGGCTTTGGCGAGCTGCCAGCCCGCGAGCGGCAGGCTGGTGAGGAACGTGCCGCCCGCGAGCCGGTGCAGGTCGCCGGAGAACGAGGATTCGCCGCTGAGCCGGTTCGTCGGGAACGCCGCGCACAGCAGCAATCCCGAGCACCACAGGCCGAGCAGCAGAGTACGGGGTCGCGACCCCCGCACTCCCAGGCTCGCCACGCCCGCCACCACGGCCACGCCGCCCCCGGCCAGCAGCACGACCGCGAGCACGTACAGCACCCCGCCGTGGCGGTAGAAGACGTAATCGCTGACCACGGTGGCGACAGGATCGACCTGGGAGTTCAGCGCCACGGTCAGGTATGCCGTGATCAGCAGACATCCGGTCAGCAGCGCGATCGAGATCCGTGCGAGAGACGCGGTCGCGGTGCGGAAGGTGGTGGCCACGAAACCGACGATGCCGGGGAATCGTTAGAGCACGATGAAGATCCTCAAGGGTTTGGATGAGAGACCGCGGGCACGCTGATCTCCACCAGCGCGCCACCGCCGTCCGTGCGACCGGCCTGCGCGGTGCCACCGTGCGCGGTGACGACCTGCGCCACGATCGCCAGTCCCAGCCCGGAACCGGGCAGCGAGCGCGCGGACTCGGCGCGGTAGAAGCGCTCGAACACGTGCGGCAGGTCGGCCTCGGCGATGCCCGGTCCCTCGTCGGTCACGGCCACCAGCGCCTCACCGGCTTCCGGCCGCACGGTCACGCGGACCGTGGTGTCGGCCGGGCTCCACTTGGCGGCGTTGTCCAGCAGGTTGAGCACCGCGCGCTCCAACGACACCGGATCGCCCACCACCCGCACCGGCGCCAAGTCGGTCAGGATCTTCACGTGCGGCGCCCGTGCCCGCGCCCGGTCCACCGCGGACTCGACGACGTCGGCGAGGTCCACCGGCACGAACGGCTCCGGGTTGTCGTCCTCCTTGGCCAGTTCGACCAGTTCGCCGACGAGGGTGCTCAGCTCGACGGTCTGGGTGCCCAGGTCGGCGAGCAGGCGGGACCGGTCGGCGGCGGCGAGGACCTTGGTCGGGTCAGTCTGGTGTTCGGTGTGCACGAGCAGTTCCACGTTGTTGCGCAGACTGGTCAACGGCGTCCGCAGCTCATGCCCCGCGTCCTCCACCAGGCGGCGCTGTGCCACGCGGGAGGTGTCGAGGGCGGACAGCATGGCGTTGAACGCCTCCGCGAGCCGGGCGATCTCGCCGCGCCCCTCCACCGGGATCTTCGCGGTCAGGTCCTGGGTGCGCGCGACGCGCTCGGCGCCCGCGGTGAGCGCGTCGACCGGGCGTAACGCGGTGCGCGCGACGGACCGGCCGAGCACGCCCGCGCCGAGCACCCCGACGAGGACGATCACCGCGTGCAGGAGCCCGAGTTCGGCCAGCGTCCGTTCGATGCCCTCGGCGTCGCGGGCGATCTGGACCAGCCCGTCACTTCCGAGCACCGTCAGCACCCGGTACTGGTCGTGGCCGATGCGCAGCACCTCGACCCACTCGTGCTGCCCGGCGGTGGCTCGTGCCTGGTCGGTGACCGGGATCCGATCCGCTCCGTCGGCACCGGCGGTGGTGATCGCGCCGGAGGGGGCCACGAATTGGACCACCAGTTCGGCTGGCCGGTGGTCGTCGTCGGAGGTCGTGCGGTCCGCCGGGCGCAGTGTGGCGAGGGCGTCCGCCGCGGACGAGGACTTGGCGGCCAGTTCCGCGTAGGACCGGAGCTGGTCGTCGAACTGCTGGGTCAACTTCGCCTGTACGACGAGCCACGACGCGATCGCCACCGCGACCACCGCGACCGCCGCCGCTCCGGCCGCGAGCAGGGTGAACCGGGATCTCAGCGACATCCGTCGCCACCGGTGGTCGGCGAGCCACCGCCTCACAGCGGGTCCTCGCGCAGCACGTAGCCGACACCTCGCACGGTGTGCAGCAACCGGGGTTCGCCGCCCGCCTCCAACTTGCGGCGCAGGTAGCTGATGTAGACGTCGAGCCCGTTGGACGCGGTGCCGAAGTCGTAGCCCCACACGTTGAGGAACATCGTGCTGCGGGACATGACCAGGCGCGGGTTGCGCAGGAACGTCTCGAGGATGGAGAACTCGGTCCGGGTCAGGCCCAGCGGCCGGGTGCCGCGCGTGACCTCGCGGGTGCCCACGTTGAGCACCAGGTCCGCGAACCGCAGTTCGTCCGGGTTCGCCGCCTTGTCCGCGTAGCCGCCGCGCCGGACCAGCGCGCGGACGCGGGCCAGCAGTTCCCGCAGCGCGAACGGTTTCGCGAGGTAGTCGTCGGCTCCCGCGTCCAGGCCCGCGACCCGGTCGTTGACGTCGTCGCGCGCGGTCAGCATCAGGACGGGCGTCACGTCACCGGTGGCGCGCAGCACGCGGCACGTGTCGAGCCCGCCGAGCACGGGCATGGTGATGTCCAGGATCACCCCGTCGGGTCGGTGGGCGCGGATCAGCTCCAGCGCCTGCGCGCCGTTGTCCGCAAGGGTCACCTCGTAGCCCTCGAAGCGCAGCGTCCGCGACAGCGACTCGCGCACGGCCTCCTCGTCGTCGACGATCATGATGTGCACGGCGACTCCTGCCGGTGGGCGTTCAGCGGGCGGTGGTGCGCGCAGCCGCCGCGACAGCACCTCGTCGGCGGGGAGAGATAGGCGCAGGACTGAGCCCTCACGTCGTCCTCCACAACATTAATCTACAGTGATGTCGAACATCTACAACTCTGTAGATAGGAATGGGGTTTCGATGCCCGTCGCGCTCAACCCGCTCGACCCGACATCGCTGCTGTCGGCCTTCGGCACACTGGGCGTGTTCGCGGTGCTCTTCGCCGAGACGGGACTGCTGGTCGGCTTCTTCCTGCCTGGCGACTCGCTGCTGTTCACCGCCGGTCTGCTGTGCGCGACCGGACCACACCTGTCGCTGCCGTGGGTGCTCGTCGCCGCCGCGTCGGGCGCGCTGATCGGCGCACAGGTCGGCTACCACATCGGGGCCCGCGGAGGTCGTGCACTGCTGGAACGCACCCAGCGGCCCAAGCTCCACGAGGCCGCCGAGCGGGCGCAGCACCTGTTCGAGCGCTACGGCTACGGCAAGGCGATCGTGCTCGCCCGGTTCCTCCCGATCGTGCGCACGGTGCTCAACCCGGTCGCGGGCGCGGTGGCCGTGCCCCTGCGGGTGTTCGTCCGGTGGCAGGCGATCGGCGGTCTGCTGTGGACGGTCGGTCTGACCGTCGCCGGGTACGTCCTGGGCACATCGGTCCCCAACGTCGACCGCTACCTGCTGCCGGTGATCGCGCTCATCGTCGCGGTTTCCCTGGTGCCGGTCGCCCTCGAGGTCATCCGCGCACGGAGGGCCAGGTGACGGCTCTGTTCGACACCGCCTGGTACGAGGACGTCACGCGGTTCGCGGCCGCCACCGGGTGGCTGCACACCCCGGTCGTGCTGTTCACCACCTACGGCCTGCTGCTGTTCGCCGCGGCGCTGGTCTTCGCCTGGTGGACCGCTCGGCACCGCGACGACGCCACGATGCTCGTCGCACTCGCCGCGCCAATCGCCGCACTGGTCGCGTTCGGCGTGGACGACCTCGTCAAGCTCGTGTTCGCCGAACCCCGCCCGTGCCAGGTGATCGGCGGCGTCACCACGGTCCTGCCGTGCGACCCGCCCGGCGACTTCTCCTTCCCCAGCAACCACTCCGCCCTCGCGGCGGCGATGGCGGTCGGCGTGCTGCTCGTCCACCGGCGGCTCGGCGCGCTCGCCGTCGTGGCGGCGCTGGCGATGGCCGCGTCACGGGTCTACGTCGGCGCGCACTACCCGCACGACGTCGTGATGGGCCTGCTGGTCGGCGCGACCGTCGCGGTCGTGCTCTGCCTGGCCGCACGGGCGTTCCTCAAGCCGTTCGTCGCCGACCTGCGTCGCGGCCCGCTGCGGTGGCTGTTGAACGCCGACGCGGGGACGATCGCGGTGTGAACAACGGGATCATCGTGCCCGGACCAGTGCTGGCCGCGGTGCTGCTGGTGCTCGTGGCGGCCGCGGCACTGATCATGTGGCTGGGCCGGGTCGGTCGGTGGCACACCGCGGTCACCGCGTCGGCGCGAGCCGTGGTGCAGCTCGCGGCAGTGTCGCTGCTGATCACCGCGGTGCTGGGTTCGGCTCCGTTGACGGCGCTGTTCATCGTGATGATGTTCGGCGTGGCGTGCGCGACCTCGGCCCGCCGCATCGGCGGTGTCCGCGACGGTGGGTGGACGGCGATGGCGCAGGGAGCGGGCGTCGTCCCGGTGCTGGGACTCCTGGTCGGGTCCGGGTTGGTGCCGCTCAAGCCGATCGCGCTCGTGCCCGTCGCGGGCATCCTGATCGGCGGCGCCATGACCGCCACCTCACTGGCGGGACGGCGTGCGCTGGAGGAACTGCGGACGCGGCACGGCGAGTACGAGGCCGCGCTGGCGCTGGGGTTCCTCCGGCGTGACGCGGTTCTGCTGATCTGCCGTCCCGGCGCGGGTGACGCGTTGGTGCCCGCGCTCGACCAGACCCGCACGGTGGGGCTGGTGACGCTGCCGGGTGCGTTCGTCGGCGTGCTCCTGGGTGGCGCCACGCCGGTTCAGGCGGGCGCCACCCAGGTCCTCGTGCTGATCGCCCTGCTGGCGGTCGAGGCCGTCGCCGCGCTCGTCGTGGTCGAACTGGTCGCTGCCGGCAGGGTGAAGGTCTAGCAGGGCAGGGTGTCACCCAGAAGGCCGCTCTCGCGAACACCTGATAGGCCGCTGAGACAACGCGGTGCCCAAGCGGACCGGGTTGCCCTCGTCGTTGGAGAACCGACACTTGGGCGACGTCCATACGACCGCCGATGACATCCTCTGTGTCAACCTCGAGATCAAACTCAGGCGGCGACTTGGCCACGAGCCAGTCGACGGCGCCGATGTCGAGACTGTCCAGGTCGGTCACCGATGCGTGGGCGTCGATGCCGCAGCCGGTGCGCCACCGTCGGATCATGTCGCGGACCCGCTGAGTGGTGTGGGCGTTGATGCGCAGCATGTCGCCGTCGCTCAGGGGACCGTCGCCCGCGTGCCAGTTCTCCACGGACTGTTGCGCCACGCACTGTTGACCAATCCGACGGCGGCGACATCCAGCACCGCTCCCACGTGGTGGGGGTCTATGCAGACCTGGTGGCGCAGCATCGCCTCCAGCAGGTCCTCCTCCTGGGCGTAACTGAGCTCGCCACGCTGTTGTGTGTCGTCGTCCGTGTCTGCCGACATGATCTTCACCGACCCTCGACCTGCAACCGGATGCCTTGTCGGCGACTGTAACCACTGCGTCGGTCTACCCAGCGGTACGCCACAGTTCCCACGGGCCGATAGGGTCTCGGCCAGCGTGCGTACGCGGGCATCCGGGTCGTCCTCAGCGGTGTCCGCATCCCGCGAATGAACGCGATCATGGAACGGTGGATCAAGACCTGCCGCAGCGAACTCCTCGACCGCACGCTCATCTGGAACCACCAGCATCTACTCCACGCGCTCCGGGAGTACGAGCAGTTCTACAACATCCATCGACCCCACCAGGGCATCGCCAACGCACGACCTCTGCACCCGCTGCCACTACCGATCACCGACCGAGCCCAGATCAGCAACTTGAACGTCCGCCGACGACACCGACTGGGCGGCATCCTCAACGAATACCACCAAGCCGCCTGACCAGCACGGACGTAATTTTCGGCAAGCACAGGGCGGACGGTCGTCCCAGACGGCGTCGATGAGCGTGTCGAGAGGAACGACGGAGTCGGCGTTGAGCAGCAACAACGCGAGCAAAACCCGTTGGCGTTTACCGGTGAGGCGAACCGGCCTGCCGTCGGCCGAAACTTCCAGTGACCCCAGCACCCGGAATTCCACCAATGCCTCCGCGGCAGCCGTCGTACGTTCGGCGGCACACATCCTGGGGAGGCTCGTCGGGCGCGGGTGGGACGTGATCGTCTCGATTGGCGGGGTTCGGCGCACCGTCAGAGTCGTACGGGTAGTTCCGCCAGTTGCCAGGTGCCGAGGTTGGGGGAGCGTTCGAGGTCCGCGGGGTCGACCGCGAGGGTCAGGTGGGGGAAGCGGCGCAGCAGTGCCTCGAACGCGATCTCGCCCTCCTGGCGTGCCAGTGCGGCACCCAGGCAGTAGTGCGGGCCGTGCCCGAAGCCGGCGTGGGCCGTGCTGTCGCGGGTGAGGTCCAGACGATCCGGGCGGTCGTAGGCTCGTGGGTCGTAGTTGGCGCCTGCCAGCACGGGCATTACGGCTTCGCCCTTGTGCACCAGCGTTTCGCCTAGTTTGACGTCCTCGGTCGCGTAGCGCAGGCGTGTGCCCAGGACCGGGCCGCACCAGCGCATCAGTTCCTGCACGGCGCGTGGTAGCAGGCTGGAGTCGTTGCGCAGCAAGGTGAGTTGGTCGGGGTGGGTGAGCAGGGCGGCGGTGCCGTTCGCGATGAGGTGTGCCGTGGTTTCGTGGCCTGCCACGACCAGGTTGAGCACCAGGGTCACCAGTTCGACGTCGCTGAGGCGGTCGTCGTCCTGGGCGCGGACCAGGTCCGAGAGCAGGTCGCCCGTCGGTGTCGTGCGGCGGAGGTCGATCAGTTCGGTGGCGTGGTCGATCATGCCGCGCAGCGCGTCGCCCATGTCCGGGCCCATCCCCCTTGCCAGGACGGCGCTCCAGGCGCGCCAGCGCGGGCGGTCGGCTTCGGGGATGCCCACCAGTTCGCAGATCACGCTGATCGGCAACGGGTAGGCGAAGTGCGCCAACAGGTCCACGGTGTCGTCGTCCGGCAGCTCGTCCAGCAGCCGTTCGGTGATCTCCTTGATCCGCGGCCGCAGTTCGGCCACGCGCTTCGCGGTGAAGGCGCGGGTGACCAGTTTGCGCAGCCGGGCGTGGTTGGCGCCGTCGGAATCGCCCATCCCGGTCAGCAGGTAGACCAGGTACTCGGCCGGAATGCCCACGGAGAGCCAGATCTGCTCGATCAGGTTCGGCGCGTCCAGGCCCGGAACGTTCGCGGCGTCGTTGACGAACCGCGGGTCGCTCATGACGAGCTTGACGTCGTCGTAGCGCGTTGCCAGCCAGACGGACGGGACGCCGGGGATGATCCCTCGGGTCAGTTCGGTCTCCTCCCGGAGGCGCGAGTACACGGCGAACGGGTCCCGCAGCAGATCCGGATCGGTCAGGTCGATCGACATGATGCCCCCACTGAGGTGGTGAAGTCATGCGGACCTTAGCCAGGACACGTCGATCATGGCGCGGGTCGAGCTCGAACACGGCGGGCCGGTCGAACGCGCGGGCGTGGTCTGTTCGTCGAGCTGGTGGCAGGCCGTTTTTCCTTTGACCACTTGGGTTTTCGACGTGGAGTGCTCGTTGATGATCACGCGCGGCCGGACCGCACGCGGACCGAACGTGACCTGGCGATTGAACGCAGAATGAGCTGATCTTGAACCTCGGGTCGTGACAGTAGGTGCACGGCAGGCCCGGTCCGGGCGGTCGGAGTCGAAGCCCGTGCCGTCCGCCTGTGCGCACGGGTCCGGCCTGACGAGTGGTGGAGCGCGATACGGACGAATTGTGCTGTCGCGTCGGGCGGTAGCGGAGGTGGAATCGCAGAGTCGAACGATGGACGGAGGTTCGGAGGGGGCGTTAGTGTTTCTTCCGAATGGAGCGCGCCATTTGACTCGGCGGACGCTGTGCGTCGCGGGGTTGTGCTGAAATTCTGGGGAATCGAATCCGGTCGTCCACCCATGCGGTTCGTTCGAGTCGGCGAAACAATGTCCATGTCCGATTTGTGCAAGCTTGCCGAGTTGGATCGTCTTGCGGGATGAGCGGAGGTACGTGATGTTCTCGTCGTCGACGCACTTCAATGCGCTGGGCGAGAGTCCCCGCGTCCTGATCACCGGGGGCAGTGGTTTCATCGGGTCCGCTCTCGCGGCTCGGTTGGCGGCACGCGGTGTAGCGGTGACGGTGTTCGACCGGCAGGCCGCGGATGTGCCCCCCGCCGGCGTCGCCGTTGTCGACGGTGATGTCCGCGATCTCGATCGCTGCGTCGAACTGGTGAGTGTGCTGCGACCGGATTTCGTGTTCCACCTCGCCGCGTCGTCGACCATCGATTCGGCTTACAAGGAACCGTACGAATCATTGCGGACGAACGTCGTCGGCACGCTCAACATACTGGAGGCCGTCCGGCGGGTCGGTGGCGTGCGCCGTTTCGTGTTGGCGTCCACGGACAAGGTCTACGGTGAATTGCAGGGCCATGCGTACCAGGAGGAATCGCCCCGCGAGGCGCGCGGTGTCTACGACGTCGGAAAGCTGGCCGCCGACGAGCTCACCCAGCTTTACGGTTCCGAGCTCGGTGTTCCGATTACTGTTCTGCGGTTGTGCAACGTCTTCGGGCCGGGGGATTCCAACACGGACTACCGGCTGGTTCCGCGATCCGTCGATCGATTGCTCGACGTCGACGGGCCGCGTCCGCCGACCGTTTACGCGGCCTCGATGCTGCACGGCCGTGACTACGTCTACGTGGACGATGTGGTGCGCGCGCTCCTCGCCGTCGCCACGGACGCGCGGACGGTCTCGCAGGTGCTGAACATGGCCCCGGCGGCGCACCGCACGACTCTCGTGCTGGTCGAGGAGTTGATCTCGGTGGCCGTCGAGATCTACGACTCCGTGGACCCGCGGCGCTCGGCCCTGATCCGGGCGAACGGCGTGGAGATCGTCGACGTCGGGGGTCCGGCGACGGCCCTGCAGCGGCAGCACTGCGACGGGTCCCGGTTGCGGAGCCTGGGTTTTCGACCGGTGGTCGGACTGCGGGAAGGACTGCGGCGCACAGTGCTCGCCGCGGTGCGGGACACAGCGGACAACCGGCTCCGAAGAACGCCGGAGGCAGCCGGGAATTCGGTCGTGGAGCCCGCCTCCTGACGCCGTTCGCAGCCGTTCGGCCGTCGAATTCCATTCCGGTAACTGCCGAGACGATGTCGGTCGGCGGTTGTTTTCGTGTTTCTCGACGATCTGCGGAGGATCTCACGGCGTTGCGGATGACGAGTCACGATTGCCTGTCAGTATGGCGCGACCGAGTCTGTGGGGGCTTGTAGAATGCCGGTGGACAATGCTGGGTTTTTGGAGCCGGGTCATCAGGAAGACGATTGTCCGGAGGAATCGCCGCTGGCGAGGCATCAGGCCCGCCCGAGAACGTCGCACCTGATCCCGACAGCCGACCTGCTCCCGGCCGATTCACTGCGCAGCGCGGGTGAGTCCGAGGAGCACGTGCGAGTCCTCCTCGAATCCGCCACCGCCCTGCCGCCGATCATCGTGCACCGCCCCACCATGCGGGTGGTGGACGGGATGCACCGGCTCCGGGTGGCGCTGGCCCGAGGCCAGGAGTTCACGGAGGTCGAGTTCTTCGACGGTGCCGTCGAGGACGCGTTCGTCCTGGCGGTCGAGGCGAACACGCGGCACGGGCTGCCGCTGAGCCACGCCGACCGGAAGGCGGCGGCCGAACGGGTCATGGAGGCGTGCCCGCACCGGTCCGACCGGTGGATCGCCCTGGTCAGCGGCCTGTCGCCGAACACGGTCAGCGCGATCCGCCGCCGTTCGACTGGGAGGGATGCGCAGTCGAACGACCGGGTCGGGCGGGACGGGCGGACGCGCCCGGTGGACAGCACCGCCGCCCGGCGGTTGGCCGCCGAACTGATGGCGGCCGATCCCGGCAGCTCACTGCGCGACATCGCCAAGCGCGCCGGCATCGCTCCGTCGACGGCGCTCGACGTGCGCAACCGGCTGTCGAAGGGGATGGACGTCGTGCCCACCCGCGGCGAGTTCCGGCCCCAGCAGGCGGTGCCGGAACGGGACCGCAGAGGTCGCTCGAAGGCGGATCCGAACATGGACCTGTCGATCGTGCTGGAAAACCTCCGCAGAGATCCCTCGCTGCGCTTCAGCGAGGCAGGTCGCACGTTGATCCGCTGGCTCGACGTGCATTCGGTCGACCCGAACACGATCGTTCCGCCGGAGGTCGTGCCGAGGCATTGCCTGACGACCGTGGCGGCGGTCGCACGGCACAACGCGCGTTTTTGGGAATCCTTCGGCGATGTCCTGGGCAGTCTCGCCCGTGAACTCGCGGAGAGCGACGGCGGGGCCTAGGTGGTCGTTCGGCCCGCTGTTCGAATCGCCACCGTTGCCGCACCGAACTTTCCTGCTTACGGTCTGATCGCGTCTTCGACGACGAGGGCGAGCGCAGTTGGTGGGCGAAAGGCCTGAGCCGCCCCACCGGACAATTGTCGTCCTCAGCGAGTCGAAAAGAATCGTTCCGTCCGGTTCTGCTTGTGGACAAGGAGTGACCAGGTGGACATCGCACAGCTCAAGGCGCGCGCGGAAAAAGCCGCGGACCGGGCGACCGCACATCTGTGGGACCGGCAGCGCGAGAACGGTTCCTGGGTGGATCGGCTTTCCTCGTCCACCATCTCCACCGCACTCGGGGCGCTGGCGCTCGTCCGGGCCGATCCCGTCGCCCACGCCGAGCGGATCACGTCCGCGCTGAGCTGGTTGCACGCGAACCAGCGCGAGGACGGCGGCTGGGCCATGGCCGACGACGTCTGGCCGAGCAGCCCCGGGATGACCGCCTTCGGAATCGCGGCGCTGCACGAGATCGACCGGGAGGGTTCACGCGACGCGCTCGCACGGGCGCACGCCTTCCTCGACGCGAACGACGCCGAGAACGTGATCCCCGGCCTGCGCGGGGAGGCACCCAAGACGTGGCCTGCGGCGCTGCCCACGATCTGGGGCCTGGTGGGCCTGCGCGACGCCGCTCTCCAGCCCGACATGCCGGTGGAAACCGTTCTCCTGCCCCAGGTCCTGCGCAACAAGGTCTCCATCGCGCTGCCCGCGATCCTGGGGCTCGGGGTGATGCAGTCCCGCACGCTGCACCGCGGTCCTCTGCGCAAGGTGGTCGGGCGGATCGCCGAGTCCCGCGCGCTGGACTGGCTGCGGGAGATCTCCGGCACCAACGGGGGCATCGAGGAGTGCCCGATGATCGCCGGGTTCGTCTACCTCGGGCTGCGGCACGCCGGGGTGGCCGAGGACCTGCAGTTGACCTCGCTGTCCTACCTGCTGCAGACCCAGCGCACCGACGGGTCGTGGGCGATCGACCGCGACCTGGAGATCTCGGTGACCGCGTATGCCGTCATGGCGTTGGCCGAGTTCCAGGACGTCGCCGCCGAGCCGCGTCTGGCCGGGACCCGCGAGTGGTTGCTGAGCAACCAGTGGAACCGGCCCTTCGGCCAGTTCGGCCTGCCAGCCGGTGGCTGGAGCTGGGCCAACCCCTCCGGCTGGCCCGAATCCGAGGACACCGCCGTCGTCCTCGGAGTGCTCGCCGACCTCGGGGTCCCGCGCGGGCACCCGGCCGTCGAACTCGCGGTCCGGTGGCTGCGCAACCAGCAGAACCGCGACGGGTCGTGGTCGGAGTGGGTGCGCAACTCCTCGATCATGAACGACCGACCGTGCCCCGGCGTGACCGCGCACGTGGTCATGGCCCTGCAGCGCTACGGCGAGCCGTCGTCGCCCGGTTCGCCCATCGCCCGTGCGCTGACCTGGCTGCGCGGGCACCGCTCACCGGACGGGTCGACCAGTTCGGTGTGGTTCCGCGACCGCACCCACGGCACGAGCAGGTTGCTCGAAGCCATGATCGACACGCACAACGGTGCGGACGAGTCCGCCGAGGCCGCCCGGCGATGGCTGCGGGAGATGCAGGACGAGGACGGCGGCTGGCCGCGCCGTCACGAACTCCCGCCTCGGGGCACCACCGCCGAGGAGACGGGGTGGGCGCTGTTCGCGCTGCTGAAGGGTGGCGCGGATCCCCACGAGGACGCGGTGCTGCGAGCCGTGAGCTGGATAGTCGAGAACCAGGACGACCAGGGGACGTGGCAGCCGTCCAACGTGGGGTTGTACTTCGACGACCTCTGCTACACCGACGACCTCATCGCCCACACCTTCACCCTGCGCGCGGTCGGGCGCTGGCTGCGCCTGGTGGACGTCACCGCGCGTCCCGTGGACGGCGGCGAATGAGGCGGGCGGGCGGCCTGCCCCCAGGGCCGAGGTTGCCCGGCATCGTCCAGACGCTGTGGTGGGCGGTGTCGCCGGTGCACTTCGGCACCACGTGCGTCAAGCGCTACGGACCGGTGTTCACCGCGCGCATCCTCGGCTTCGGGCCGGTGGTGCACGTCTGCTCACCGGAGGGGATTCGCCGGATCCTGCTGGAGGAGGCAGCGGAGTTCGACGCCGCCGCGGCCAACCGCGTCATCGACTTCGTCGTCGGAGAGCGTTCGCTGCTGATGTCGGAGGGTGAGGCGCACACCACGCGACGGCGTCAGCTCAGCCGTCCGCTGCACGGCGCGAACGTCGCGGGCTACGTCGAGCTCATGGAGCGGATCATCGAGCGGGAGGTGCGCTCGTGGGAGGTCGGTTCGCGGGTGCGGCTGCACGAGTGCTTCCAGCGGGTCACCCTGGAAGTGATGCTGCGGGCGGTGTTCGGCGTCACCGACTCCGCCCGGTTGGACCGGCTGCGCGTGCTCGTGCCGAAGCTGCTCGACCTCAATCCGTTGATCGTCCTGCTGCCCGCGGCCCGCCGGTCGTTCGGCGGGATCGGACCGTGGGTGCGGTTCAAGCGGATCATCGACGAGGTGGATGTGATCATCCGCGGTGAGATCGCCGACCGCCGGGCGAGCGGCGAACGCGGTGGCTCCGACGTGCTGTCGGTGCTGCTCGCCGATTCGGACGCGGCGGGCGCTGGTGACGATGAACTGCGCGACCACCTGGTCACGGTCCTCGCCGTCGGGCAGGAGACCACGGCCACCCAACTGGCTTGGTTCTTCGAACGCCTGCTGCGCCACCCCGCGACGCTGGCCGACGTGCGGGCCGCCGTCACCGAGGGGGACGAGCAGGTTCTCGACGCCGCCGTCCACGAGGCGATGCGGGCGCGACCGACCACTTTGGACGTCGGCCGGGTCAACCGGAGGCCGTGGTCCGTCGGCGGGTACGAGGTGCCCGCGGGCACGCTGTTCGCCGTCTCGATCGGACTGATGCACCTGTCGGCGGACCAGCACGACCGCCCGGACGAGTACCGGATCGAACGCTTCCACCCCGCTCCGCCGCCGAGCACGCACTTCGTCCCGTTCGGCGGCGGAGTGCACCGCTGCCTCGGCGCCTCGCTCGCGATGGTGGAGATGCGGACGGTGATCAGCTCGATCCTGCGGCACGTCTCGTTCGCGCTGCCGCGCCCCGAGCCCGAACGCGTCGCGCCGAAGGGCCCGATGCTCGTGCCCGGCCGCGGCACGGAGGTGTGGGTGGTGACCAACCGGCTCGCCGGGGCAGGCAAGCAGTCCGCGATCCGGGTGACGTCGTGACGGGCGCGCGACCGTTCCCGTTCCCGCCCGCGCCGCGGCTGGAACTGGAACCGGAGTACGCCCGGCTGCAACTTGAGGAACCGGTCAGCCGGGTGCGGATGCCGTACGGCGAGGAGGCCTGGCTGGTCACGCGGTACGCCGACGCGCGCACGGTGCTGTCCGACGGCCGGTTCTCGCGCGCCGCCTCGCTCGAACGGGATGTTCCGCGCACGACCGCCGAGAACTTCAGCGGCGGCATCGTCGCGATGGATCCGCCGGAGCACACCCGGCTCCGCGCGGTCTGCAGGCACGCGTTCACCCAGCGCACCGTGGCCCGGCTGCGCGGCCGGGCCACCGCGATCCTCACCGACCTCGTGGCGACCGTCGGCAGCGGCTCCTTCGACGCGGTCGAGGACCTCGCCGTCCCGTACACGCTGACCATGATCTGCGAGTTCCTCGGCGTGCCGTACGAGGATCACCGCTCCTTCCGGCACTGGGCCGAAGCCGGGCTGGCGACCACCGCGATCTCCGAGGACGAGCGGTGGGCGGCCACCGGCCGGATGTGGGACTACATCGCGGCGCTGATCGCCCAGCGCCGCGCCGAACCTCGCGACGACCTCATCTCGGCGATGCTCGCCGCCCAGGCCGAGTCGCCGACGGTGACCGACGACGAGTTGGTGATCGTGGTGATGACGATTCTGGTCGCGGGGTACGAGACCACGTCCACCCAGCTCCCCAACTTCCTGCACGTGCTGCTCGACGACCCCGATCGGTGGGCGCGGCTGGTGGCGGAGCCGGGGTTGGTGCCGACCGCGGTCGAGGAACTGCTCCGGTACGTCCCGCTGGAGGCGACCGGTGCCTCACCCCGCTACGCCCTGGTCGACGTCGAGCTCAGCGGCACCGTCGTGCGGGCGGGCAACCCGGTCGTCGTCGCCACGGCGATCGCCAACCGCGACCCGGCGGTGTTCGTCGCGCCGCACGAGGTGGACCTGGCCCGCCGACCCAACCCGCACCTGGGCTTCGGGCACGGACCGCACTTCTGCCTCGGGGCGCCGCTGGCGCGACTCGAACTGCAGGTGGCGCTCGAGGTGCTCAGCACGGCGTGGCCGGACCTGCGGAAGGCGCCGGGGGAGCGGTGGAAGACCGGGATGCTGGTCCGCGGCCCGTCCAGGCTGACGCTCGCCACCGGCACCCCGACAGCGTGCGCGGGGAACCGCGTCGAGGAGGAGGAACACGCATGACGTCACGCGAACCCCCACCCGTGGAGAGGTTTCGGCCTGCCGAGCTCGAACAGGACTGGAGCACGCTCCGGGCGACCTGCCCGGTCTCCCGGACGACCGCGGCGGACGGCACCGACGTGTGGCTGGTCTCCCGGTATCGCGATGTCCGCACCGTGTTGGGCGGCCAGGCCTTCGGCGTCTCCCCGATCGACGTGGACCACGGCACCGTCGAGGCCAACGAGTCGATCTTTCAGGACCCGCCGGAGCACACCCGGCTGCGCGGCATGGTGTCCGCCCCGTTCGCGGTGGGGAAGATCGGTGGGTACCGCGAGTCGATCCGGTCGACCGCGAACGCGCTGATCGCGGCGATGGCCGAGCGGGACGGTCCGCTCGACGTGATGGCCGACTTCGCCAAGCCGCTGACGATGAACGTCATCTGCGAGGTCGTCGGTGTGCCGCCGCAGGACCGGGCGATGTTCCAGCTCCTGTCCGACCAGCTGCTGGTCCCGCTGACCGAGGCGCAGGGCCGGGTCGCCCACGCGGGCTGGCGTCAGCTCAACGACTACGTGCTGGGCCTCGTCGCGGATCGGAGGGCGGCCGGTGCCGGGGACGAGGACCTGCTCGGGCACATGCTGGGGGTCCAGGGCACCGACACCTCGCTCACCGACGTCGAACTGGTGACGATGGTGCTCGGCCTTCCGGTCGCGGGCTACGTGAGCACGACCAACGCCATCGCCGTCGCGATGCGGCACCTGCTCGCGGACGGCTGGCTCGGGCGGCTGCGCGCCGCCGACGTCTCCCCGGACCTGGCCCACCACTTCGTTGAGGAGGTGCTTCGGGTCCAGTCCGGCGACAACGGGGAGTCCATGCCGAGGTTCGCGTCCGCGGACGTCGACCTGGGTGACGTGACGATCCGGCGCGGCGACCAGGTGGTGGCGCCACTGGTGGCGGCCAACCGGGACGACGAGCTGTTCGAGCGTCCCGACGAGTTCGACCCGCTGCGCCCGAACCTGGTGCGGCACCTGGCGTTCGGGTTCGGCATCCACCGCTGCCTGGGGGCGAACCTCGCCCGTTTGGAGCTGCAGATCGCCGTGGACGCGATCGTGGCCTCCGGGCTCGACCTCGCGATGCTCGAGGCCTGGGACGAGGTGCCCTGGAAGGTCAACATGCTGGGGGACCGCTTCCCCGAGCGCATGCGGGTCGCCGTCGTCGGTCGGACGGCCGAGGCGGTCGCGGGCACCAGAGGAGCGGGGAGCACGTCATGACGACGACCGAGAACACCCCCAAGCCGTACCCCGTGGCCCGGACCTCCGCGATCGAGCCCGGTGAGGGCTTGGCCCAGCTGCGCGCGGCCGGGCCGGTCCACCGGGTCGCGACCGCACACGGCGGCACCGCCTGGCTGGTGACCCGCTACGACGACGTCCGGGCGCTGCTGAACGATCCCGCGTTCGGCACCCAGTACCCGGGAACCGTGCCGTCGACCGATCCCGACGACATCGCGTCGGGCTTCATGTTCCTCAAGGACCCGCCGGAGCACACCCGGTTGCGGCGCAGCGTCACCAGGGCGTTCACCGCCCGCCGGGTCGCGGCGCTGCGCGAGAGGGCGCAGGAGGTCGCGGACCGGTTGGTCGCCGACATGCGTGCCGCGGGTCCGGGGGTGGACGTGCAGGAGGCCTTCGCCTACCCGCTGCCGATCGCGATCATCTCCGAGCTGCTCGGCATCCCGGCGGCGGACCAGGGGCGGTTCCGCACGTGGGCCGACATCGTGCTCCGGTCCGTCGGCGGCGCCGACGCGGGCGCGGCCTTCGCCGACCTGCAGGCGTTCGTCCTGGAGCTGGTGAAGGCCAAGCCGGACGGGTCGGACCTGCTCAGCGACCTGGCCGGGCAACCGGCCGGACCGGAGGCACTGAGCCCGCACGAGCTGGCATCGATGGCGATGGGCCTGCTGATGGCCGGCTACGTCACCACGGCGTCGGCCATCACGCACGGGCTGATGCGGATCTTCGGCTCGGCCGACGTGCTCGACGGGCTGCGCACCGGCGAGCTGGACCTGGATCGACTCGTGGAGGAACTGCTGCGGCTGCAGGACGAGGAGGTCGGCATCCACCGGATCGCCCAGGCCGACGTGAGCCTGTGGGGCGTGGACGTGAAGCGGGGTGACGTGGTGATCGCCTCGCGCGTCGGCGGCAACCGCGATCCGGGGGTGTTCTCCGACGCCGACCGCGTCGACACCACGGCGGAGCGCAGTGCGCACCTGGCGTTCGGCCACGGCATCCACCACTGCCTCGGCTCGGCGCTGGCCCGGATGGAGCTCGTGGTGGCCTTCGGGACGCTCTTCCGGGAGTTCCCAGGGCTCCGGCCCGCCCTGCCGCTCGACGCGGTGACCTGGAAGGCCGAGGGCATGGACATCAGCATCGACCGGCTCCCCGTGCAGTGGTGAGCCGGATGCCTGCGACCGACGACAGGAGATCCGCGACATGACCGAGTTGACGACGGCACCCCCCGGACTGGCCGAGGTGCCCCGGCTGGAGGCTCCCTACGACCCGCGGGAGGTCGACGACGCCGTGCTCCGCCGGGGGGCCGTGGTGTTGCGGGGCGCGTTCAGCCCCCAGCAGTGCACCACCTTCCTCGCCGAGGTCGAGGACCACCTGGCCCGGCACCCGGAGGAGGTCGAGTACGCGGCCTCCTCGGTGCTGGGCGGCTTCCAGGGGGCGACGACGTCGTCGCTGCACTCCCTGATCGGGGCCGTGCCCAGCGCGGCGGAGATGGTGCTCCAGCCCGACATCCTGGGCTGCGCACGCCGCGCGCTGGCCCCGCTGTCGGACACGGTGCTGATGACCACGGCCGAGTACATGGCGCGGCAGCCGGGCGCCGAGCGCCAGATGCTGCACCGCGACACGTACTCGTGGCGGCACTGGCCTGGTGGGGAGAATCCGATCGCGCTCACCGTGATGGCCGCGATGACCCCGTTCACCAGTGAGAACGGGGCCACCTGGGTGGTGCTGGACAGCCATGGTGGCCGGGCGGACGAGGAGGCCCCGCCGTGGGACCGCGCTGTGCAGGCGGTGATGGACCAGGGCGACGCGCTGGTGTTCCGGGCCGACCTGTTCCACGCAGGTGGGGCGAACAGCACCGAGCACGAGGTGCGGCGGATTTTCAGCACCGGCTACCAGGTCGCCTGGCTGCGGACGGTGGAGAACTCCAGCCTGAGCGTGCCGCCCGCGGTGGCTGCCGGTCTCGACCCCGAGCTCCAGGAGTTGCTCGGCTACTCCCACGAGCTGGTG
>JBDSAJ010000235.1:0-12943 GCA_039922235.1 Umezawaea sp.
GGGAGATCCAGGCACTTGCCGCCGTAGACCCGCAACTCCGCCGCGCCCGTCAGCGTCCACTTCTGGTTGGACTGACCGTTGCAGTCCCACAGCTGGACCTTCGCGCCGTTGTCCTGGCTCTGGCCGGACACGTCCAGGCAGCGACCCGACTGCTGCCCCACGTAGGTGTTGCCGCCCGGCTCACCCGGCGTGGTCGTGGTGGTGGTCGTCGTGGTCGTGGTCGGTGGCGTCGTGGGGATCAGCGGGCACGTGTTCTGGTACGCGCTGATGCCGTTCATGTTCGACAAGGGGCACAGGAATTGGGCGTAGCGGGCGTCGCTGTCGACGAAGATCTTGAACCAGGGGATGATGGTGCGCATCATCGTGGGGTTGTTCGACGTCGGGAAGCTGTGGGCCCCGCCTGCCATCTCCACGTAGGCCTTTTCAACCCCGGCCGGGATCCCGTTGTACAGGCTCTTGACGCTGGCCGGGCTGACCGTGCCGTCGTTCTGCCCGGCCATCAACATGGTCGGCACCCGCGTGGTGGTCAGGTTCTGGGAGAAGCTGGCGGGCGCGAGCCCGATCGCGGTCTTGAGCGTCGGCCGCCGCAGCGACGCGTTCGCCGCCCCGCCGCCGCCCATGGAGTGGCCCATCACCGCGGTGCGGCTCGCGTCGACCCGGTCCCGCACGGAACTGCGCTGGGTCAGGTAGTCCAACGCGGCCAGCAGTTGGGTGCCACGGGCGTCGTCCCAGTCGTTGCGGGTGTTGGTGTCGATGCCGATGACGACGAACCCGAACGATGCCAGCCAGTTCCCCATCCAGGCACCTTCGGCGGCCCAGGTGGCGGTGTAGCCGGGTACGACGGCGATCGCGCCGAACTTGCCCTGGCTGGTGTCGGTGGGGTAGTAGATCACGCCACCACCGAAACCGTTCCCCGCGGGCACGGTGACCTGCGCGGTGGCGAAGGTTCCCCGGTTCGCCGAAACGCTGGCCGGTGTCGGGTCCGGCCCGCGCTGGTACGGGTTGTCGGCCCCGGACGCCTGCCGGCTCCCGCCCGCCACCGTCAACGCCACCACCATGATCGTTGCCGCGGCGAGGGCGATGCCGTACCTCCACAACCGACCCGGTGGCGGTCCCGGGCGGACCACCCCGGACGGATCGTGGAAAGCGCTTTCACTTCTTATCACGGTCTACCTCCTGTCAAATGCGGCGGACAGACTTGTGCGCGGACTATCCCCACACAGGCGATGAAGGCCTCGACCCTTTGCAGCGGGACCGGATGCCGAGGCGAAGCACGCCGTCAGCAGCCCGGCCGCAGGGAGTGGATGGGGGCGGCCGAAATCGGACTAACCGGCGGTGCTGCCTATCGGAAAGGGGAACGGGGCCGTCATGGCTGCGCCACCGGCTGGTCGGGCAAGGCCGTTTGGCCTGATGCCCTTGCCGACACGCAACCGCCACACTCGACACCGGCCGTCAACTTCGTTGTTCATGGCCTCACTGGCTCCCGCAGAACCTGAATGTGTCACTCAGTCTGGCCTGGGTCACAAGAAGTGTCAATCATGTCTCGACACGCGTACGGACCGGACACATCACCTGTCTGGCGCCAAGGCCTCAGCACGTTCCTGCGGTACCCGCGCGGGGGTGGCCAGCCGGGGTACCGCAGGAGCCCCGGAACTCCGCCCCCGGTGGACTCAGCGCCGGTTCGCGGGGGCTGGTCGCGCCAGCGCGGCGGTGAGCACAGGCGCGTAGAACTTCGTGATCGCGGCGATGTTCGGATGCGTGCCGGTGCCGCCGGTGCCGGGGTAGCCGTTGACGAGTCCGCTGAACGTGTACGCCACGCGCTGGGCGTCCACACGGGTGTCGAGCGCGGCATCCGCGAACACGTCCGCGACGGCGACACCCCACTTGGCGCAGATCTGGAGGGTCACCGTGCGCAGGGCGAGCTGCGTGCCCCAGTCCCGCGAGCCCAGTTTGTGCACCGCGACGTAGACGATCCGCGCCGCGGGCCACTTCTGGTGCATGGTGTGGAGCGTCAACTCGAGTGAGCCCGCGTAGGTACCGGCGTTGAAGCCCGCGGGGTCGAAGCCGGGTGCCATGGCCCCGATCGGGTACAGGCCCTGGTCGTGGATCACCTCGGCGTCGTTGGTGCCGCCGTCGAAGACGACGAAGTCCGGGGACTGCGCGCTCGCGGCCCGCACCTGTGCGATGACCTGCCCGCCCGAAGCCCGCGCGGGACCGATCGTCGCGCCGTTCCTCGCGTACTTGGTGAGGTTCATGAGCTCGCGTTCGGCGGTGAAGTCCGCGAAACCACGCGGGTAGCTGTGGCCGTACACGATGCTGTCGCCGAACGCGTACATCTTCCTGCCCGCCAGCAGGCCGTCCGCGGTTCTTCCCGGACGTGCCAGCGAGAAGTTGTCGACCGACTGCACCCCGGTGCCGAAGTAGTCGCACGCGACCCACTTCGCCAGGTCGGTCGCGGTGGTGCGGCCCGTCCCCGAGGCCATGACGGTCGGGGCGGATTCCTTCGTCGTGATCGTGTACTGCACCGTCTTGACGGCGAAGTCGATGTGCAGGTCCACCGTGTACCACTTGGCGCGGTTGAAGGCGATCCTGGTCCAGGTCGGGTTGAGCGAGTCCGGCGCCGACGTCGAGTCGGACGCGGGGCCGGTGAGGCTGTAGCGGAGCTCGGCGGCGGTCGCGGCGATAGCGAAGACGAGGTTGCCCTTGCTGTCCCTGAGTTCGGTGCCCGTCTTGTGCGTGTTGTTCGCGACCGAGGTCTTCCAGTCGAAGCTCAGGTCGACGGTCCGCTCCCGGAGCAGAGGTGCGGCGAACTGCTTGACCGACGTCGTGTAGTTGGCCATCCCGACGGTCAGGTTGAGCACGCCGCCGGTCACGGTGGCACCGCTGGGGAAGCCGAAGTTGGCGGGTTGGGTCTGGGTGCCGAAGCTTTCGCTGACCAGCACCGTCGGCTGCTCGGCGCTCTCGGCGCCGGCGATCGGGATGGCGGTGGTCAACGCCATGGCAGCCAGGATCGCGGTCGCTCGGCGCACTGCGCGCGTCAAGCGGTCTGTGCGTCGTGGCCCGGTGGGAGCGTGCATGCTGCTCTCTCCTTACGTCCGACAGGTTCGTGCTGACAACCGTGTGGCGGAACGTCAGTGCCGACACCGCTTCCGCCGGAGCTCGGAGCAACCGGGGCGAGGCGCGGCCGGGGCTGGACGGTCCTGATCGTGAACAGGGCCGGCACTTGGTGTGGCGCGGTGGCCGGTGATCGAAGTCGGCGAACCGCACGACGGTGGATCGGAGTATTGACCCAGCGGGCAAGGAAACCATAGTTTACCCACGACGGAAAGCGCTTTCCTCCACCAGTTCCCGGAGTGCTGATGACGAACCCGAGCGCAGCAGGCGACGAACCCGCACCCGCGTCCAGGAAGTGCGCACGATGAGCCTGGTCATCCCCCACGGCTTCACCGGGCTGCCCGGCGGGGTCGCCGTCTCGCACCTGGCGGTGTACGACTGGCCCGATGCCGACGGGACCAGCGGCGGCACCCCTCATGTGCACCTGGCCTGCTCCGAGGCGTACGTCGTCACCGGCGGGAGCGGCGCGGTGCAGACGTTGACCGCGTCCGGGTACGAGGTCACCCCGCTCCGGGCAGGCGTGGTCGCGTGGTTCACCCCCGGCACCATCCACCGGTTGGTCAACGACGGCGACCTGCGGATCACCGTCCTGATGCAGAACAGCGGGCTGCCGGAGGCCGGGGACGCGGTGCTCACGCTGCCGCCGGAGTACTTGGCGGACCCCGAGACCTACGCGCGTGCCACGGTCATCCCCGCCGACGTGCCCGAGGCGGAGCAGGAGCGCGTCGCCCGGAGCCGGCGCGACCTCGCCCTGGAGGGCTACCGAGCCCTGCGCGAGGCCGAAGGGCCGGAGGCGCTGGCCGCGTTCCACCGGGCCGCCGCCGCGCTCGTGCGGCCGCGGATCGCCGAGTGGCGCGAGCGGTGGCAGCGGGGTGCCGAGGCGTCCGCCGCGGCCACCGGTGTGCAGCTCGACTCACTGGAGCGGGGTGAGTTCCCCCATCTCGCCGATGCCGCCGTTCGGTCCGAACAGCCCGCCGCCCGTGGGAAGTTCGGGATGTGCGGACGGCTCGACGTCTACCGGAACTGATCGAGGAGCCCGCACAGCAGTGCGTTCACCCCGCCTGACTTGCACCGGCGGGTGGTTTTCGCTTGCGGCCAGTGCGATCCGCCGGTGGTGGCGCGGCGGTGGACTCCCGCCAGATGATCCGGAACAGGGACTCCTCGTCCGGCTCGGGCCGCATGTCGTGCAAACCCGCGATCAGCTTGGTCATCGCCTTCGAGCCGAGCCGTTCGAGGTCCACGTCGACGGTGGTCAGGGACGGGGTCATGAACTGACCGAGGTCGACGTCGTCCCAGCCGGTCACGCTGATGTCGCCCGGCACGTCCCAGCCGCGTTCCCTGGCGCCCCGGACGACGCCCGCGGCGACGAGGTCGTTGGCCGCGATCACCGCGGTCGGCCGTGAGCGGCTGGGGAGTGACCGGATCGCCTGGATGCCGGACTCGCCGGACCAGTCGCCGTCGAAGACCCCGACGGACTTGAGGCCGAGCCGTTCGATCGCGTCCAGGTAGCTCTGCTTGCGCGCTCGCGCGGACGCGAACTGCGCATCGCCTGCCACGTGCAGGAACCGGGAGTGGCCGAGTGCCGCCAAGTGCTCGATCATCTGCACCACGGGGGTGCCGTCGGCCAACTCCCCGATGCCGCGCATCTCGTCGTCGAAGTCGGCCGAGATCACCACGCCCGTCCTCTGGTGCAGCTGGTCCTGCACCGAGGGGAGTATGGGAGCGAGGGAGAGGATGCCCTCGAACTGCCCCGAGTCGGCGAGTTCCAGCAGGCGCTCGCTCCTCGCCCGCACACCGCCCCCGGCGCTCACGACGTCCACGAAGTACCCCGCGGCGTCGGCCGTCGCACCGGCTCCGCCCAGCATGCGCGACGGGTTGAACGCCATGGCGGGCATGAGGATCGCCAGTCGACCGGTCTTCCGCGTGCGCATGGAGCGCGCCACCAGGTTGGGGCGGTAGTCCAGCTCGCGGACCGCGTTCTCCACGCGTTCCACGGTCGCGGGCTTCAGCCCGCCGTTGAACCGCAGGAACCGCGACACCGTCTGCGGTGACACACCGGCGAGCCGCGCCACATCGGTGATCGTCGGCCGTCGTCGCGCCGTGTCAGCGCCAGCCATCCACTCCACCCGATCCCTTCTCCACCATGCCAGAGGTCCCGAGGGTACACACCCTTGACGCAAAAAGTGATCGTTCACTATGGTCCGGGGAGCCCCAAGAGTGAACGATCACTTTTTGGCCGGGGCGGAGCTTGGACGTGCCTGCACCACCGTGTGTCGCTGTCGCCACCAAGGGAGCACTGCCGTGAGTTCCATCAACGAACTACGCCGGTTACGTGGGCCCCAACGGGGTGCGCGACAGCAGAACAAGGCAGCGTTCCTCTTCCTGCTGCCCTGGTTCGCCGGCCTCTTCGGGCTCACGATCGGCCCGATGCTGGTCTCGCTCTACCTCAGCTTCACCAAGTACAACCTGTTGCAGCCACCGCGGTTCAGCGGACTCGACAACTGGACGCGCATGCTCCACGACGAGCGCCTGCACAAGTCGCTCGGGGTGACGTTCAGCTACGTCTTCGTCTCGGTCCCGCTGCAGCTGGCACTGGCGCTGGGGCTGGCCCTGCTGCTGGACAAGGGGGTGCGGGGCCTCGCCTTCTACCGCTCGGTGTTCTACCTGCCGTCGCTGATCGGCGGCAGCGTCGCGATCGCCGTGCTGTGGCGCACGATGTTCGGGACCAACGGCATCGTCAACGACGTGCTGGGCCTGTTCGGCATCCAGGGGCAGGGCTGGATCTCGGAGCCGAGCACGGCACTGTCGACCCTGATCGTCCTGAACGTCTGGACCTTCGGCTCGCCCATGGTCATCTTCCTCGCCGGGCTGCGGCAGATCCCGACGTCCCTCTACGAGGCGGCCTCCGTCGACGGCGCGAGCCGGTGGCGCAAGTTCCGCAGCATCACCTTCCCGCTGCTGACCCCCATCATCTTCTTCAACCTGGTGCTGCAGATCATCCACGCCTTCCAGACCTTCACCCAGGCCTTCGTGGTCTCCGGTGGCACCGGCGGGCCCGCCGACTCCACCCTCTTCTACTCGCTGTACCTGTACCAGCGCGGGTTCGGCCACTTCGACATGGGGTACGCGTCCGCGCTCGCGTGGCTCCTGCTCCTCATCGTCGCGGCCTTCACCGCGGTCAACTTCCGGGCCTCGAAGTACTGGGTGTTCTACGATGACTGAGCGCACCGCACCCGCGCCGCGCCGGATCAGGCGCCGGATTCGCGTCCTCCTCAAGCACTTCCTGCTGATCGCCTGCGCCGTGACGATGCTGTACCCCGTCCTGTGGATGGTGGTCAGCTCCCTGCGCCCCAACAGCGAGATCTTCCGCAACGCGGGGCTCGCACTGACGAACCCGCACGTCGAGAACTACGCCAACGGCTGGAACGCCTACGCCGAACCGTTCAGCTACTACATGGTCAACTCGGTGATCGTCGTGGTCGGCGCGATCCTCGGGAACCTCGTCGCCTGCTCCATGGCCGCGTACGCGTTCGCCAGGCTGGAGTTCCGGGCGAAGCGGGTGTGGTTCGCCCTCATGCTCGTCACGATCATGCTGCCGATCCACGTGATCATCGTGCCGCAGTACGTCCTGTTCTCGGAACTGGACTGGGTCAACACCTTCCTGCCCCTGATCGTGCCGAAGTTCCTGGCGACCGACGCCTTCTTCATCTTCCTCATGGTGCAGTTCGTCCGCGGCATCCCGCGCGAACTCGACGAGGCCGCCCGGATCGACGGTGCCGGGCACGCGCGGATCTTCTTCGACATCATCCTGCCGCTGATGGTCCCGGCGCTCGCGACCACCGCGATCTTCACGTTCATCTGGACCTGGAACGACTTCTACAGCCAGCTCATCTACCTGACCGACCCGGACATGTACACCACACCCCTCGCGCTGCGCGCCTTCGTCGACCAGCAGACCGAAACCGACTGGGGTTCCGCGTTCGCCATGAGCGTGGTGTCGCTCGTCCCCGTCTTCGTCGTCTTCCTCGCGGGGCAGCGGTTCCTGCTGCGGGGAATCGCGACCACCGGCGGCAAGTGACCGCGGGGCTGTCGGGACACCGAAGCAGTCAACCTGACACCGACGTCAGACTAGGAGACCCACGTGCACACCAGCCCCCTCAGACGAATCGCGATCGGAGCGGTCGCCGCCCTCTCACTCGTGCTGACCGCCTGCTCCGGTCGCGGCGACACCGGCTCCGATCCCGAGCTCAGCGGCCAGCCGGTCACCCTCCGCGTCACCTGGTGGGGAGCGGACGCCCGCGCCAAGCTCACCAACGACGCCATCGCGGCGTTCCAGAAGAAGTACCCCAACATCAAGGTCGAGGGGCAGTACAAGGACTGGAGCGGCTACTGGGACGCGCTCGCCACGACGACCGCGGCCAAGGACTCGGCCGACGTCGTCCAGATGGACGAGCTCTACCTCGCGTCGTACGCGGACCGCGGGGCGCTGTACGACCTCGGCAAGGTCAAGAAGATCGTCAACACCTCGCAGTTCGACGGCGAGGCACTGGCCACCGGACAGGTCGGTGGCGCGCAGTACGCGCTTCCCATCGGCGTCGGCGTCCTGTCCACCGTCGTGAACGCCGACCTGTTCGGCAAGTACGGCGTGGCCCTCCCCGACGACAAGACGTGGACGTGGGACGACTACGCCAGGATCGCGAAGGAGCTGACGACCAAGAGCGGTGGCGAGATCCACGGTTCGGCGGGCGCACCCGGCTTCGACGCGGGCAGCCTCAAGTACTGGATCCGCCAGGACGGCGGCAACCTCTTCGACCAGGACGGCAAGGTCTCCGCCAAGCCCGAGTCGCTCGTCAAGATGTGGAAGTTCGGCCTGGACCTGATCTCCTCCGAGGCGAGTGTCAAGGCCTCGACGATGGTCGAGGACGTGACCGCCGGTATCGCCGCGGGCAGCTTCGCCACCGGCAAGGCGGCCATCAGCGTGGCCTACAACACCCAGATCACCGCGCTGCGGAAGGCGAACGGGGGCGACCTGCGGCTGGTGCGGATGCCCCACATCGTCGACATCAAGGCGGACTCCTTCAAACCCTCGATGTACTGGGCCGTTTCGAGCCAGAGCGAGCACCCCGCCGAGGCAGCCGCGTTCGTCGACTTCATGCTCAACAGCCAGGAAGCCGCCGACATCCTCAAGACCGAACGCGGCATCCCCGCGAACAAGGAGACGCGCGCGCACCTCGAGGCGGGTCTGACCGGACCGGACAAGGCGGCGGTCGAGTACATGAACGCGGTGACGCCGGGCGCGGCGCCGGTCGTGACCCCCAACGGGGGAAGCGGGATCGAGCCGATGTTGCAGCGCTACAGCCAGGAGGTCTACTTCGGCAAGAGCTCGCCCGAAGCCGCCGCGGACGCGTTCATCAAGGAGCTCCAGCGCGAAATCGACGCGGCCAAGTAATTTCGTCCTCTGGGGGCCGTTGTCGCCGCGGCGGCCCTCGGGGAGGCCCCGCGCGAGCGGGTCGGGAACCAGAGGGAGAAACCACCCATGCCCAGCCCCCTGCCGCCGTACCGCGTGGCCATCATCGGCACCGGCGGGATAGCCCACGCCCATGCCGCGGCCCTTGCCGAACTCCCCGACCGCGCCCGACTCGTCGCGGTCGCCGACGTCGACCTGGCCCGCGCCACCGAGTTCGCGAACCGGTTCTCGGTGCCGCAGGTGTTCGACGACCCGAACGCCCTGCTGGAGAGCGGGAAGCTCGACCTCCTGCACATCTGCACGCCACCGCAGACCCACGCCGCCCTGGCCACCCTGGCGATGCGTGCGGGCGTCACCGCACTGGTGGAGAAGCCGACGGCGCTGAGCCTGCGCGAGGTGGACCAGCTGGCCGCGGTGCAGGAGCAGACCGGCTCCAAGGTCCTGACCGTCTTCCAGCACCGCTATGGCGCGGCCGCCGTGCGCCTCCGCAGACTGGCCGAGGCAGGCGCGCTGGGCCGTCCGCTGGTCGCCACGTGCGAGACCCTGTGGTACCGGCCCGACGAGTACTTCGCCGTGCCGTGGCGGGGGCGCTGGGACGTCGAGGGGGGCGGTCCCACCATGGGACACGGCATCCACCAGTTCGACCTGATGCTGTCGGTCCTCGGTCCCTGGTCCGTGATCAGCGCGCTCGCCGCCCGCCAGGCCCGACCCACGGACACCGAGGACGTCTCGATCGCCGCGGTCCGGTTCGCCAACGGAGCACTCGCCACGGTGGTCAACTCCCTGGTGTCCCCGCGCGAGACGTCACGTCTGCGCTTCGACTTCGACTTCGCCACGGTCGAGCTCGAACACCTCTACGGCTACCGCGAGGAGCACTGGCGGTTCACGGCGGCTCCCGGCCACGACGAGCTCTCGGCCCTCTGGACCGGCGGTGAGGAGCCGGACGTCGAGAGCGGCCACAAACTCCAGATCGAGGCCATCTTCGACGCCTGGGACACCGGCGGGGAACCCGGTGTCTCCCTGCCGGACGCCCGACGCACGCTGGAGTTCGCGGCCGCGACCTACGCCTCGGCCTTCCGCGGTGCCCACACCACCGCGGGCGAGCTGACCGACGACGACCCGTTCACGCTCAGCATGGATGGCGGCGCCGTGCCGTGGGAACCGATCAAGGAGGCACTGGCATGAACCTTCTCGAGATCAGGGACGACCTCGATGCCTCGGTCGTGGTCAGGGACGGCGACGTCGAGCTGTTCCGCTACGTGTACCGCCCGGACACCGTCCAACTGGAGTCGCCCAAGCCCTACCTCCACCCCCTGCGCACCCGTGCCGGCCGAGTGGTCAGCCTGTTCCGCCCCCACGACCACGTGTGGCACAAGGGCATCGCCTGGTCCCTGCCCCACGTCGGCGAGGAGAACTTCTGGGGTGGCCCCACGTACGTCCACGGACGCTTCTACGTCCAGCTCGACAACAACGGGACCCAGGCGCACCGCCGGGTCGTCGCACTGAACCGGTCCGACGAAACCGCGACGTTCGCCCACGAACTGGACTGGATCACCCAGTCCGGTGCGCCGTTCTTCACGGAACGCCGGACGCTGCGCATGAGCCTGATCAGCCCGCGGGCCTGGGCGTTGACGTTCGAGACGCGGATGACGAACGTCTCCGGGGCGGACGTGGCCATCGGATCGCCGACCACCAAGGGACGGGAGAACGCCGGTTACGGCGGCCTGTTCTGGAGGGGGCCGCGATCGTTCACCGGCGGGCAGTTCGTGACCGCGGAAGGCATCGCAGGCGAAGAGGCGCGTGGACGGCGCGCGGAGTGGATGGCCTTCGCGGGCCGTCACGACGAGACGGACGCGGAGTCGCTGGTGCTCATGGTCGACGACACCGACAACCCGAACCACCCCCCGCAGTGGTTCGCCCGCACCGAGGAGTTCGCCTGCCTCAACCCCGCACCGTTCTTCAGCGAGGAGCTGACCGTCGAGAACGGCGCCACCGTGCGGTTCCGGTACGGCGTGGGCGTTGCCGACGCCGGTGCGAGCGAGGCTCCCGCGCTCGCGGACGCGGTTCGCCACGTGCTCACCCGGCCGGACGCGCCGACCGCTGCCGAGGACTACGTGTAGTCGCCTGCGCGGTACGGGCGTCCCTCGTGGACCGAACTCGGCGGCAGGGCGCGGAGGGCGAGGCGCGTGGCGATCGTGGAACGTGGGAGCCACGGTCGCCGGTCCTCGCCCGGCCACGCGTAGCAGGGCACATCGCCGTCGAACAGTTGGGCGAGGCGCGGCTCGCCCAACTCGTGCGCCGACCAGTCGAACAGGTGCCGGAGCCGAGGCTGGATTATCCCGGTGTCGACCAGGCGGCCGAAGCCGTGCTCGCGGGAGACGTACCGCTCGACGTCGTCGCCGAGGGGGTAGGTCGCGGGCAGGATCCTCGAGACCGACAGGAAGATCCCGGTCATGCCCAGCCGCGGGTCGCCCAGAACAGGCGCGAGTGGTGACAGCCTACCCAGCGCGAGCCGCGGCGCGGCCACCAGCGCGTGCGCGTACAGGACGCGGATCAGCACCAGGTTGAAGAAGAACCGCTCGGTCCGGCTCTCGGCCTGGGCGAGTTCGACGTTGTCCAGGTACCCGGCCACGACGCTGCTGTTGTGCGCCCGGTACCAGTTCCGCGATGTCGGACGCCGGATGAAGTCCAACGAGGACGCGGCGCTCGGCGTCGAACCGGTGGCGTCCATCCCCATGGCCAGGCCAAGGGCTTCCCAGCCGTCGCGGAGCAGCCGCTCGTTGACCGCCCGCCACCACCGGCTGCCGGGCACCGGGGCGTCGTCGGCCGCCAACAGGCCGCGGCGCAGCTGCCAGTTCATGAACGCCGTCGCCGCGCGTCGGTACGGCAGGTGGGTGGTGCCGTTCCGGTCGGGCCCTTCGTACAGGCGACGGAGCAGCGCCAGCCGACCCTGCGGGTCATCGCGCACCGCGCGGACCTTCCCGCAGGCGAACTCGGCAGCACTCGGCACGGCCCAAGCTTCACCGCGAGGCGACCTGAGCACAAGACGACGCACCGGTCAGTACCCGATGCGGAAAGTGGCGTCGGCGCGGTCGGCCGCGGTGCCGACGGCGTCGACGCGCAGCACGTAGTTGGCGTGCCGCAGGTGGCGATCGGGGAAGTCGTGCGAGCGGAAGGAAGTCCACGTGTTGTCGGCAAGGCCGGGGACGCGGTGGAACGTGGCTGCGGCGGCGAACGCGGAGGAGCCGTCGTTGGCGGCAAGGCCGACGACGGAGCCGGAATTGCGCAGGTAGCGGTCGGGGAGGTTGAAGGAGCGGAACGACACCCCGGACGAGGAGGCGAGGCCGGGGACCAGGTGCCACAGGGAATCCTGGTACGGGTCGAACGGGTAGGGGTCGATGCGCCCCGTGTTCCCGGAATGGCGGATCAGGTGGTCCGGGAAGTTGTAGGACTTGATCCGGTTCCAGGTCGGTGCGCCCCAACGGCTGAGCAGGTTGTCGTGCTCGGTGGCGGTGATGCCGCAGATGGTGGGGTGCTTGGCGTTGAGCGGCTGGGTGTACTGGGCCTTGGTCAGCGGCGACCACGCGTCGGCGTTGACGTTGCCGGAGCGCCAGGCGTAGAGCTCGCCGTTGACGGGGGAGAACGAGTCGCCCCACAGCCACCACTCGTCGCGGTCGTGTGCCTTGACCACGATGGGGGCCTCGATGCCCCCGTTGACCACGCCCGCGGTGTAGGTGCCGCGGTCGAAGCCGCGGGGGTTCAGCGTCGACGAGCGCGCGCCGTAGAGGCGGCCGTCGGTGAAGCTCTTGTAGTACAGGTAGTTGGTGCCGTTGCCGACGTGCACGGTGGCGTCGAGGACGTTGAAGCCGGGGTCGAAGAAGAGCTGCGGCGCGGACACCGTGACGAAGTCGGTGGTGTAGTTGACGTAGAAGGCGTCGCGCCCTCCGCTGTTGGCCGAGTAGAGGATGCCGTACTGGCCGCGCGCCGCGTCCCAGAACGCCTCGGGCGCCCAGGTGTGGGTGGGCATCGAGTGCATCTTCAGCCGCCGGTAGCCGGTGAACGAGCGCAGGTCCGCCGAGTCCCAGGCGTGGATGTACTGGTTCTGCCTGCTGAAGTCGGTGCCCTTCAGGTCGGTGGCCAGCACGACGAACCCGCCGGACTGCTTGCGCATGATGAACGGGTCCCGCAGGCCCTGCGTGCCCGCGGTCGGCGTGGCCACGGGATTGCCCTGGTTGAGCGGCGTCCAGTTCAGGCCGTCGGTGCTGACGGCGAGGTGCAGGGCGTAGCGGTCCGCGGTCTTGCTCGGCGACTCGGTGAAGTAGCCCATCACGTAGGCCGCGTCACCGGGTGCGGCGAGAGCGG
>JBDSAJ010000236.1:0-2943 GCA_039922235.1 Umezawaea sp.
GGCCACATCGCGGAGCGACGAGTGCAGGCCGTCGGCGGCGACGAGGTAGCGGGCGCGCAGGTCGCCGACCCGCACGTGGTCGGCGACCTGGACGACGTCGGTGACCGGGGTGGCCAGCACCGGAACGCCGTGCCGCTCGACCTCGGCGCGCAGCACCTCGTGCAGGACGGTGCGCCGGACGCCGCGGCCGAGCCCGTTGCGGAACGGGGCGTGCGCGCTGACGGCGCCCTGCCGGTAGGTGATGCCGCCGATCGGGTGTCCCGGCGGGTCGATGCCGAGTGCGGCGAGCGCCCGCACCGCGCCGGGCATCAGCCCTTCGCCGCACGCCTTGTCGATCACGCCACGGCGCTTCTCGCACACGACGACGTCCAGGCCCGCCCGTGCGCAGCCCAACGCCACCGCCAGGCCCGCCGGTCCGCCTCCCGCGACGACGACGTCACGCACCGGCGGACCGCAGCGCGTCGTCCTCGGCCCGGATCCGCACGGTCAGCAGCCCGGCGTTGAGCAGCGTGAACACCGCCGCCGTGAGCCACGCGCCGTGCACCAGCGGCAGGGCGACCCCCTCGACGACCACGGCGACGTAGTTGGGGTGCGGGAACAGCCGGTAGGGGCCGCCGGTGATCCTCGGCAGGCCCGGAACGACCACGATCCGGGTGTTCCACCGGTGGCCGAGAGTGCGGATGCACCACCACCGCAACGCTTGGGAGGCCACCACCAGCGCCAGCATCGGCCACCCGAGTGCGGGCACGAAGCCGGTGTCGCGCAACCACACCTCGGCCACGCAGCCCACCAGCAGCCCGGTGTGCAGCACGACCATGAACGGGTAGTGCCCGAAACCGGTCTCACGGCCGCCACGGGCCAGGCTCCACGCCAGGTTGCGCTTGGCGACCACCAGTTCGGCCAGCCGCTCGACCCCGACGAGCCCGACCAGCACCGTGTACCAGGCCTGCGTCACCACCGGAGCAACACCAGTTCCGCGCAGAACCCAGGACCCATCGCCATCAGCACCCCCCAGTCCCCCGGCGCGGCGGGCCGGGCCGCCAGGGTATCGGCGAACACGTGCAGCACCGACGCGGACGACAGGTTGCCGATCCGGTTGAGCGAGTCCCACGTCATCGCCAGGTCGTCCTCGTCCAGGCCGAGCACCGACTGGATGGCCTCGATGACCTTCGGGCCGCCGGGGTGGCAGATCCACCGCGCGATGTCGTCGATCACCAGGCCGTGCGGTGCCAGCAGGCCCTTGACGTCGTCGGCCAAGTAGGTCCGCACCAGGTCCGGCACCTCCGCGCCCAGCACGACCTTCAGACCGGTGCTGCCGACGTCCCAGCCCATGGCCCGTTCGGAGTCGGGGTACAGGTGGCTGACGGTGTCGACGACCTTGGGACCGTCCGCCCCGAGCCGGTGGTCAGCGCCGACCAGCACCACCGCCGCGGCGCCGTCGCCGAACAGGCCGGAGGCGATGATGTTGGCAGCGCTGGGGTCCTGGCGCTGCAGGGTCAGCGAGCACAGCTCGACCGACACCAGCACCGCGACGGACGTCGGCGCACCGCGCAGGAAGTCGTGCAGCCGGGCCACACCCGCTGCCCCGGCGAGGCACCCCAGTCCGACCAGCGGCAGCCGTTTGACGTCGGGCCGCATCCCGAGCCGGGCCGCGATGCGCGCGTCGAGCGAGGGAACCGCTATGCCGGTGACGGTCGTGGACATCACCAGGTCCACGTCGGTCGGGTCGAGGCCCGCGTCGGACAGCGCGCCGAGCACCGCGGCGCAGCCCAGGTCCACCGCCACGGACAGGAAGGCGTCGTTGGCCGCGGTGAACCCGTCCAGCTCGGCGTACTCCTCGATCGGCAGGGCCAGGTGGCGGGTCGCGACCCTGGTGCTGGCGTGCAGGCGATCGGCCATGGCGTGCGACTCCGGGTCGGGCAGGCAGAGCCGCGTGAACAGCTCGGTGAGCCGGGCTTGCGGATATCGGTGCGGAGGCAGGACCCCGTGAATTGCCGATATGGCGGTCATCCCGTCCACAGTAGGCGCTGGACCTACACTCGGCAGATGGCCAGACCGTCGACCGCGCCACCGTCTCATTCGGCGGTCATCGGGCTCGCGGGCGCCTGCCACCCCCTGCCGTCGCTGGCCGTGACGACCGTGGCCGTGGTCCTCGCAGCCGGTGTCGGGCACGGCGTTGGCGGGGTGCTGCTGATCGGTGCGGCCGTCCTCACCGGGCAGTTGTCGATCGGCTGGTCCAACGACTGGGTCGACGCCGCCAGGGACCGGGCCACCGGCCGGACCGCGAAACCCGCTGCGGCAGGCCGGGTTCCGGTCCGGGTGGTCGCCATCGCGGCGGTGCTGGCGCTGGTGAGCACGGTCGTGCTGTCCGCGCTGGTGGGCGTGCTCGCCGGTGCGGCGCTGCTGGTCGGGGTCGCGGCGGGCTGGGCGTACAACCTCGGCCTGAAGGCGACGGTCTGGTCAGGTGTCACGTACCTGCTCGCGTTCGGAGCCCTGCCGCTCGCGCCCTACCTGGCACTGCCCGGCCATCCGTGGCCGCCGTGGTGGGTGCCGGTCGTCGGGGCGCTGCTCGGCTTCGCCGCGCACTTCGCCAACGTGCTGCCCGACCTGCGCGTGGATGCGGCTACCGGTGTTCACGGCCTGCCACAACGACTCGGCCGCACGGCGGGTGTGGTCGTCATGGCGCTCACGCTGGCCGCCGCGTCCGTCGTGCTCGGCTTCGGTCCGGTTACCGCGTCCACGCCGTTCGCGCTGACCGCAGCTGCTGTGGGCGTCGTCGGTGCACTGGCCGCGACGGCTACCGCCCTGCGGACCCCCGACAGTCCGGCGGCGTTCCGTGTCACGGTCGCGATCGCCGTCGTGGACGTCGTGCTGCTGGTGGTCACTGCGACGGCCTGATGGTCCTGAGTGGACGGAGCGGAACGACAAGGCCGGAATTGGTCG
>JBDSAJ010000237.1:0-24560 GCA_039922235.1 Umezawaea sp.
TTCAGCCTGCCCCACTGCTCGGTGCCGTCCAGCAGTGCGTGCCCGGACGGCAGCGCGGTGGTGCGCAGGACCTCGCGCCGCTGGTCCGCGGTGAGGTACGGGAGCCGGGTTTCCAGCAGCACCTCCGCACCCTTCGGCACGGTCATCGCGATGCGGCGCCCGGTCTTGGGCAGCCCGTAGGTGAGGCGCTCCGCGACGAACGCGGCATTCGCCTTGCGGTCGGCGTAGGGGTCGGTCGCCGTGCCCGCCGAGTGGGCGTGGGCGAAGACCCCGCCGGTGTGGTCCTGGAAGTACCGGCTCGCCTGCGCCGCGGCGGCGGCCTTGAGCGCGGCGTTCTGCGGGTCCGCGAGGGTCGCGGCGGCGAGCGCGGTGGCCATGGTCCGGCCGCCGATGACGTCGACCGGGGAGTGCATGCCTGCCACGATCCGGGTGTCACTGAGGTCGAACGCCCTGGTCACCAGTTCCTGGAAGCGCTCGGGTACGGCGTACGCGAGTGCCAGGCACGCCAGGTGCATCGCGTTGGTGTGCCCGCTCGGGTAGCCGCCGTCGTCGGCCGGGCTGAGGCTGCGCTGGCGCAGCAGCTGCGGGGCCACGACCACGTCGGAGCGGTAGACCGGGTAGCCGAACTCGTCCGTGGCGCCGGTCGGGACGACCGTGCTGTCCGGGGTCATCCGCCACGGCCGGGGGTACAGGTAGGCGTACTTCGACGGGTTGCCCGACGCGAACGGTCCGCGCAACGTGTTGACCAGCTGCACGACCTGGCCGAGTTCGGAGTCCGGCGATCCGGCGCCGAGCGAGGATCCCGCGGGTGCGTCCGGCGGCAGCTTCTCGTCCACAGTGGACGGCGGCGTACCGTCCGGGGCGGAGGTGATGCCGGTGACGGCCTTCGCGCCCGCCTTGTACAGCTCCGCCAGCGGGCCGAGGCCGCCGATGGCGGAGTAGCTCTGGTGCTGGCGGTCGAAGATGAACGCGCGCTTGGCCTGCTCGGCCGTCCGCGCCCTGGTGATGCGCGCGACGTGGCGGACGTTCGCGGTGAGCACGTCCCGGTTGAGCACGACACCGTTGTCCCAGGCACTGCCGGTGCGCCAGAGTTCCTTCATCCCGGTCAGGACGCGCACCGCCGCGTTGGTCTCCGGCGTGAGGTTGGCGATCACGTTGGTGCGGTAGGAGTCCACGAAGGGCGCCGCTCCCGCGGGCAGTTCGGCGGCACTCGCGCCGGCGATCCGATCCAGTGCGGCCGGGCCGATCAGCAGACCGGCGGACAGCATCGCCGAACGGCGCAGCAGGGATCTGCGGCCGAACTCGTTGACGGTTGACATGTTAACGCTCCCAAAAGTCCGATCAGGACAGCTACGGCGGCAGGGGAAGATAGTTGCGGACAAATATCCGGCAGTGCGACGGCCTGCCGGAAGACCACACCAGATGATGTGATCGTTAACATTTCATGTTCTGGCGATGCTCAGCACTGGTTCACCGCTCTGGTCACCCGCGGGGTGGCCGACGAGCGCGGTGAAGGACGGTGTGCGCACTCGCACGCCGTCCTCGGCCTCCTCCGCCGACACCTGCAGCGCAACGGGTTCAGGCCCGTAGCACAGCGCGAAGACGGCACGCCCGTGCGGCGCGTCTGCGATCGGCGCGGCCAGCACGTGGTTGGTCGCGGCGACGCGGCCCCAGCCGACGTCGGGGTTGCCGTAGCCCCTCGGGTCGTCGCCGAGCGAGAACGACAGCTGCTCCTGGGTCAGGCCGACGGTTTGCGGGCTGTTGAAGTACGCCGGACCGTCCGGCGGGTTCACCACTCGCACGGCCGCGCCCGCACTGAGCGCGAGCCCACCTGCGAGCAGCGTTCCCCCGGTGGTGAGCACCTCGCCTGCCCGGCCGAGGTCGAACGGGTCGCCACCCGGCTCGGCCACCGTCCGAACGCGCCGCTGCCGTTCCCCGTCCGCGGTCGCGTAGGGCAGGCCCGCGAGGAAGGTCAGCTCCGCGTCGGCGGGCAGGGCGGCGCGGTCGAGCACCGCGATCAGGTACAGGTGTTCGCCGTCGGTGACGTACAACTGCTGCACCGCGAGCATGACCTGGTCCCTGGTGACCACCGCCTTCGTCACCAGCTTGGCCCCGAGCCCGGCTCCGACGAGGTCGTGCACGCGGGCCGGACCGAGCGGCCGCGTCAGCAGCAGCGTCGCGCCGTCGGCGTAGCGCACCAACGGCCCGATGCCGTGCTGGTGGTCCACGACGGACTCGATCACCGCGGTCGCGCCCGCGTCGATCAGGTACGGGGTGAGGTAGCCGGTCAGCGATACCGACACCCGGTGGTGGCGCAGCGAGTAACGGGTGTGCACCGGCTCCTCGGCGGGCTCGCGGTACCACCGGTTCTCGTCGAGGAAGAACCACACGGTGGTGAACGCGAAGTGCCCGCTGGGCACGTCGGGCGAGCTGGCGCAGTAGTGGGCGACCCGCCGGTCACCGAGGTAGCGGCCGAGTTCCGCGCGAATGCGGCCGCTGAAGAACCTCAGGCCGAGCATGCCTTCGCAACCGCTGTGCTGCTCGCTGTAGCGGGGGCCGCCGAAGTCGAAGCCGCGCGCGGACAGCCTGCACTCCAGGTGCCGGGCGATCTCGTCGCCGTCGTCGAGGAAGCACTGCTCGCCGCTCACCTGGTACGCCCTGGCCAGGAAGGTGAGCGAGATGGGCAGGTAGTTCTGGTCGTGGCCCGCGCCGTGCTCCACCGGCAGGCGCAGTTCCCGCTCGACGACGCGGTGGGCCCTGACCTCGCTGTGGTACAGCAGCATCGCGTCGTCCACGATGGACTTTTCGGACAACAAGCGCCCCAGCGTCAAACCGGCCACCACGGCACCGATCGCCTGGTTCGCCGTCTGCTGGGGGTTGAACAGGCTCACCTCGGTGAGCCACCGCCAGAAACCGGCCGCCACGTCCGCGAGCGCGGTCCACTGCGCTTCGGTGATCACCTCCCGGCCGAACTCCAGCACGTTGACCGCGTGCAGCAGCGCCCACACCGTGCTCGGCCAGTCGCCGAAGGGGTGCTCACCCGCTTCGAGCACGTACCGGGCGTACGGCACGCCGCTGTCGCGGATCCGCAGGAACAGCTCGCCGGGGTTGTCGGTGCGGAACACCCGTTCGGACAGCACGAAGTCCAGGCCCCGCCGAGCGGCGTCGACCAGCTCGGCATCCCGCCGGTCGCCGCGGTGCCACGCCAGGCACAGCAGCGACACCACACCCAGTGCCATGTCACCGATGTCGTCATCGGCGGCCGCGTCCTCCAGGTTGCCGTCGGGGTGCTGGCGGGAGATCGAGGTGGCCACCGCCCTGCTGAGCACCACCCCCAGGTGTTCGTCGTCGTCAGGCAGGTCGTGCACGCAGGCGTGCTGGCTCGGCAGGTACACCGCGGTCATCGGAACTCCTTGCGCGGATCCGGGAACGAACGTGCTCAGGCCAGCCGCTCGGCCAGCCGCACCGCGCCGTGCACCGGTGGCACGGCGAGCCGGTGCACCCTGCTGGCGGGCGCGACCGCTTCGAGCTCGCGGGTGAACGCGTCGAACAGCCGCGGCTGGTTGAGGATCACCCCTCCGGCCACCACCACGTCGGCGATGTCGACGTCGCGAGTGGACAGTCGGGCCACCAGCCCGGCCAGTGCCCGCGCGGCTTCCCCCACCACTGCTTCGGCCAGCGCGGAACCGCGGCGCAGCGCGTCGAACACCAGCGCGACGCGGCTGCCCCACGGCCGGGCGCCCGAGTCCGCCGCCATGGCGTCCGGCAGGTCGGTCACCTCGGTGACCTGGTACGAGTGCAGCAGCAGGTCGGTGAGCAGGTCGGGTGGGTCGCCGCGGTCCCTGGCGGCGAGGCTCGCCCGTGCGGCTTCGCGCAGCAGGCCCGGAGCGCTGCCCTCGTCGCCGAACAACCAGCCCCACCCGCCGACGTAGACGGGATCGCCGCGGCGATCCCGGCCGACCGCGACCGATCCGGTCCCCGCGACCAGTCCCACGCCGGAATCGATACCGACAGCGGGCACCAGCAGCTCGGCATCGTTGCGCACCAGGCAGGCCACCGGCAGCAGTCGCGTCAACTCGGCCTGCACAGCGGCGCACATCCGAGCACTGTCGCACCCGTGCGCGCCTACTGCCACCGCGACCACGTCCGCGCGAGGCACGGTCGTGGTAACGAGGTCCACGAGGAACTCGGCCGAGGACCGCACGTCCGCGATCCGCCACCCATCACTGGGGACGACGCGGTCGGCGATCACCTCGCCACCGCGGACGGCACGGACGTGCGTCTTGGTGCCACCGACGTCGACTCCCACCCGAACACCGGAGATGAGATCCGGCACGGATTTCCCTCTCTCGAGACGATCAGTACTTGTGGGCGCGCGTGGGTCGGGACACTCCTCCTGGAAGGTTCTCGTGCGTGGAGCGGCTGGGACCCGCAGAGTTGGTTTAGAAGTAAACTTACGAACCTGGCCACTGTCAAGGATACGGTTGCCGACATGTCAGGGATGTCCGAGAGCGCACGCGACGTGTTCACCGCCTTAGCGGCGCTGGGCGAAGCAACGAGGCCGCAGCTCGCCGCCAGGTCCGCGCTGTCGAAACCCACCGTCTCCTCGGCCGTGGCGGAACTCGAAGCGCACGGCCTCGTCGAGCACAGCGGCACCGCGCAGGGCCGGACCGGCCGGTCAGCCGCGGTCTACCGGCTCAGCTCCACCGCCGGGTACGCGCTGGCCGTCGACCGCGGCTCCACCAGGGTCGCCTACCGGGCGGTGGCACTCGACGGGCGGCTGCTGGACCACGGCCACACCGACGAGCCGGACACCGCGCGGGGCATGATCCGCACGGCGTTGCGCAGGCGAACTCGCAGCGGCCCACTCAGGACAGTCGTGGTGGGAGTGTCGGACGTCGTCACGCCCGATGGCCGTGACGGCGACGCCACCACCGACCAGCGGGTGCGCTGTGCCGTGAAGGCGCTCGGGCTGCCGCGCGACGCCAACGTCCTGACCGAGAACAACGTCAACTGCGCGGCGGTTGCCGAACTGCACGCGGATCCGAGGCCAAACCGTGACACGTTCGTCTACCTGCAGGTCGGAGTCGGCATAGGTGCCGGGCTGGTGGTCGGCGGCAGGGTGGTGCGCGGCGCGAACGGCGCCGCGGGCGAGGTCGCGCGGCTCGCCTACCCGTGGGTGGACGGCATTTCCCCCGGCCAGGAGGCTTTGGAGGCCCGGCTCGGCGCGCAGGGCCTGCTGCGCCGGGTGCGGGACCGGTGGCCTGCCAACGGCGGCCCGGCGCCCAGTACCGCGGCGGCGTTGTTCGACCTGGCCGGGGAAGGCCACCCGCTGGCGGGCGACCTGGTGGCCGAGCACGCGAACGAGATCGGCAAGCTGGCCGCGTCCATCAGCGCGGTGCTCGACCCCGGCCTGATCGTCCTTGGTGGAGGCGTCGGCGGAAATCCGCTGCTCAGACCCGGTGTCGTCGCAGCGCTGGCGACCTTGAGCTGGCCGACCGAAGTCACGGTCAGCACGCTGGGTGAGCACGCCACGGTGTTGGGGGCGAGCCACCTCGCCAGGGAACAAGGTGTCCAGTTGACAGTCGGGTAGTTGGTTCCTACAGTCCGGGAAAGCGCTTACCGATTCCCTGGGACGGACCACCGGAATGGCGCCGTGCGTGGGATCAGCAGGAAGATGCGCTGTGTCGCGTCGACCCGACGGCAGACCAGCAGTTGATGACGTCCCAGGAGTGAACACATGTCGGAGAACAGCGGTGTTGCTGTGCTCGCGCCCCCGGCCGCCGCACCGGCGGCACCGGTGCGGCGGAGCAAGCGAAGGCGGCACAAGCACAACCTCGCGGGCTACGCGTTCCTGGCGCCCTGGTTGATCGGCCTGTTCGCCTTCACCCTCATCCCGATGGTGTACTCGCTGTACCTGTCGCTGACGAAGTTCAACCTGCTCACCGATCCACAGTGGATCGGCGCGGACAACTACGTCCGGCTGTTCTCCGACGAGCGCTACCTGCAGTCGATCAAGGTGACCATGCTGTACGTGGTGACCTCGGTGCCGCTCAAGCTCGCGGCGGCGCTGCTGGTCGCAGTGGCGCTCAACCGCGGCCTGAAGGCGCTCGGCTTCTACCGGGCGACGTTCTACCTGCCGTCGCTGCTCGGCGCGAGCGTCGCGGTCTCGGTGATGTGGCGGCAGATCTTCTCCCGCGACGGCCTGGTCAACCAGGTGCTCGGCCTGTTCGGCATCCAGGGGGCGGACTGGATCGGTGACCCCCGCTACGCGCTGTGGACACTGGTGCTGCTGTCCACCTGGCAGTTCGGCACGCCGATGCTGATCTTCCTGGCCGGGCTCAAGCAGCTCCCGCAGGACCTCTACGAAGCCGCGGCGATCGACGGCGCCGGCCGCTTCACGACGTTCTTCCGGATCACCCTGCCGCTGCTGTCCCCCATGATCTTCTTCAACCTCGTGCTGGAGACGATCAACGCGTTCCAGACGTTCACCCCGGCCTACGTGATCTCCAACGGCCTGGGCGGACCGATCGACTCGACCCTGCTCTACACGCTCTACCTCTACCTCAAGGGATTCGGCAGCATGCAGATGGGCTACGCGTCAGCGATGGCGTGGGTGTTGTTCGCCGTGATCGGTCTGTTCACCGCGCTGTACTTCTGGTCAGCCCGTCGCTGGGTCAGCTACGCGGACTGAGAGGAGGACTCGTGATGACAACCGTTGTGCCCCGCAAGCGGACGAAGCGCCACTGGCGCGCGCACGCCGTGCTGCTGGTCGTCCTGGTGGCGATGATCTATCCGATGGTGTGGCTGGTCGGCGCTTCGTTCAAGCCGGAGAACCAGATCTTCACCACGATGAACCCGCTGCCGATGGCCTTCACCATCGCCAACTACGTGACCGGCTGGACGGCGACCGGCACGTCGTTCACCGTCTACCTGACCAACTCGCTCACGGTCTCGATCTGCACGGTGGTCGCGAACGTGGCGTCCTGCTCGGTGGCCGCGTACGCGTTCGCCCGGCTGGACTTCGCGCTGCGCCGCTTCTGGTTCGGGCTGATGCTCGGCACGATGATGCTGCCGTTCCAGGCCACCCTGATCCCCCAGTACGCCATCTTCTACAAGCTGAACTGGATCAACACGTTCCTCCCGCTGGTGGTGCCGTACCTGTTCGCCTTCGACGCCTTCTTCATCTTCCTGATGGTCCAGTTCATCCGCGGCATCCCGCGTGAGCTGGACGAGGCGGCGGCACTGGACGGCGCGGGGCACGTGAGGGTGTTCTTCAGCATCATCCTGCCGCTGTTGAGGCCCGCGCTGCTGACCACCACGATCCTGACGTTCATCTGGACGTTCAACGACTTCCTGCGCCAACTCGTGTACCTGTCCAACCACACCCGCTACACAGCGCCCCTGGGGCTGAACTCGTTCGTCGACCGGGCGAGCGGGTCCAGCTACGGCGGGATGCTGGCGATGTCGGTGGTCACGCTCGTGCCCACGGTCGCCGTCTTCCTGATCTCGCAACGCCGACTCGTCGACGGCGTCGCGACCACCGGCATCAAATAGGCCTTTCCGCCGCAGAGAGGAACACCACGTGTCCACACCCATGTCCAGAAGGGGCTTCCTCGGCCTCGCGGCCGGTGGCCTCGCCGCGACTTCGCTGGCAGGCTGCGGTTTCGCACCGCCGGCGACCGACAGCGGCACGGCGACCAACTCGCTGGTGTTCCGCTGGTGGGGCGGTGAAGCGCGCAACAAGGCCTACCAGGCGGCGATCGCGCTGTTCACCCAGAAGACCGGCATCAAGGTGGAGGCCCAGTACTCCGGCTACGACGGCTACTTCAACAAGCTCAACACGGAGTTCGCGGGCGGCAACCCGCCGGACCTCTTCCAGATGGACACGGCACTGGTGAGCACGTACGCCGCCAAGGGCACGCTGACCGACCTGTCCTCCTACATCCCCGGCACCATCCACCTGGACACGCTGTACCCCGCGGTTCGCTCGGCGGGCGCGGTGGGCGGCAAGCCCTACGGCGTGCCGTCCGGCTCCGGGTACGCCCCGATCCTCTACGACAAGACCGTCTTCGAGACGGCGAAGATCCCCGTCCCGGCCGACAACTGGACCTGGGACGACTTCGGCCGCATCTCGGGCGAGCTGTCGAAGGCCATGGGGCAGGGCAAGTACGGCGCGCTGGACGCGTCCAAGGACGACTCCGGCGCGCTCCAGCCGTGGCTGCGGCAGCGTGGCAAGGACCTCTACACCGCCGAGGGCAAGCTCGGCTTCACCAAGGACGACCTGGCGGAGTGGTTCACCCTCTGGGACGGGCTGCGCAAGGCCGGCGCCATCTGCCCGCCCGAGATGCTGTCCGGCTCCGACTCCGCGACGGGCAACCACCCGTTGATCGCCGGGCAGATCGCGATGACCACCGGGTGGGGTCTCGCGCAGATGCAGCCGCTGACGCAGCACGCGCTCGACATCGTGGTGGTGCCGCGCGGCAGCAACGGCAAGACCGGGCAGGCGCTCAGCGGCGGCGTGCTGCTGTGCGTCCCGGTCAAGAGCAAGAACGCGGACGGCGCGGCCAAGCTGATCGACTTCTTCGTCAGCGACGTCGACGCGATCAAGGCGATGGCCATGACGCGCGGCATCCCGCCATCGGGCAAGGCGCTGGACGCCCTGACGCCGTCGTTGACCGCGTCGGACAAGCGGGACGTGACCTACGCCCAGTACGTCGCCGACGAGGTGGCGAAGGACGCGCTGCCCAACGCGGCGACCGCCCCGCCCGGTTACAACGACGCGAAGCAGGCGTTGGACGCGGCGGCCAAGCAGATCGCGTTCGGCAAGATGTCCATCACCGACGCCGTGGCCCAGTACTTCCGCGACTCGGAAGCCGCGTTGGAAGGCGCCAAGTAGCACCGTGTTCATCACCAGTGTCGAGAGCACCGACCTGTTCGTCGGGTCCACCTCCGCGCCACGCCAACTGGTTCGGGTCGCGGTCTCAGGACCGCGACCCGAACCGGTGCGGGTGCGGATCACCGGTCCGCTGGTCCGCACCCCCAACTTGGTGCTGCTGGCGGCGGGCGCGGAGGAGGCCGTCGTCGAGGTCGGCGTGGTCTTCTCCTCGCCCACCACCGCGGGCACGGCGTACCCGGCGACCGTGCTCGTCGAGCCGCTCAACGGCGGGACCGCGGTCAGCCGGGACACGACGGTCACCGCCGCGGAGACCGGGTGGACGATGTGGATGGTCTCGCACTTCCACTACGACCCGGTCTGGTGGAACACCCAGGGCGGCTTCACCGAGACGTGGCTCGACCTGCCGGGTGCGCAGGAGAAGCGGATGCCGTTCCAGCTCTCGGCCTTCGACCTGGTGCGCGCGCACCTCGACGCCGCGCGCGAGGACGACGACTACCGGTTCGTGCTCGCCGAGGTCGACTACCTCAAACCCCACTGGGACACCTTCCCCGGTGACCGGCACGACCTGGGCCGGTTCCTGCGCGAGGGCCGGATCGAGATCGTCGGCGGCAACTACAACGAGGCCAACACCAACCTCACCCACCCCGAGTCGACGATCCGCAACGCCGTCTACGGCATCGGCTACCAGCGCGACGTGCTGGGCGCCGAGCCGCGCACGGCCTGGATGCTCGACGTGTTCGGCCACGACCCGTCCTACCCCGGCCTGATGGCCGACGCCGGGCTCGACTCCAGTGCCTGGGCGAGAGGGCCGTGGCACCACGTCGGGGCCAAGCGGCACACCGGCGACATCACCAGGATGCAGTTCCCGTCCGAGTTCGAGTGGATCTCGCCGAGCGGCCGGGGCGTGCTCACCGCCTACATGGCCGACCACTACGTCGCCGGGTGGGACATCGAGCGCAAGTCCACCCTGGACGAGGCGATGGCCGAGGCCTACCGCCAGTTCTCCTCGCTGCGCCAGGTGGCGGCCACCCGCAACGTGATGCTGCCGGTGGGGCACGACCACAACGTGCCGTCCCGGTTCTGCACCGAGATCCACCGCGAGTGGAACAAGAAGTACGTCTGGCCGCGCTTCGTGCTGGGTCTGCCCCGCGACTTCTTCGCCGCGGTGCGCGCGGACGCCGAGGAGCGCTCGGTGGCGTTCAGCCCGCAGACCAGGGACATGAACCCCGTCTACACCGGCAAGGACGTCTCCTACATCGACACCAAGCAGGCGCAGCGCGTCGCCGAGGTGTCCGTGCTGGACGGTGAGCGGATGGCAGCGCTCACCACGCTGCTGGGAGCCCGCTACCCCGCCGAGGCACTGGACAAGGCGTGGCGCCAGCTGGTCTACGGCGCTCACCACGACGCCATCACCGGCACCGAGTCCGACCAGGTGTACGTGGACCTGCTCACCGGGTGGCGGGAAGCCGACGAACTCGGCCGCGAGGTGCTGTCCGGCGCGATCGACCACCTGGCCGAGCACGCCGACACCACCGGCGCGGGCGAGGCGGTGATCGCCGTCAACACCCTCGCCTTCGCGCGGGACGCGATCACGTCGGTGACGGTGCGCCTTCCGGGAAGCCGCGGAGCCCGCGTCGAGGACCATCTCGGCCAAGTGATCCTTTCGGTGACGGAGGCCGTGACTCGGCACCCGGACGGCACGCTCGCCGAGCTCACGCTGACCTTCCTGGCACGGCAGGTGCCCGCGACCGGCTACCGGGTGTACCGCGTGGTGGACGCCGAGGCGATCCCGCCGTCGTGGACCGCGCGGCCCGGTGTGGCGATCGCGAACGAGTCGTTCGCCGTCGAGGCCGATCCCGCTCGGGGCGGGGCGCTGGCGAGCGTGTACGACAAGACCGCGGCCCGTGAGCTGGTGCGCGATGGCGGTCTCGCCGCGGAACTCGTGGTGCAGGAGGAACATCCCGGTCACCCGGTGTGGGGTGAGGGACCGTGGCACCTGCTGCCCACCGGCCCCGGACGGGCCGTCGGACCGGCGCGGGTGCACGTCGAGTCGAGCCCGGTCGGCGAACGCCTCGTCAGCAGCACGACGCTCGACGACCTGCGGATCACCCAGCACACCACGCTGTGGCACGGACTCCCCCGCGTCGACCTCCGGTCCTTCGTGGACGGTTCCATCGGCCAGGACCGGTTGCTGCGCACGCGGTTCGCCTTCGACCTGCCCGGCTCGCTGCCGGTCGCCGAGGTCGGCTTCGCCGCGGTGGGGCGGTCGTTCGGCTTCCCGGACGTCGACGCCTCCGAACACCTCTGGACGCTGGACAGCCCCGCGCACACCTGGGCCGGGCTGTCCGCCACGGTGCGGCTGCGGCTGCGGCACGCCGAAGGCGAGGTCGCGCTGCACGCCATCGGCGTGGCCGAACTCGTCACGGACGACGACGGCCGCGCCCTGATGGCCGCGCTGGCCGCCAAGGGCGTCACCGCCACCTGCACCCGTCCCACGGGACCGCGCTACGGCGCGCTCGACGTGGACTCCAACCTGCCCGACGTGCGGATCGTGCTGGGGGACAACGAGTTCGCCGCCGAGGTGCTGGCCGCCGCACCCGCCGGGTACCGCGAGGCGCTGACCGCCACCGGCCGGGTGTTCGTCCCCGCGGGCCGTACGCGGGTGGAGCAGTGGGTGCCGGACGCGGACCTGCGCGGGCCGCGCGACCTGCCGGTGCTCATCGTCACCGATGCCGACGCCCTGATCGACGACCTCACCGACGCGTGCGTCGAGGTGGAGGTGCCCGCCGGGCTGACGGGAACGGCCGAACCGGTGGCGGACTACTCGGTGGCCGTCATCAACCAGGGCACGCCGGGATTCGTCGTGGCCTCGGACGGCACGCTGCACGTGTCGCTGATGCGGTCGTGCAGCGGCTGGCCGTCGGGGGTGTGGATCGACGGTGACCGCCGCACGGCGCCGGACGGGTCCAGCTTCGCCTGGCAGCACTGGTCCCACACGTTCGAGCTGAGCCTGGTCGCCGGTGCGGGTGACTGGCGGGAGGCGGGGTTCGCCCGCTCCGGCCAGGACGTCAACCACCCGGTTCGCACCCGCCAGGTCCCCGGCACGTCCGGGTCCTTGCCCCGCGAGCTGAGCCTGCTGGCGGTGTCGCCACCCGACGTGCTGCTGACGGCGGCCAAGGTGCGCGGCAACCCGCTCGCGTCCTGCGCACCAGAGGAAACCGGCTCGGACATCGCGGTGCGGTTGTACGAGTCGACCGGAACGCCCGTCACCGCAACGGTTTCCCTGTACGGCGGGCTCACCGCGGCCCATCGCACCGATCTGCTGGAAGAACGCGACCTCACGCCGCTGACCGTCCACTCCGGACAGGCGGTGGTCGACCTGACCGCGGCCGACGTCGCGACGCTCCGCCTCGTGCCCGCCTCCGCGCTCACCGGCGAACCCGCCGGATCCGCCGAGCCGGTGCAACCGGTCTACACGCGGTACTGGCGGCACAACACCGGTCCCGCGCCCATCGGCAACCTGCCGGTGACCGTGCACGTGCACCCGTCCCGCCTGCAGCTCGACCCCGGCGCCACCGGGCAGGTGCGGATCGCCGTCAGCTGCAGCGGCAGGCCCGCGACGGGAGACGTCGAGTTCGCCGACGGCCAGACGTGGCACTACGACCTCGCCGCGGGCGAGTTCGCCGAGTTCACCGCCGAGGTGCAGGCTCGACCCGGCCGCCACCTGCTCGCGGCCCGCGTCCGTGATCACCTCGGCCAGGTGCTGGAGGACTCCGTCGAAGTGGTGGTCGGCCCGGTCACCGGCACCGACCTGGTGGACGTGCGGCTGGAGACCGACGCGCTCGACCTCGTGCCGGGTGGCCACGCGGAGCTGCCCGTGACGCTGGTGAACCTGGCGGACAGCGAGGTGCGCGGCGAGATCACCGTGGTCAGCCCGCACGGGACGTGGCACGACGACGTCCGCATCGGCCCGAGGACGCGCGCCTTCACGATCCCCGCGCAGGGCAGGATCACCGTGCCCGTCACGGCCACGGCAGCGGCCACGGCACGCAGTGGCGCCCACTGGTGGGCACTGGTCCGGGTGGCCGCCCACGGCAGGCTGCTCTACTCCCCCGCGATCCCCGTCACCGTGCGGTAGGCGCAGCTCTCGATCTGCCTCGACCTTCACGTCGGCTGTGCGCCGATCTGCTGGGTCAGCAGTCGAAGCGCCGCCTCTCCAGCCGGCGAACTCGCGGCGCGCGCCGAACCCTCGTAGATCCCGGAGGACCCCCATCGCGGCGTGACGGCCAGCGTTGGTAATTGACAGGGTACTAATGTGCCGCTTAACGTACCCAGCATCCGCGTCACCGCCGCAGGCTCAACGAGGAGCGCCGAGATGCAGCACGTCTACGACATAGATGTCCGGGTGCCGATGCGCGACGGCGTCGCCTTGGCCGCCAACGTGTGGCGTCTGGCCGAAGGAAACGGGCCGACGTTGCTCGTGCGCCTCCCGTATGGCAAGGACATGATGGGCGGCGGCCCGGGCGTCATGCCCAACTTGATGGTTCTGTTGGAGGCCGGTTACGCGCTGGTCGTGCAGGACTGCCGGGGCACGTTCCGCTCGGAGGGTGAGTTCGTTCCGCACATGGCCGACCGGGCCGACGGCGAGGACACCGTGGCCTGGATCGCCGACCAGTCGTGGTCGGATGGCACGGTGGGCATGTACGGGGCTCCTACCTCGGGATGGTTCAGTGGGAGACGGCCGCGACCGGTGCCCCCGCCCTCAAAGCGATCGCACCGTCCGTCACCTCGATCGACAACTACGAGGCGCCCTGGTACTCCGCGGGCGGTGCCCTCTCCTTGAGCGTGGTCACGTGGTGGAACGCGATGATGTACGCAGCCGACGCGCAGCGGTCCCTGGCCGCCGGTGAGGGTTCCTTGGCCCAAGTGCAGGAGCTCGGTCAGGCGGTCGTGTTCGCTGAGTCTCTCAGTGACGTGCTGCCGACGGCCGGGGTTCCGGTCCTGGCGGGATACGGGAAGTGGTGGGACGACTGGATGGCTCACCCGTCCCATGACGAGTACTGGGACGCGATGGAGCTCACGCCCGAGCTGAAGAACGTCACCGTCCCAGCGTTGAACATCGGCGGCTGGTACGACCTCTACATCGGACAGACCGTGCGCACCTTCACCACCGCCCGCCAGAGTGCCGGCAGCGCGCAGGCGCGTGAGGGACAACGGCTGATCATCGGGCCGTGGGACCACCTGTCCGCGACCGGCGTCTACCCCGACCGCTCCTTCGGCGCGTTGGCCACTCCCCAGTTGTTGGGCCTGACCAACCTGCACGTGAAGTTCTTCGACCGCTGGCTGCGCGACGACACCACCGCTCTGGACGACGTGGCACCCGTCAAGATCTTCGTGATGGGCATCGACCAGTGGCGCGACGAGCAGGACTGGCCGCTGCCCGACACGCAGTGGACCGACTTCCACCTCACGAGCGCCGGTCACGCCAACACCGCGGACGGCGACGGCGTGCTGACGACCGAGCCACCGGCAGGCGCCGAGCACGACACCTACCTCTACGACCCGCGCCGCCCGGTTCCCACCGCCGGTGGGGCGTGCCTGCCGATGACACCGGGGTTCGGCGGCCCGGTCGACCAGCGGACCGTCGCCGCCCGCGAGGACGTCCTGTGCTTCGCCGGCCCCGTGCTGGAGGAGCCCGTCGAGGTCACCGGTCCGGTCAGCCTGACCCTGTTCGTCTCCTCGTCCGCGGTGGACACCGACTTCACCGCCAAGCTCGTCGACGTCTTCCCCGACGGCACCGCGATCAACCTGTGCGACGGGATCCTGCGCGCCCGCTACCGCAACGGTCTCGCCGCGGAAGAACTGATGGACCCTGGCACGGTCTACGAGGTCACCGTGGACATGACCGCCACCTCGAACGTGTTCCTCCCCGGTCACCGCATCCGGGTGGACGTCTCCAGCAGCAACTTCCCCCGCTACGACCGCAACACCAACACCGGTGGCGTCATCGCCCGTGAGAGCGAGGAGCAGATGATTCCGGCGGTCAACCAGATCCACCACGGGCCGAGCCGCCCCAGCCGTCTCGTCCTGCCGGTCATCGATCGGACGGGCAGGCGATGAGCGCCGCCGACCGGGTCGCCGAGCTGACCGCGAGGTTCTCCGCTCCTTCCCTCGACGTGGCCTGGCTGCTGTGCGACCTGCACCCCGCCGACCGCGTCGCGTTCACCGTCGTCGACGGCGCGGGCGAACCTTCCACGCTGTCCTTCGGCGAGCTCGCCACGGCCTCGCACCGCTGTGCGCGGGCGTTGCAAGGGCTCGGGGTCGGTCCCGGTGACCGGGTGGCGACCCTGATGGGCAAGAGCGCCGACCTGGTCACGGTCATCCTCGCGATCTGGCGGCTCGGCGCGGTCTACGTCCCGCTGTTCACCGCGTTCGCGCCCCAGGCCATCGCCCTGCGACTGGAGGGCTCGGGCGCGCACGTCGTGGTCGTCGACCCGGACCAGCGCCACAAGCTCGATCCCGGCCCCGACCTGCCGCACGACCCCCGGCGCCGCGTCGTCGTCACCGGCGCGTCACTGGCCGACCTCGTCGCCGCCGCGTCGACGGAGCCGATGCCCGCCGTCACCACGAGCGGGAACGGCCCGCTGGTGCACATGTTCACCTCCGGCACCACCGGCAAGCCCAAGGGAGTGATCCACCCCGTCTCCTACGTCGCCGGCTGGCAGGTCTACCTGGAGTACGGCCTTGGCGTCACCCGTTGGAGCAGCTACTGGTGCGCCGCCGACCCCGGCTGGGCCTACGGGCTGTACGCCGCCATCGTCGCGCCGATGGCCACCGGTTTCCCCAGCCTGCTGCTGGCGGGCGGGTTCTCCGCCGAGAAGACCTGGCGCACCCTCGTCGACCACTCGGTCACCGACTTCGCCGCCGCCCCGACGGTGTACCGGGGACTGCGCTCCTCGTCGGTGCCCGTGCCGCAGGGACTGAGCCTGGAGCGGGCGTCCAGCGCGGGGGAACCGCTGACCCCCGAGGTCAACGAGTGGGCAGGTGTCGCGCTCGGCCTCGCCGTGCACGACCACTTCGGCCAGACCGAGGTCGGCATGCCACTGGCCAACCACCACCACCCCGAACTCGCCCGTCCGCTCAAGACCGGATCGATGGGCAGGCCGGTGCCCGGCTGGAGCCTCACCGTCCTGACCGACGACCAGGACGAGCCGGCCGAACCAGGCGTGCTCGGCCGAGTCGCGATCGACGTCACGGCGAGTCCCCTGATGACCTTCAGCGGCTACCAGGTCCCTGGGCAGAGCGACAAGTTCACGACCGACGGCCGCTGGTACCTCACGGGTGACGCCGGGCGGGTCGACGCCGACGGCGACTACTTCTTCTCCTCCCGCGACGACGACGTCATCATCATGGCCGGCTACCGCATCGGGCCGTTCGAGGTCGAGAGCGTCCTCGCCCAGCACCCCGCCGTCGCCGAGTGCAGCGTCATCGGCGCACCAGACCCCGTCCGCGGGGAGGTCATCGAGGCCTACGTCGTCCTCCGCCAGGGCAGCGATGCGTCGACGGCGCTGGCCACCGAACTCCAGCACTTCGTCAAGACCCGCTATGCCGCACACGCCTACCCGCGCACGATCCACTTCATCGACGCCCTACCCAAGACACCCAGCGGCAAGACGCAGCGCTACCTGCTGCGCAGCAGCCGACGTGCCGAACTCTCCTCGGAGACACGGTGACCGAACCCCTGCTCGTCGAGCAGCGCGGTGACGTCCGGCGGCTGGTGCTCAACCGTCCAGAGCGGCGCAACGCACTCGACGCCACCCTCATAGCCGCCCTGGACGAGCAGATCACCAGCGCCGAGGCCGATCCCGCCACCGCGGTCGTCGCCGTGGCGGGCAACGGGCCGAGCTTCTGCGCGGGCGGGGACTTCCACCAGTTCCTGGATCTGCACGACCGCGGCCACCACCCGGTCGACTTCCTGACCGACGTGTCAGCCTGCTTCAGCCGCATCGCGGCCTGCACGAAACCGTGGGTCGCCGTCCTGCACGGCCACGCCGTCGCGGGCGGCCTCGAACTCGCGCTGGCCTGCGATGTCGTCGTCGCCGCCGACACCACGCTCATCGGCGACGGTCACCTCAACCACAGGCTCGTACCGGCGGGCGGGTCCAGCGTCCGGCTCCCCGGCGCGGTCGGGCGCGGGCTGTCGCGCTGGCTCCTGCTCACCGGCGAACTGCTGCCCGCGACCGCTTTCGCCGACACCGGTTGGATCCGGGCGATCGTGCCCGAAGCCGACCTCGACGCCACGGCCACCCGCGTCTGCCGACAGCTGGCCGACCGGAGCAGCCCGGCCCAGCAGCGGCTCAAGTCGTTGCTGCACCGGATCGACGGCGTCGCGCCCGAACACGCCCTGCGCGAGGAGTTGGCCGCCTTCGCCGACAACTGGTCGGCCAGCTCGGTGCCCGACGCCCTGCGGGTCTTCCTCGATCCCGGAACCACGGAAGCAGGCGGCAGATGAATCGCTACCACGGACGCGTCGTCGCCATCACCGGTGGCGCACAAGGCCTCGGCCTCGCCATGGCCACCCGGTTCGCCGCGGAGGGCGCCACCCTCGCGCTGGCCGACGTCAACGGCCAGGCCCTCACCGACGCCGCCGGGACCATCGCCACCACGCTCCGCGCCGACGCGGTGGACGTGACCGACTCCGCTCAGGTCGACAGCTGGATCGCTGGCGTCACAAGCGATTTCGGCAGGCTCGACGTACTGGTCAACAACGCGGGCGTCATCCGCGACAACCGGATCGAGGACATCACCGACGACGATTGGCACGCGGTGATCGGCGTGAGCCTCACCGGTGGCTTCCACTGCGCCCGCGCCGCGTTCGGCCACATGAAGCGCCAGGGCTACGGGCGCATCGTCAGCTTCTCCTCCATGTCGTGGCGCGGGAACTTCGGTCAGGCCAACTACGTGGCCGCCAAGGCGGGCATCGTCGGGCTGACCCGCACCCTCGCACTGGAAGGCGCCCGCCACGGCATCACCGCCAACGCCATCGCCCCCGGCCTCATCGAGACACCCATGCTCGCCTCCATGAACGGCCCCGCGCGCGCCAAGCTCACGGGCAAGATCCCGATGCGCCACACCGGCAGGCCGGAGGACATCGCCGAGGCCGCCGCGTTCCTCGCCTGCGAAGCCGCCGGCTACATCACCGGCATCGTCCTGGACGTCGACGGCGGCATCTCCATCGGATCCTCGATCCGATGACCGGCGTTCAGGCCTGTGGCGCGCTGAGACCGTGCAGGAGGAGGTCCGCCATCTCGTTGTACGCCTCACCCGCGCTCAAACCGGTGCTGTGCAACAACACCCCGGACTGCACCCCTTCGATGGCCAGCGCCACGAGCTGGCCGGCGAAGTTCCCGTCGATCGGCCGCAGCGCCCCGTCCTCGACGCCGTCGGCGATCAGCTCCTGGACGCGCCGAGCCGCGGACGCGGAATTCGTCCGGTAGATGCCCGCGGTCGGACCGAAACCGATCATGTCGGCGTAGAACTGCGGGGAACACCGGCTCATCGCCCTGCCGACCCCTGACAGGTAGGCCGGGATGCGCCGCCGGGGATCGGCCACCTCGGCCACGGCCTGCTCGATCTGCTCGGTCGCCTGCCGGAAGAACTGCTTCGTCAAGGCCATCACCAACTGCTCCTTGCTGCCGGCCACGCTGTAGAGCGTCGCCTTCGAGCAGTGCAGCCGGTGCGCCAGGTCGTCCATGCTCAGCGCCGTGAACCCCTCGGCGAGCACCAGCTCTTCCAGTTCCCTGAGCAACTGGGCCCGACGCTCCTGGTCCACCCGCCGACGCCGCACCGAACCAGTACCGGTGTCGCCCACCCCAGCCATCACCGGCCCAGTATGACCTCGGCGCGGCGCCCGCGTGCCGGTGGTCCTCATCGGGACTCGGCGGCCAGCGCGGTGGCCAGGTGGTCGAGCCTGCCGAAGGCGCGGGCCATCGCCACGTGGTCGGCGTAGTCGCGTGATTCGACGATGACGCCATCGCGGACCCGTGCCACGAAGACGCACGGCACCTCGAAGGGGCGGCCGTTCACCGAACCGACGTAGCTGAACTCGAAGACGACCACCTCGGGATCCGCGGTTTCGTGGACCTCGCCCACCGGCTCGAACCGATCGGCTCCTCGCGCTCGCGCCGGGCCGTCGGCGAAGTGCCTGCGCAGCTCGGCACGGGTGCGCAGTGGCGTGTCCCCGGTGGGCGCGAACGGGTGCCTGACATCGGTGTGCTCGGCGTACATGCCTGCCAGGTGGTCGAGTTGGGCCTGCTCCTGCTCTTCGGTGAGGTTGCCGGTGATCAGGCGGCTGACCCCGGCGGCGACGGCGCGGATGACATCGGCTGGTGCGGACGGCTGCGGCACGGCATCCTCCAGGGGTAAGCGGAGTCTGGGCTTCGATTACTGTACCGAAGTCCAGACTCCGGTTAAAGTCAAGCCCGGAACGGGAACGGAGACCCTGATGCGGCAGGACGCGCGCGAGAACCGGGAACGGATCCTGGCCGCCGCCGAGGAGGTGTTCGGTGCCCACGGGGCCGCCGGGTCGACCGAGGACGTGGCCCGACGGGCCGACGTCGGCATCGCCACCGTCTTTCGCCACTTCCCGACCAAGGAAGAGCTGATCGAGGCCGCGCTGCTGCGACATTTCGACCACCTCACCGAACAGGCCCACGCGCTGACCGCCGACGCGGACACGGCCGAGGCGTGGCGCACCCTGATCCGGACGATGATCAGAGCCGGCGCCACGAAACTGGCGCTGATCTCGGTACTGGCCGACGGCGGAGAACTCCCGAACAGCGCCGCGGCCGCGTCGAACCGGCTGAAGGCCGCGGTCGGCGAGGCCCTCCAGCGCGCGCAGGACAGCGGCGCGGTGCGTCCTTCGGTCACGGTCGAGGAGGTCTACCTGCTCATCCGCGGGCTGGCCCAAGCGTCAGCGACCACGCGGACGCGGCCCGACACCCTGGACCGCGCCATCGACGTCGTGCTCACCGGGCTGTCGCGGCCAACCGACTGACGTGCATGCCCGAACCCCGGGGACGACCGGATGCCGCTCACCACTCCCTTGGTTGATGCGTCAATCTTTTTCCTCTACAATTGACACGTCAACCAATCGGTGTCGAGCCGTCTCGATCTCAGCGACCGCTCACGAAGGAGCCCACCCCATGTCTGATCCCGTCTTCGGCCTGGACACCTTCGGCGATGTGCCGGAAGACGACTCCGGCGCACTCGTGTCCGACGCGAAGGCCATCCGCCAGGTCGTCGAGGAGGCCGTTCTCGCGGACGAGGTCGGCGTCGACGTCATCGCCCTCGGTGAGCACCACCGCCCGGAGTACTCGATCTCGACCCCGGAGACCGTGCTCGCCGGTATCGCCACGCGCACCAGCCGCATCCGCCTGGCGTCCGGCGTGACCGTGCTGAGCTCCGACGACCCGGTCCGCGTGTTCCAGCGGTTCGCGACCGTCGACGCCCTCTCCGAGGGCCGGGCGGAGGTCATCCTCGGGCGCGGTTCCTTCACCGAGTCGTTCCCCCTCTTCGGCTACGACCTGAGCGACTACGACGTGCTGTTCGAGGAGAAGATCGAACTCTTCGCGAAGCTGCTCGAGGAGAAGCCCGTCACGTGGAGCGGCACCACGCGTCCGGCCCTCGACAACGCCGACGTGTTCCCGAAGACCGAGTCCGGGCACCTGAACACCTGGGTCGGCGTCGGGGGTTCGCCCCAGTCGGTGATCCGCACCGCGCGCTACGGCCTCCCGCTCATGATCGCCATCATCGGCGGCAGCCCGGAACGCTTCAAGTCCTACGTCGACCTCTACCAGCGCGCCACCGCACAGCTGGGCACCACCGCCCATCCGGTCGGGATGCACTCACCGGGCTTCATCGCCGACACGGACGAGGAAGCCAGGGAACTGCACTGGCCCGGCTACCAGGTCATCCGGGACCGCATCGGCGCGCAGCGCGGCTGGCAGCCCATCCGCCCGGAGGAGTACGAGAGCGAGATCGAGCACGGCTCCCTCTACATCGGCTCGCCCGAGACGGTGGCCCGCAAGATCGCCCGCGCCGTCCAGGCACTCGGCGTCGGCCGGTTCGACCTGATCTACACCGCGGGAGCACAGCCGATGGGCGCCCGCCTGCGCGCGGTCGAGCTGTACGGCACGAAGGTGATCCCGATGGTCCGCGACATCCTCGCGGGCTGAGGCCGTGAACGGAGAAGTGGACGTGGAGACCGTGAGCACCATCGGCATCCTGGGTGCGGGGAAAGTCGGCACCGTGCTCGCCCGGCTGGGCGTGGCGGCCGGCTATCGCGTGCTCGTCGCGGGATCCGGCGATCCCGCGAAGATCGCCCTCACCATCGAAGTCCTCACCCCTGGCGCGGTCCCGGTCACCGCGGCGGAGGCCATCGCGCAGGCGGACGTCGTCGTACTGGCCCTCCCCCTCGGCAAGTACCGCACCATTCCCGCCGAAGGGCTGCGGGACAAGCTCGTCATCGACGCGATGAACTACTGGTGGGAGGTCGACGGCATCCGCGCGGACCTCACCGACCCGCGCACCTCGTCGAGCGAGATCGTGCAGGCGCACCTGCCCGGAGCGCGCGTGGTCAAAGCCTTCAACCACATGGGTTACCACGACCTCGAGGACGGGGCCCGGCCATCGGGAACACCGGGGCGCAAGGCGATCGCGGTCGCCGGTGACGACCAGGACGACCTCGCCACCATCACGCGCCTCGTCGACGCCTTCGGCTTCGACCCCGTCATCGCCGGGCCGCTCACCGAAGGGGTGCGGCTCGAACCGGGCGCCGAGCCCTTCGGCGCCAACGTCGACGCCGGGGAACTGCGCGCGATGCTCGACCGCTTCCCGCGGTCGGAGCGCGGGCGGACCGTCATCGGCTCGCGGACCGCTGCTTCCGCATCGGTCGACGCGGACTGGCCGGTCTGTCCACAAAGGAGATCGAGCATGCCGACGAGTCGGCATGCTCGATCGTGAACGACGAGTCGGACTCGTTCAGTTCACCTTGATCTCCGAGGCGTTCTCGGCCAGCCAGGTGTCGAAGCTCTTCAGCTCCGGGTTGATCTCGCGCACCTTGTCCAGGTCGCGGGCACCGGTGAACTCCTGGTCGAAGTCGCCGTAGTACTGGAACATGTTGCCGAGCTCGTCCGCACCAGGGATGTCGAAGGTGCGGAACACGTCGTAGGGCACCGACTGGAAGCGCACCGGCTCGCCGAGCAGTGCCTCGAACTTGGCCGCGTACTGCGCGCCGGTCAGGTGGTCGCCCGCCAGGTTGACGGTCTCGCCGACCAACCGCTCGCCTGCCTTGAGGATGCCGAAAGCGGTCCGACCGATGTCGTCGACGGCCACCCCGGACATCAGCTTGCCGTCCTCCAGGGGCAGGGTCAGCGCCAGCACGCCGTCCTCACCGCGCTGGGGCCCCATCTGGGTCAGGAAGCCCTCGAAGAAGAACGTGGTGTTCAGGAAGGTGGTCGGCACCCCGGCCTGCCGGAAGAGGTCGTTGGCCTCGCCCTTGGCGTCGAAGTGCGGCACGTTGTACTTGTCCTGCAGGACGGGCATCCGCTCGTCGTCCAGCGGCAGCAGCTCGCGGGTGTCCTCCAGCGTCGACCACACCACGTGCTTGAGCCCCGCGGCCTTGGCGGCCCGCACCAGGACGTTGATCTCCTCGATCTCCTTCACCGCCGAGCCGTGCGCCCAGAAGTTGGTGACCAGGAAGGCGCCGTAAGCACCCTCGAACGCCTTGCGCACGCTCGACTCGTCGTAGAAGTCCGCCCGCACGACCTCGGCACCCAGTGCGGCGAGTTCCTGTGCGGCAGGCGAGTCGGGGTTCCTGGTGAGCGCGCGCACCCGGAAGCCCGAATCCGGGTCTGCGAGGATCGCCCGTGCGGCACCGCCACCCTGGGCGCCCGTCGCTCCAGCGACCGCGATGATCTTCTGCTCGCTCATGGCTACTGCTCCTGTCCGAAGACTTGAGTTGATGCTTCAACAAAATCCTAGCACCAAAAGATGACGTGTCAACTTTTTCAGTGACCCGTCGACCACGAGCAGCAGGCATGACGCGGCCCTACCGGCTGACTTCTTGCCAAACTTGAGATGATGTGTCAACGAATCGTTTACACTGGCTCTCATGACTGAGACGCCGCGCTGGCTCACTGAGCAGGAGCAACACGCTTGGCGCAGCTTCGTGCGGGTGCACGAGAGGCTCGGCGGCCGACTCAGCCGCGACGTGACCAAGTCCGGCCTGTCCACCACCGACTACGGGGTGCTCGTCCACCTGACCGAGGTGGACGGAGGCAGGCTGCGCGTCCTGGAACTGGCCAAGGCGGTGGAGTGGGAGAAGAGCCGGATGTCCCACCACGTCGACCGAATGGCCAAGCGCGGCCTCGTCGTGCGGGAGGACTGCCCCACCGACGCGCGCGTCGCGTTCGTCGTCGTCACCCCCGCCGGCCGCGAGGCCCTCGCGAAGGCGGCCCCCCGTCATGTGGAAGCGGTCCGCCGCCTGTTCATCGACCCGCTCAGCCCGGCGGAACTCGCGATGCTCGCCCAGATCTCCAACCGCATCCTCGAAGGGCTGGAACAGGACCGCGGGTGAACCGCTCTGCCCCACCGTGGCAGCGGTCCCCGTGTCCGAGGACGCGGGGACCGCTGTCGTTGCCGGCTTCGGATCAGGCGGGCATGGCGTCGCGGACCTTGGCGGTGTCCACGAACTGCTCGAAGCGCACGATCAACCCACCCCGAACGATGAAGTGGTGGGCGACGCGGACGTCGATCGGGTTGCCGGTGGCCTTGTTGGTGGCGGTGTAACGGGCCAGGACCACGACGTTCTCGCCGTCCACGACGTAGGTGTCGTCGTGCGCGGCCCAGCCGTCCCAGTCCGCGCCGAGCTTCTCCATCACGTTCGAGGTGACCCCGGTGGGCGTGCGGTAGGTGCCCGCGAGCGGGAAACCCGCCATCTCGGTCCACTCGACATCCGGGGCGAGGGTGGCGCGCAGGGCGTTCAGGTCGCCCGCCGCCGAAGCCAGGTACTGGCGGCGAACCACGTCGGCGGGGGCGCTGGAGGTGCTGTAGTCGTCGGTCATGTCGTTCAGCCCCAGGCCATTTCGCCCTTGGCGACCTTCGCGCCGAGCTGCGCGGCGATCAGCATGCCGTGGTCGGGGTAGCGCTTGACCAACGCGGCAGTCAGGGAAGCACCGTCGACGGCGGCGGCCAGCTCCTCCTCGAAGACGACCAGGTACTCGCGGGTGTTGGCGATGGCCGTGGCGTCGGCCGGGGTGCCGGGCAGGCGGTGACCGGCCACGACCAGCTCCGGGTCCAGGGCGGCCATCTCATCCAGCAGGCCGATCCAGGCCGTGCGCTGCTCGGGCTTGGCGGTGTCGGCGACCCAGACGTGCTCGCCCTGGAACAGCAGGACCCCGCCCAGGATCACCCGCTGCTCGGCCTGCCACAGGTAGTGGCGGTCGGGCAGCTCGGCGATGCCGCCCTTGAGCTCGAAGCGGTGGCCTTCGAGCGTGAGGTCGGCGGTCAGCGGCTGGAGGTCGACCAGTCGGGTGGGCAGGTTCGCGCCGAGTGCCGCCCAGGCCTTGAGCTTGCCCTCGTAGGAGTGCTGGATGTGCTC
>JBDSAJ010000238.1:0-7400 GCA_039922235.1 Umezawaea sp.
GGACGGGAGTACCCGCCCGGCTGGTTCGGGTCAGCTCCGGAAGTCGCCGGTGGTATCGGAGGCCACGCACCTCCAGCCGGGGAAGTGGTACAGGTTCCCCGAGTTGCTGCCCCAGATGTTGTAGAAGGTGCCGACCTCCGGCAGGTCGTCGTCGTCGAACGGCCCCGCCGAGAACGTGGAGGTCTCGGAGTACGTGCCGGTGCCGCCGCGCAGCGTGCCGGAACCGTTGATCGGGATGACCTTGACGTCGGTGTAGTGGCCCACGGGGAACACCTCCACGTTCCCGCTCTCGCCGTCCGTCCGGACGGCCTCGTCGGGCAGGCTCATCGGGTCACCCCCGACAGCGCCCTGCGCCGCTCGCTGACGACCTGCTTGTGCTCCAACGCGTTCAGCCCCCTGGTCGGGGTGACGGTCCAGCCGTTGTCCTCGCCCAGCGTCGCCGTCATGGAGTAGACGTTCGCCGGGAACCTGATGTCCGTCGGGTTGGTGACGGACCCGATGTCGAGCACCTCGCCCTGGGTGAACGTGCCCGCGGCCAGGTAGTAGATCGGGTGCGGGGTGAACGTCAGGTTGAGGTTCGGCTGGGACTGGACGGCGAACGTGCCCGCGCCGGACATGCCGATGCCGACGCTGGCCCGCTTCAGCGGGATGTCGGAGCTCTCCTTGATGTACAGCGAGCCCTTCTGCGCGCCGTTCGACGGTGTCGAGGCGAACGTGTAGGCGCCCGCAGTCGGGTGCGAGAAGCCGATCTGGTTGCCACCCTTGGTGTTCGACGACGTGCCGAGGACGTTCGGGTCCGCGGGCCAGGCCTGCGAGGCGTCGAAGTAGACGCCGGGGATGAGCGTTCCCGTCTCCGACCAGACGAACGAGTAGTCGATGGTCCAGCGGAAGACCACGGTGGTGGTCGGCTGGGCCGGCTTGGCGAACCACGCGAGCGACAGCACGTTGGGGACGCCGATGTTCGGGTCCTCCTGGTAGACGCACATGTCGGCGAAGTTCGTCGAGTTGTTGACGACTCGGAGGGTGTACTGGGTTCCAGCCATTCGAATGCAGCTCCCTGTCAGGAAGAATTCTTTCGCCGGGATCGCGCGGCCGAAAACGCGCCGGTGGAAAGGGGAATTCGAGGCGCGAATTGGCGGTGCAAGAGGAAGTCTGCCGCAGGGGCCGGGGGTACCGGTAGTGGTGGCACCCAATCGAGGGTGGTAGCCGAATTCCGGCTGGCAGCCCTGCTGATCACCGGAAAGTGTCCTGGGTTCACCGGTTCGGGTGGAGGAGTGGTCACCGTGGCGCACGACGTCCAGCGGGATGGCGGCCGAATGGGAACGTAGAACTTCAAAACCGCAATCGTGCGGAACACCTGCTGTTAAGCGAAGAAAATTGATTCATTTTTCGGCAAGAGATCGATGTCGCAACCGGGAACCCCGGTGCTGAGCTGAACGAGTGAAGAAATCCTTTCGGTCGACCGGCGGAGGGCGTCCGGTGACGAAGGAGCCCGCCCGGTGGATTTCACCGAGCGGGCTCCTCCTGGTGTTGAGGCGCTAGAAGGCGAGGCTGAGCAGCGCGGCCATGACGAAGCCGACCACGGACAGCACGGTCTCCAGCACGGTCCACGTCTGGAGCGTTTCCTTGACCGACAGGCCGAAGTAGCGCGACACGATCCAGAACCCGCCGTCGTTCACGTGGGACGCGATGATCGAGCCGGACGCGATCGACATCACCAGCAGCGCCAGCTGGGGCTGCGAGTAGTTCAGGTCCGCCACGACCGGCGCGACGATGCCGGTGGTCGTGACGATCGCGACCGTGGCCGAGCCCTGGGCGATGCGCATGCCGCAGCTGATGACGTACGCCAGCGCGATCACCGGCAGTCCCGCGTCCGACAGCGAGGTGGCGAGCACCTTGCCGACGCCGGTCGCCGAGAGGACGGCGCCGAAGAAGCCGCCGGCCCCCACGACGAGCAGGATCATGCCGACCGGGCGCGGTGACTTGCCGGTCAGCTCGGTGAGCTGGTCGCGGGTCATGCCCCGGCGGTAGCCGAGCAGGTACGTGGCGAGCAGGACCGCGATGGTCAGCGCGACGGCGGGCGTGCCGAAGAACGTGAACACGCTGTAGAGCCGTGATCCCTTGGCCAGCAGGATGCTGCCGAACGTGCCCGCGAGGATCAGCACCAGCGGGATCGCGATGATCCCGAGCACCAGGCCGAGCGACGGCGGGTTCTTCACCTCGTTCTCGCCCTGCGCCTCCTCGGCGGCGGCCAGCATCTCCTCGGGCACGGGGACGTTGATGCGCTTGCCGATCCAGGTTGAATACAGGATGCCGCCGACGAACCACGCCGGGATGGCGCACGCCAGGCCCATGATGATGATCCAGCCGAGGCCGACCTTCAGCAGACCGGCCGCGGCCACCGGGCCGGGGTGGGGAGGCATGAAGGCGTGCATGACGGACAGGCCCGCGAGCAGCGGCATGGCGTACAGCACGATGGACTTGCCGCCCTGCTTCGCCGCCACGTAGACCAGCGGCGCCAGCACGAAGATGCCGATGTCGAAGAACACCGGCACGCCGAAGATCAGGCCGGCCAGGCCCATCGCCAGCGGTGCGCGCTTCTCGCCGAACGCCCGGAGCAGCGACCCGGTCAGCACCTGGGCGCCACCGGACGCCTCCAGGATCGCGCCGAGCAGCGTGCCGAGGCCGATGATCGACGCGATGTGCCCGAGGATGCCGCCGAAACCGCCTTCCAGCAGCGATCCCGACGCCTTCTGGGCCGAGCCGACCAGCGCCTCCACCGGCAGGCCCGCCGCCAGCGCGACGAGCAGGCCCGCGATCAGCAGTGCGATGAACGGCTCGACCTTGAACCGGATGATCATGATCAGCAGCAGGGCGATGCTGATCGCGGACAGCGTGAGGAGCCCGCCCGTTTCGTGTTGCAGCCAGTTGATCACGTCGTACTCCCGTTGTTGCGCAGGGAATGGCCGGGCAGTGCCCCGGTGTGCGTGCCGCCGTCGATCACCGGCACCCCGTTCACCAGCACGTACGGGATGCCGACCGCCGCTTGCCGGGGTTCGTCGAAGGTCGCGGTGTCCGCGACCTCCTCCGGGTCGAACAGGACCAGGTCCGCCGCGTAGCCCTCGCGCACGAGGCCGCGGTCGGTCAGGCGCAGCCGCTTCGCGGCCCGCCCGGTGAGGTGGGAGACGCAGTCCTCCAAGCCGAGCACGCCCAGTTCCCGCACGTACCGGGCGAGGTAGCGGGGGAACGTGCCCCACGCGCGCGGGTGCGGCCGGTCGCCGACCAGCAGCCCGTCGCTGCCGCCGGTGTGGGCCGGGTGGCGCATGATCGCCTGCACGTTGCCCTCGTGGCCGACGTGCATCAGGCACGACGTGCCGAGCCGCTCGGCCACCAGGGTGTCGAAGTAGAGGTCGGAGGCCGCGCGGCCGACGGACGCCGCCGACGCGGCCACGCTGTGCCCGACCAGGTGGGTGTTCTCCGCGCGCCGCACGCCGTTGACCTCGATGGCCTCCCAGTCGACCGGCACGCCGTGGCAGCCGTCCGAGCCGGTTTCCTCGATCTCCACCCGGATCCGCTCGCGCGTGTCCACATCGGACAGCCGGGCCGTGGTCGCCTCGGGGCCGCCCTCGGTCGCCCAGCTCGGCAGCAGTGCGGACAGGTAGGTGGCGCCGGGCAGGTAGGGGTAGGTGTCGAGCGAGATGTCCGCGCCGGACGCGATCGCGTTGTCCAGCAACGTGAGCAGCTCGCCCGCGCGGCCCTCGTTGACCGGGAAGTTCATCGTGGCGTGGGCCAGGTGCAGCGGGCAGCCGGAGTCCAGCGACACCTGGACCATCTCCGCGTACGCCTCCAGCGCGCCCGCGCCGTAGCTGCGGTGGTGCGGGCTGTAGTAGCCGCCGAACTGCCCGGTGACCTGGCAGAGCTGGACCAGTTCGGCCGTGCTCGCGTACATGCCGGGCGTGTAGGTGAGGCCGGACGACAGCCCCATCGCGCCTTCCCGCAACGACTCCGCGACGACGGACCGCATCCGGTCGACCTCGGCGTCGGTCGCGGGCCGGTCGTCCCAGCCGACGCAGAGCATCCGCACGGTGCCCTGCGGCACCAGGTAGGCGGCGTTCACGGCGATGCCCTGGTCGAGCCGGTCCAGGTACTCGCCGACCGACCGCCAGTCCCAGTCGAAGCCGGGTGGGTCGTCGTTCCAGCCCGCGAGCTGGCCGCGCAGCGTCTCCAGCACGGCGTCGTCCACAGGCGCGTAGGACAGCCCGTCCTGGCCGAGCACCTCGCTGGTCACGCCCTGCGACACCTTCGCCAGGTGGTCCGGGTTCGCCAGCACCTGGAGGTCGGAGTGCGAGTGCATGTCGCTGAAACCGGGCGCGAGCACGAGTCCGTCGGCGTCGACGGTCCGCCCACCGGACAGCCGGTCGCCGATCTCGACGATCCGGCCGTCGCGCACGCCGACATCCGCTCGGTATGCAGGCGACCCCGTACCGTCTACAATCTGCGGCCCTTTGAATACAATATCCACCGACCCGCCCCTTAGGAGTAGGTCCGGACGAAGTCGACGACGGTCGTGCCATCGACCACGGGGATGAGCCGCCACTTGTCGAACACCGTGCACGGGTGGGACAGGCCGAGCCCGACCCAGTCCCCGACCTCCACGGTGTCCTCGCCGATCGCCAGGAACGCGTGCTGGTCGTTCAACGCGGTCACGGCCGCACCCCTCAGCGGCCGTTGCACCCCACCGGATCGCACGACCTGGGGTTCCGGCAGGCCTTCGTCGAACGACGCGTCGCGCTTGCCGATCGTCAGCAGCGCCAGGTCGGCCTGCGGCTTCGACGTGACCTGCGCCCACGCCCGCAGCGCGGGCCGGAATGACTGCCCGCCCTCGGTGCGGTTCAGCGGCGAGATGCCGCGGTAGAAGCCGTCGTCGTGCGTCACGTACGCGCCGCTGCGCACCACGGGCAGCACCGGCAAGTCCGCAGGCCACGGCCTGGTGAGCGCCGCGGCGACCTGGTCGAAGTACGCGCTGCCGCCGACGGTCACGACGACCTGGTCGACGCCGTCGAACCGGCCGTCCTCGTGCAGTCGCAGCACCAGGTCGCGCACGGCGTCGAGGTAAGCGTCCACAGTGGACTTGGCCTGCTCGGACGCGTCGTGCGCCAGCGCGCCCTCGTACCCGCCGACGCCGACGAGCCGCAGCGCCGGGCTGTCCGCGACCGCCTGCGCCACCGCGACGGCGGTGTCCGCGTCACGGGCGCCGGTCCGGCCGCCGGGCGCCCCCAGTTCCACCAGCACGTCGACCGGGCGGGCGACCTCGCCCAAACCTTCGGCCATCGCCACGACCCCGGCCACGGAGTCCACCCAGCAGCTGAACTCGAACGCCGGGTACGCCGCCAGTTCCTCGGCCAGCCACCTCAGCGCGGCCGGGTCGACGAGCTGGTTGGCCAGCAGTACCCGGTTCACGCCGAACGCCCGGTACACCCGCAGCTGGCTGGCGTTCGCGGCGGTGATCGCCCACGAGCCGTGGTCCAGCTGGCGTTCGAAGAGCTGCGGCGCCATGGTCGTCTTGCCGTGCGGGGCCAGTGCGACGCCGTGCTCGGAGCACCACGCCGCCATCGTGGCGAGGTTGTGCTCCAGTGCGGCTGCGTCGAGCACCACGAGCGGGCCGACGAACCCGTCGGCGAACAGGTCGAGGCGCTGGTCGGCCACCTCCCCGACGGTCGCGCCGAACGTCGTGCTCGGCAATCCCTTGAACTGCCAGTCGATGCGTTCCGCGCGCAGCGCGGCTACCGCGGTCCGGTCGATGTCGGCGGAGTGCACGTGTCTCGCTCCTCACGTTGCATATGTTGCAACGGCTATTGCGCGATGTGATGCTGAAGTGTGTAACATTCGCCTGAGCCGCCGTCAACGAGCAAGTCCGGAGGAAAGAAGCGGATGAGGTTCGAACAAGCGGGCGGCGTGGTCTGCCTCGGCGAGACGATGGTCGTGCTGGTGCCCGCCGAACCCGGTCCTGCGCACGAGGTCCGGCGCTGGACCAGGGCGATCGGCGGCGCCGAGTCCAATGTGGCCTGTCACCTGGCGCGCCTCGGCGTGGCGAGCGCGTGGGTGAGCGCGGTGGGCGCGGACGCCTTCGGGCGCGCGGTGCTCGCCGAGGTCGGCGGCGCGGGCGTGGACGTCACCGGGGTGGACGTCGACCCGGACCGGCCGACCGGCCTGTACGTGAAGGAGGCCGACGCCTCGGGGAGCCCGGTCCGCTACTACCGGCAGGGCTCCGCCGCGTCGGCGATGGGCCCGAAGACGTTGGACCGCCTCGACCTCGCGGCCGTGCGGCTCGTGCACGTCAGCGGCATCACCGCGGCGCTGTCCGAGAGCTGCCTCGCGCTGCTGCGGGAAGTCCTGACCAGGCATCGGAACGGGCGCCTGGTGTCGTTCGACCTCAACTGGCGGCCCGCGCTGTGGCGCGACCGCGACCCGGCCGTGCTGCGCGACCTGGCGAACGCCGCCGACATCGTGCTGGCGGGCGCCGACGAGGCCGAAGCGGTGTGGGGGACCGGCGATCCGCACGAGCTGCGCGAACTGCTGCCGGGGCCGGCGAGCATCGTCGTGAAGCAGGGGGAGAAGGGCGCGACGCTCGTCGAGGACGGCAGCTACACCTACCAGCCCGCGCTGCGCGTGGACGTCGTCGAGCCGGTCGGCGCGGGCGACGCCTTCGCGGCGGGCTATCTTGCTGCGCACCTCGCGGACGAGGCGCCCGCCCGGCGGTTGCGCGCCGGGCACCTGCAAGCGGCCGCGGTGCTGTTGACCACCGAGGACGTCGGGCGGCCACTGCCCGCGTCGGTCACCGGACCGCTGCTCGACGCCGACGAGCCCACCTGGGCGGCGGTGAACCTACGGGCGGAAAACCTACGGGAGAGCCGATGAGCCAGAGCCTGGACCGCGCGTTGACCCTCGTCGGCGAGCTGGCGACGGGACCCAAGACGCTGGAGGAGCTGTCCGGCGTGATCGACGTGCACAAGTCGACCGCGCTGCGGCTGTTGAGAACCCTGGAGTCGCACCGGTTCGTGCAGCGCGAAGGCGTGCACCACTACCGGCTCGGCACCGCGCTGTTCGACCTCGCGAACCGGGCGCTGGAGGAGCGGGACGTGCGCCGCAGCGCCGAGGCCGCGTTGCGCGAACTCAACGCGCTCACCGGCTACACCGTGCACCTCGCCAGCTACGAGGGCGGCGAGGTGATCTACATCGACAAGTACGACAGCACCCACCCGATGCGGATGTACTCCCGCGTCGGCCGCCGCGCCCCGCTGCACTGCACGGCCGTGGCGAAGGTCCTGCTGGCGGACCTGCCCGAGGCCAAGCGGCGGGAGATCGCCGCGACCATGGAGTACCCCGAGCTGACCGCGAAC
>JBDSAJ010000239.1:0-6415 GCA_039922235.1 Umezawaea sp.
GCCGAGCGGTCGCCGAGGTCGTCGCGGTCGGCACGGCCGAAGCGGCGGACGCGCTGGTGGCACGGGCCGTGAGCGAGTTCGGCAGGCTCGACGTGATGGTCACCAACGCCGGGGTCCTGCGCGACAAGGTGCTCTGGAAGATGACCGACGAGGACTTCGACACCGTCATCGACGTCCACCTGCGCGGCACGTTCACCTGCGCACGGGCCGCGGTCGTCCGGTTCCGCGAGCAGGGCACGGGCGGGCGACTGATCCTGGTCGGCTCCCCCGCGGGCCAGCGCGGCAACTTCGGCCAGACCAACTACTCCGCAGCCAAGGCGGGCATCATCGGGTTCACCCGCACGTGGGCGATGGAGCTGGCGCGCGCCAAGGTGACCGTGAACGCGGTCGTGCCGGTGGCCGCGACCGCGATGACCGAGACGATCCCCGCGCTCCAGCCCTACGTCGAGGCGCTGCGGTCGGGTGAGCCGATGCCGCCATTCGCCCGACGGGCTCTGGCCTTCGGCACCCCCGAGGACGCGGCGGGCGTGGTGGCGTTCCTGGCCTCCGACGCCGCCGAGGACATCACCGGCCAGGCCATCGGCGTCGGCGGCGACCGGCTGTCGCTGTGGACGCACCCGACGCAGGCCGTCGCCGCGTACACCGACGGCGGCTGGGGCGCCGACGCCATCGCCGAGGCGTGGCCGACGGTGTTCGCCGCCCACGAGCAGACCGTCGGCGAGGACCTCCCGGAGGAGAAGTCGTGACCGGGCTGGACCTCGACGCGCTGGACGCCATCGACGTGCACACGCACGTCGAGGTCGACGGCCACGGCCACCTGTCGCTGCCCGAGACCTTCGTGGAGGCCTCGGCGAAGTACTTCGCCGCCGACCACCGCGCCCCGACGCTCGCCGAGACCGCCGCGTACTACCGGGAACGGCGCACGGCCGCGGTCGTGTTCACCGTCGACATCGAGGCGGCCACCGGGCACCGGGCCATCTCCAACGACGAGATCGCCGCGGCCGCGGCCGAGAACTCCGACGTGCTGATCCCGTTCGCCAGCGTCGACCCCGCCAAGGGACGTGCAGGCGCCCGCCTGTTCCGCGACCTCGTGGAGCGGAAGGGGATGCGCGGCATCAAGTTCCACCCGTCGCTGCAGGGCTTCGCGCCCAACGACAACAGCGCGTACCCGCTGCTGGAGGTGGCCGAGGAACTCGGCGTCCCCGCGCTGTTCCACACCGGCCAGACCGGCATCGGCGCGGGCCTGCCAGGAGGCGGCGGCGTCCGGCTCAGCCTGTCCAACCCGATGCTGCTCGACGACGTGGCGGTCGACTTCCCGGACCTGACGATCATCATGGCGCACCCGTCGTTCCCCTGGCAGGACGAGGCGCTCGCGGTGGCGACGCACAAGCCGAACGTGTACATCGACCTGTCCGGCTGGTCGCCGAAGTACTTCCCGCCGCAGCTCATCCGGTACGCGAACACCCTGTTGCAGGACAAGGTCCTGTTCGGCTCGGACTACCCGCTGATCACCCCGGACCGCTGGCTCGCCGACTTCGCGAAGCTGGAGATCAAGGACCACGTCCGGCCCAAGATCCTCAAGGACAACGCGGTCCGGGCGCTGCGCCTGGACCGGAAGGAGAACCCGTGACCACCGTCGCCTTCGACGACCTGCCCGGCCTCGCGGGCGCATCGCTGGGCACCAGCGAGTGGCTGGACGTGACGCAGAAGCGGATCGACCTGTTCGCCGACGCCACCGACGACCACCAGTGGATCCACGTCGACCCGGAGCGCGCCAAGGACGGCCCGTTCGGCGGGCCGATCGCGCACGGGTACCTGACCCTGGCCCTGCTCATTCCACTGTGGACGAAGCTCCTCGACGTCCAGGACGTGACCACGAAGGTCAACTACGGGCTGAACAAGGTCCGCTTCCCCTCGCCCGTCCCGGCAGGCGCGCGGATCAGGCTGTCCGGCACGCTGGTGTCGGTCGAGCAGGTCGGCGGCGGTGGCGTGCAGATCACCGCCGACGTGGTCGTGGAGATCGAGAACGGCGCCAAGCCCGCGTGCGTCGCGCAGCCCGTGTTCCGCTTCTACCGCTGAGCCACGCTCGACTCGACGAGGAGTCACGATGATCCACCGCAGCGCCCGGTCCGATGTGGACATCCCCGGCACGACCCTCACCGAGTACGTGCTCAACCCGGCGCACGGTGACCGGGTCGCGCTGGTCGACGCGGCCACCGGCGAGCGGCTGACCTACCGCGAACTGGCCTACGGCGTCGACGCGGCGGCGGGCGCGCTGGCCGCGCTCGGCATCGGACCAGGTCAGGTCGTGGCGCTGATCAGCCACAACCAGCCGGGGTTCGTGCTCGGCCTGCACGCCGCGCTCACCGCGGGCGCGACCGTGACCCCCGTCAACCCGGTGCTGACCACCGGGGAGATCACCAAGCAACTGGTCGCCGGCCACGCCACAGCGGTGATCAGTTCGGCGGACGCCGCGGCGAAAGTCGCCGAAGCGGCCGACGCGGCTGGCGTCGAGCACCGGTTCGTGCTCGGCGCGGCGCCGGGGTTCACCCCTTTCACGGAGCTGACCGCCTCGGACGCGACCGCTCCGCAGACGACGGGTGACCCCGGCGCGGCCGTGGCGCTGCTGCCGTTCTCCAGCGGCACCACCGGCGCGGCCAAGGGCGTGATGCTGACCCACCGCAACCTGATCGCGAACATCCAGCAGAACTCGGCGGTCTGGCAGGTCACTTCGGACGACGTGTTCGGCGCCGTGCTGCCGTTCTTCCACATCTACGGCTTCACGATCATCCTCAGCATGGCCATGCGGCACGGCGCCACCGTCGTGACGCTGCCGCGCTACGACCACGACGCGCACCTGCGGATGATCGCGGAGCACCGCGTCACCAGGACGTTCATGGCCCCGCCGATGGTGCTCGGCCTGGCGAACTCCGGCGGCGGCGACCACGACCTGTCGTCGCTGCGGTACGGGATCTGCGGGGCCGCGCCGCTGGACACCGCGGTCTCCTCGCGGGCGGAGGCGGTGCTGGGGTGCCCGATCCGGCAGGGGTACGGGATGACCGAGGCCTCCCCCGGCATCACGCTCGTGCCGGAGGACGGCTTCCGCGACGTGCCCGCCGGCTCGGTCGGGACGCTGCTGCCGTCCACGGAGGTCAGGCTCGTCGACCCGGCCACCGGCGAGGACGCCGCCGAGGGCGAGCTGTGGGTGCGGGGTCCGCAGGTGATGGCGGGCTACCTGAACAACCCGGAGGCGACCGCGGCGACCGTCGTGGAAGGCGGCTGGCTGCGCACCGGGGACATCGCGCGGATCGACGGTGACATCTTCTGGATCGTGGACCGGCTGAAGGAACTGATCAAGTACAAGGGCTACCAGGTGGCGCCCGCCGAGTTGGAGGCGCTGCTGCTGACCCACCCCGACGTGCTGGACGCCGCCGTGGTCGGCGTGCCGCACGCCGAGGGCGGCGAGGCCCCCAAGGCGTTCGTGGTCTCCGCCGTCCCGACCGACCCGAACACCCTGATGGCCTGGGTCGCCGAACGCGTCGCACCGTACAAGAAGGTCCGCAGCGTCGAGTTCATCGACGCCATCCCCAAGTCCCCCAGCGGCAAGATCCTCCGCCGCCTCCTCCACTGACGCGCGAGTCCCCCAACGCCGCGCGTTGGGGGACTCACGGTCGTCTCAGGTGATGCGTTCGAGCAGGGGGCGGACGCGGGGTGGGACGGGGGTGGAGAGGGCGATGGACGTGGAGAGGCGCTCCACGCCCGGCACGTCGACCATCTCGTCGATGACGCGCTGGAGGTCGGCGTTGGAGCGGGCGACCATGCGGACGAACAGGTCGCCCTGGCCGGTGGTGGCGTGGACCTCGCAGACCTCGTTGATCGCCGCGAGGCCGTCGGACACCTCCTGGCGGCGGCCCTGTGCGATCTCCAGCACGGCGAACGCGGTGAGGCCGTAACCCATCGCGGCCAGGTCCAGCGCGGGCGGGAAGCCGGTGAGCACTCCCTTGGCGACCAGCCGGTCCAGCCTGGCCTGCACGGTCCCGCGCGCGACCCCCAGTCGGCGCGAGCACTCCAGCACGCCGAGGCGGGGTTCGTCGGTGAGCAGCAGGAGGAGCCGGGCGTCCAGTACGTCCAGCGGCTGGTCAGAGTGTTCTAAGTGTTCCCCGGAAGTCATGCATCACCATACAAAATGCCCAGTGATTTCACTGAGTGTTGCTCAGGATGCCCGGCACGACCCATCCTTGGTCGACCGAACTGACCAACGGAGGGGCACACCATGACCGGGACTCTGGGTCGCAGCGACCAGCAGCTCGACGATGTGAGCTACGACCAGCTCCGGCAGCTCGTCGGACTGGTGGACTACGACGCCACCAAGGACCCGTTCCCCGTGCGGTCGATGGACGCCGTGGTGTTCGTGGTCGGCAACGCCACCCAGACCGCGTGGTTCTACCAGGTCGCCTTCGGGATGCAGCTGATCGCCTACGCCGGCCCCGAGACGGGGCAGCGCGACCACAAGTCGTTCGTGCTCAAGTCCGGTTCGGCGCGCTTCGTGGTCAAGGGCGGGGTGCTGCCCGACAGCGACCTGCTGGAGCACCACCGCAGGCACGGCGACGGCGTCGTGGACCTGGCCCTCGAAGTCGACGACGTCGACCGCTGCGTCGCGCACGCCCGTACCCAGGGCGCGACCGTGCTGGAGGAGCCGCACGACGTCAGCGACGACAACGGCACCGTCCGCATGGCCGCCATCGCCACCTACGGCGAGACCCGCCACACGCTGATCGACCGGTCCGCCTACACCGGCCCCTACCTGCCCGGCTACGTCGCCAGGGAGAGCACGGTCGTGCGCCCCGCGGGTGCGCCGAAGCGGCTGTTCCAGGCGGTCGACCACTGCGTCGGCAACGTCGAGCTGGGCAAGATGGACTACTGGGTCGAGTGGTACAACCGGGTCATGGGCTTCGTGAACATGGCGGAGTTCATCGGCGACGACATCGCCACCGACTACTCGGCCCTGATGAGCAAGGTCGTCTCCAACGGCAACCACCGGGTCAAGTTCCCGCTCAACGAGCCCGCGATCGCGCAGCGCAAGTCGCAGATCGACGAGTACCTGGAGTTCTACGAGGGCGCGGGCGTGCAGCACATCGCGCTGGCGACCAACGACATCGTGGGCACCGTGACGGCCATGCGCGCGTCCGGCGTGGAGTTCCTGGACACCCCGGACTCCTACTACGACGACCCGGAGCTGCGGGCCCGCATCGGCAAGGTGCGCGTGCCGATCGAGGTGCTCAAGGAGCACCGCATCCTGGTCGACCGCGACGAGGACGGCTACCTGCTGCAGATCTTCACCAAGCCGATCGGCGACCGGCCGACGGTGTTCTACGAGCTGATCGAGCGGCACGGCTCGCTGGGCTTCGGCAAGGGCAACTTCAAGGCCCTCTTCGAGGCGATCGAGCGCGAGCAGGAGCGCCGGGGCAACCTCTGAGCCCCGGCGGGCGTGCCCTGTTCGCGAATCGGGGTCAGGCGATCAGGGAGATGTCGTGGGGATCATCAAGGGCACGGTTCTGGCGAGCCTCGGCGCGGCGTTTGTGCTGCTCAGCGCGTGTGGGTCACCGGAAACCGTCGACGTCTCGATCGTGACGGCGATGCACGACGACGGGACCGTCGAGTTCCGAGTGGCGCGGTTCGTGCGCGCGGAGGAGAACAACCGGGTGGTGGAACCGGTCGACGGCACCGTCCGCACCGCCAAGCTGGCCTCGAACGCGGAATTCCTGTCCACCCAGGGCTGCGACGAGAACAGCCCGGCAGGCCTGTCGATGGACACGCAGGGACTGGGCACGATCCCGTGCGACCGGGAGGACTACGCGAAGATGACGCCCCAGTGGACGCAGTACGGGCCGGCGATCTTCTTCAACGACGCCGGGGAGATCGTCAAGATGGCCAACCACTACCACCCGTGACGAGCCGCCCGGCGGGTTCCCGCCACCTCTCGCCGACGACCTTGGTACCCACCGCGCGGAGACGGGTACTCTCTGTCTTGGGGAACCTCACAGGGCATTCACATCGGGGAGGCGGCATGGCACTCGCACGACGCGCAGCCGCTGTGCTTCCGCTCTTCGGAGCGGTCGCCACGGCCGTGGCCCTGACTGGCGCGGCCTTCTTCACCGTCGCACAGGCGGGCTGCAACGATTCCGGTCACTTCGAGCAGCGCAACGGCACGCTCCAGTACGTCGGCGGTTGCGTCGACGGCCAGGACCTGCCTGCTGTGCCGAAGGCCGACAACGTGCAGTACCCGTTCGGCGACAACCTGGTCAAGCCCTAGGCGTCACGAACGGCGAAGGGGGGCCCGCGCGTGCGGGCCCCCCTTCGCCGTGAACTAGTGCGGTGACCACTAACCCTTGCCGGGTTTCGTGCCGCCGAGGGC
>JBDSAJ010000240.1:0-8188 GCA_039922235.1 Umezawaea sp.
GGGGGGTGTGCGCGGCGGCGGGACTCGCGGCCGGGTGGTCAGTGAGCGCCCACGGGCACCGGTTCGCGCTTCTCGTCGCTGTCGCCGCTGTGCTGCTGGTCGATGAGGTGGTCGACATCGACGAGCGAGGGGTTGTCGAGCACCTCCCGCAGGCGGTCGCGGTCGAGCTGGTTCTGCCAGCGGGCGACCACGAGGGTGCCGACACCGTTGCCGATGACGTTCGTGATCGCACGGGCTTCGGACATGAACCGGTCGATGCCGACGATGAGCGCGATGCCGACCGCGGGGATCGCGCTGTTCGCCTCGAAAGCCTGGAGCGAGGCGGCGAGCGTGACCAGTCCGGCGCCGGTGACCCCTGCCGCGCCCTTGCTGGCGAGCAGCATGAACAGCAGGAGGCCGATCTGGGTTCCCAGGCTGACGTCCGTGCCGGTGGCCTGGGCGATGAAGAGCGCGCCCATGGTCAGGTAGATGCACGTGCCGTCGAGGTTGAACGAGTAGCCGGTGGGGATGGTGAGGCCGACGACGGACTTCTCCGCGCCCGCCGCTTCCAGCTTGACCAGCATCCGCGGCAGGACGGTCTCGCTGGAGGACGTGCCGAGCACGATCAGCAGCTCGTCCTTGATGTAGCGCAGGAACTTGAAGATGTTGAACCCGGCGTACCAGGCGACGCCGCCGAGGACGATGAAGATGAACAGCAGGCAGGTGACGTAGAAGGAACCCATCAGCCAGGCGAGCTTGCCGAGGATGCTGCCGCCGAACTTGCCGATCGTGTAGGCGATGCCGCCGAACGCGCCGATCGGCGCCGCGTACATGACGATCTTGATGACGCCGAACATGACCTTGGCGAACGTGTCGAGCGCGGACACCACCTTCTCGCCGCGCTTGCCCATTCCCGCCACGGCCACCGCGACGAGCACGGCGATCACGAGGACCTGGATGAGCTGCCCGTCGGTGAACGCGCTGACGAACGACTTCGGCACGAGGCCGAGCACGAAGCCGGTGATGCCGGTGTCCGCGCTGGACGCGTCCGCGAGGGTCTTCTCGGCGACGCTGTCCTTGATCGGGATGGTGGCGCCGTGGTGGCCGGGCTGGACCACGTTGACCACGATGAGGCCGATGGCGAGCGCGGCCGTGGTCATGGCGGTGAAGTAGAGGATCGTGCGGAGGGCGAGGCCACCGGCCTTGGCCAGGTTCCCGAGTCCGGCGATGCCGACGACGATGGTGCAGAAGATGGTCGGCGCGATGACGACCTTGACGAGGGCGACGAACAGGTCCGCCATCCACTTCATCCCGCTGGCCTGCACCGGGAAGGCGTAACCGACGATCACGCCGAGGACGATCGAGAGCAACACCCAGAAGTACAGGTGCCGGTAGAGCGGCTTGCGCGCTGCTCCGGGTGGGCTGGCTGCCACGTCTCCTCCATTGGGGGCGGACGGCGGGATGAGTTGGTTCGTGATCCTGGGCACAGGCGCCCCGCACAACAAGGATTCCTGCGGAAACTTGGGATTCATCTGACGTAACAACTCCGCCACGCGCCGTTCACCTGGCCCTCGGCGTACGCTCCCCCACGTGTCGCTCAGCCGTCGGACGGTGCTGCTGGCCGCCCTCGCGGCCGGACTCCCGGCCGCCGCGTGCACGTCGACCCCGACCCCCGAACTCGCCGATCTGGTCCTCGCGACCGGTCCGGACGGCGCGGTGTTCCGCGAGATCGGCGGAGCGCTGGCGGCCGCACTGGCCGACCAACTGCCGCACACGCGGGTGGTCGCCAAGGACACCAGCGCGTCCGTGGAGAACCTGCGCCTGCTGAAGGCGAACACCGCCCAGCTCGGACTGTCCTCTTTGGACTCGGCGATCTACCTGCCAAGCCTGGACGGCATCAGCGCCATCGGCAGGCTCTACGACAGCTTCCTGCACCTGGTCGTCCCCGAGTCCTCCACCATCAGGACGTTCGCCGACCTGGCAGGCCGCCGGGTTTCCCTCGGCCCGGTCGATTCCGGCACCGAGTTCACCGCCACCAGGCTCTTCCGCATCCTGGGGATGAAGGCGGACGACGTCCGAATGGCCCACTCCGAGTCCGCGCTGCAGCTCCAGGCGGGCACGATCGACGCGTTCATGGCCCTCACCGGCATCCCCACCCCCGCGATAGAGGGTCTGATGGGCAAGTTCCCGATCCGGCTGATCTCCTTGGCCGACCAGGCACTGGCACTGGCGACCTCGGTCCCCGGCCCGTACGTCCCCGCCACCATCCCGGCCACGACCTACGGCGGCCTCGGCGCGAACGACACGGTCTCGGTCCCGAACCTGCTGCTGGCCACGAGCTCCCTGCCCGACGACGTGGTCGAGGTGGTGACCCGCACCGTGTTCACCGAGTCCGAGCGCATCGCCGCGGGCCACCCGGAAGCCAGCCGGATCAACGTCCGCACCGGCATCGCCACCGGCCAGGTCCCCCTGCACCCCGGCGCGGAACGCTGGTTCCGCTCGGTCAAGCGCTGAGCGCTGGGCAGGTCGTCGTGAACCCGTTCGGCGGGTTCTGCCAATAGCTGGTGAGACCCCAGCCCGAAAGGCGACCATGACACCCACCGACGCGGAGCTGATCGCGCGGTCGCGGCAGGAACCGGAGCACTTCGCCGCGATCTTCGACCGCCACGCCCCGCACATCCAGCGCTACCTGGCCCGCCGCCTGGGTCACGAAGCGGCCGACGACTCGCTGGCCGAGACGTTCCTGGTCGCGTTCGACAAGCGCCACCGCTACGACCCGACCCGACCCGACGCGCGGCCGTGGCTCTACGGCATCGCCACGAAGCTCGTCAGCCAGCACCGGCGTGCCGAAGTCCGCCGCTACCGCCTGCTGGAGGCGGCGGGCCCGGCGCCGGACGTGACCTGCCACGCCGACCGCGTCGCCGCCGACGTCACCGCGCAGGCCATGCGCGGCCCGCTGGCGACCGCACTGGCCGCGCTGTCCGCCCCGGACCGCGACGTGCTGCTCCTGATCGCGTCGGAACAGCTCAGCTACGAGGAGGTGGCCACGGCGCTGGCCATCCCGGTGGGCACGGTGCGGTCGCGCTTGAACCGGGCTCGCCGCAAGGTCCGCGAAGCCCTGTCCACCACCGACATCCCCGAGGAGCTGTTCAGCAATGGATGACCTGACCCTGGTTCGCGACCTCGTCGACGACGCACCGCTGCTCGACCGGAGCGCACTGGTCCCGGCGCGGGCCCGTCTCGTCGCAGGCACCACCGCCTCCACGCCGGTGCGCCTGCTGCGCCACCGCTCCCGCTTCGCACTGCTGGGCGGCACCACCATCGGCCTCGCGGCAGCCGTCGCCGCCGCGATCACCCTGGTCCCGCAGAACCAGCCGCCCGTGACGGGCACGGGCGGGCTCGCCGTTACCGGCACGTCCCAGCCCGCCGTGACCCGCCCGGACGCCGTCCAAGTGCTGAACCTGGCGGCGCAGCGGGCGCTGGCCACACCGTTCGTCGTGCCACGTCCGGACCAGTTCATCTACGCGCGCAGCGAAGGCCGGGAGATCTGGCAGTCGGTGGACGGCACGCGGGACGGCCTCATCGCCATCCAGGGCTCCTCGACGCCGATCCCCGGTTGCCGCGACGGCCGCAAGCAGGTCACGAAGGGCGGCGAGTTCCTGCCGGGCGTGACCGAGGAGTGCGTGCCGGAACCCGCCTACCGCTCCGACCTCCCGACCAACGCCGACGCCATGCTGGAGTACCTCGACCGCAACGCCAGCGGAGAGCCGGGCGACGTCAACGCCAGGGGCAAGGACATCCTCTTCCTGGTCGGCGAGGCGCTGCTGGCACCGGAAACCCGCGCGGCCCTGTTCCAGGCCGCCTCCAGGGTCCCCGGTCTGGAGGTCGTGACGGACGTCCGCGACGCGACGGGCAAGGCCGCCATCGGCATCACCTGGCCGCTTCCGCCCGCCGGGCCGTCCGCCTCGGCACCACCCGGCGGACAGGGCGGGCCGAAGCCAGAGGTCCTGGTGTTCGACCCGACGACCTACGAGTACCTCGGTTCCCCGACCAGGGCCGCCGGAGAGGTCTTCGTCGTGGACGAGTCGGGCCAACACCCCTGACCATCAGGCGCACGGCGTCGTAGCCCACTGACCGGTGCGTCGCTCCAGGAGGGCTTGGGGACCTCCAGGAGCGGCGCACCACCTCGGCCCGTTCGCCGTCGGGAGTTCTCAGAAAGACGGTTGCTGTTGCTCACGTGCGGTTCGGATCATCTGGCGACGCCGACCGCGATCGCTGGACTGTCCACTTCGGATCGCGGATCAGGCCCGCAACCGGACCACGGCGTCGACGCCGTGCGGTTCGGCGGTGTCGAGGCGGAACTCGCCGCCCGCCGAGGTGACCAGCTCGGCGCAGATGGAGAGGCCGAGGCCGGTGCCCGCGATGTTCTGGTGCTTGGTCGACCGCCAGAAGCGGCGCACGGCTTCGGTGCGTTCCTCGTCGGACAACCCGCCGCCGTCGTCGGTCACGTGCAGCTCGACCCACGGGCCCGCGGGAAGGGCGGAGATCGTCACCGAGGTGCCGCCGGAGAGCTTGACCGCGTTGCCGACGAGTTCGTCCAGGACGCTGCCCAGGCCGCCAGGTGGTGCCTGCACGGCCAGGCCGGCGGGGACGTCGACGGTGAACGCCATGTCGGCCCGCTCGGTCAGCGCGCGCCAGGCGGGGACGTGGGTGGCCAGCAGGGCGTCGAGGTCCACCGGTTCGGCCGCCAGTGCGCTGTCGAGCCGGGTCGCGGCGAGCAGGGAATCCAGCACCCGACCCATTTCCTCGGCCTCGTCGACGGCGATCCGCTGCGCCTCAAGGCCATCGCCGGACACGTGCGGTTCCAGGTTGTCGACCGCCAGCCGCAGGCTGGCGAGGGGGTTGCGCAGCTGGTGGGAGGCGTCGGAGACGAAGTCGCGCTGCCGGCGCAGGGCACGGCTGACCACGTCGACCATGGTGTTGAACGAGCGCGCGAGCCGTCGGAGCTCCGGTGGGCCGCCGATCTCGTCGGCACGGGTGTCCAAGCGGCCGCCCGCGACGGCGGCGGTGGCTTCGTCCAGGCGTCGCACGGGGCGGAGCACCCAGCGCGACATGGGCCACGCGACCAGCACCACGCCCATCATCGGGATCAGGCCGATGAGTCCCAGGATGCCCCACTGGCGGAGCACGGAACTGCGCAGCCGGTCGGTCGGCGAGACCGTCACGACCGCCGCGACGACCTCGCTGTCGCGGCCGACGGGCTCGACCACGACGAGCTGGGTGTCCTCCCACGGCCACACGGTCTGGTCGGTGTCGCCGCGGAAGCCGCCGAACGCCGCCCGCAGGCCGGCTTCGACGGCAGGCTGGGACAGGTCGATGGGGGTGCCGGAAGTGGCGATGACCTGCTTGTCGGTGCGGACCAGCGCGACCGCGATGCCGTAGAGCTGGTCATAGCGCTCCAGCTCGCCGTAAAGCGCGGTCAGGCGGGTGGAGGCGAGCGCGTTCTCCGCGAGCGAGGCGAACCGGCTGGCGTCGCCGAGCCGGTCCAGGTAGGTCCGCTGGGTCTCCCCCTGCACCACCGCGAACGCCAGCGGCACGCCCAGCGCCGCCACCAGCGCGACCAGCAGCGGCACGATGAGGACCAGCAGCCGCCGCAGCATCAGGCCTCGGTCGCCCGGTAGCCGACACCGCGGATGGTCTCGATCCGCACCCCGTCACCGAGCTTGCCGCGCAGCGCCGCGATGTGCGTGTCCAGGGTCCGCGACGGCGCTTCCCAGTGCGACTGCCACACCTGGTCGAGGATCAGGTCGCGGCTCACCACCGCACCGGCCCGTCCGACGAGCAGCGCCAGCAGGTCGAACTCCTTGCGCGTCAACGACATCGGCACGTCCCGGAGCGTCACGACACGGGTCGCCGCGTCGAGCACCAGCGGCCCCAGCCGCAGCGACTCCTCGGACTCCGACGACGCCCGCGCGGTGCGGGTGCGCCTCAGCACGGCCTCGATGCGCGCGAGCAGCTCGGCCGTGCCGAACGGCTTCACGACGTAGTCGTCCGCGCCTGCCCGCAGCCCGAGCACGCGTTCGCGCTCCTCACCCCTGGCGGTCACCGTGATGACCGCGGTGCCCTCGCGATGACGCAGCTCGCGCAGCACGTCGAGCCCGTCGCCGTCGGGCAGGCCGAGGTCGAGCAGCACCACGTCGGCGGCGGGCGCCGCCAGTGCGGCGGCTGCCGTGCCGACCCGGTGGACCTCGTAACCCGCGTGCCGCAGAGCGGTGAGCAGCCCACGAGCCACCCGGTCGTCATCTTCGACGACGAGGATGCGCATGACGGGATGGTAGGCGCGCTACTCCGACTTCTCCGGCTTGTCCTCGGAGGGCTTCACGTCTTCGTCCGGCTTCGCGTCGGGCGTCTTGACGGCGACCGACGACTTCTCGTCCTCCGCCTCCGCCCCAGCACCAGGCTCCGCGACCTCGGCCTGCGTCTTCGCTGCGTCCCCGTCCGCGTCCGCGTCCTCGACGGGCTTGCCCGCGTCGGACGCCTTGTCCGCGTCGAGCGCCGGGATCAGCGTCAGGTCCTCCCGCGGCCCACGGCTCTTCGCGAGGAAGAACCCCACCACAGCGCCGATGAAGACCAGGACGGACACCCACACGTTGATCCGCTGGCCGAACACCATGGTCGCCTGGTCGGTCCGCATCAGCTCGATCCAGAACCGGCCCGCCGTGTACCCCGCGACGTAGAGCGCGAACACCCGCCCGTGGCCGAGCCGGAACTTCCGGTCCGCCCACACGATCAGGATCGCCACGCCGACGTTCCACAGCAGCTCGTACAGGAACGTCGGGTGCACGATGTCGATCGGCGTGTGGTCGATCGCCACACCGTTGAGGTCGTCCTTGAACCCGTTCGCCGGGTTGATGCGCTCGTAGAGCTCCAAACCCCACGGCAGCGTGGTGGGTCCGCCGTACAGCTCCTGGTTGAAGTAGTTGCCGAGCCTGCCGATGGCCTGCGCCAGCACGATGCCGGGCGCGAGCGCGTCCGCCATCGCGGGCAGCGGGATACCGCGACGGCGACACGCGATCCACGCGCCGACAGCGCCGAGCGCGATGGCACCCCAGATCCCGAGGCCGCCCTTCCAGATCGCCAACGCCTCCAGCGGGTTCTTGCCCTCGCCGAAGTACTTGTCGTGATCCGTCAGCACGTGGTACAGCCGCCCGCCGACCAGGCCGAACGGCACCGCGAACACCGCGATGTCCGTGACCGCGCCCGCCGGACCACCCCGTGCCACGAACCGGCGCTCACCCCACCAGATCGCCACGATGATGCCCGCGATGATGCAGAGGGCATACGCCCGCAGCGGAATGGGGCCGAGCTGCCAGACACCCTGGGAAGGGCTCGGGATCGTCGCCAGGAACGCGCTGGACGCGTAGGTCATCACCACGGCGACCACCGTAGCCGGTGGCCCGTCAGCCCTACGTCAGACTCCCGATTCGTTATACGGCGAGGTCCTGGCGTGCCAACGAACAGACACCACACCCACTCCTGCTGGGATCTGGCCGCTCTACTCCGAGAGCACGATCGTCACCGGGAACGGCCGGTCGAGGACCAGCACTCCGTCCGCTTCCCACGCGACCTCCACGTACTCCGCACCCTGCAACTCCAGCAGGAACGTGAGTCCCTTGGGGTCCACCACCAAGTAGAACGGCACACCAGCCTCGGCGTACAGCTGACGTTTGAGGACCAAGTCGTTCACCCGCGTGCTGGGGGACATGACCTCGCCGACGAGAATCACGTTCTCCACGGGGAACAGCAGTCCCTCGAAGCCGATGCGTTCGACCACCGTGAAGTCGGGGATGAGCAGCCGCCCACCGGAAAGCCCCAAATTCAGTTCGATGGTGGCCTGGCACTCGGCCGGAGCGGCCGCCCGCAGGGCGCTGAAGCAGTCGGCCACCAGAATCTGGTGCCGGAAGTTCCCAAGAGGGCTCACGATGAGCGTTCCATCGATGAGTTCGACGCGCTGCGAGTGGTCCTCGGGCAGTGCCAGGACGTCGTCGAGCGTCCACGGGCCGTGGTGGTTGGGCAGGAGGAAATCAGCTGGAGCCGCCATGGGGCATCACCTCCGAAGACCGCCCGATGCGCCCCATTGTGGCACGTCGGATCAGTGGTGGTCGGGTTCATGCGTCCACTGTCTCCAGCAGCACCGACAATTTCCGGC
>JBDSAJ010000241.1:0-3395 GCA_039922235.1 Umezawaea sp.
TTGATCGAGCTGTAGCCGTTGACAGTGGCCATCACGTCCGCCTGATGATGTAGTCGGAATGCGCGGTCCGCGGTGACCCGTTGAATTGGCGGGCATCACCGATGACCGACCAGGTTTTTCCCTGCCACTCCACCTTGGCCTGCGCACCGAGAATGAAAGGGAAGTCACGGGGGAGACGGAGGCGATACACGCTCTCCGTCTCGAACCCCTCGTTGTCCTGCTCCGCGCGGCGCGAGGAGGTGCCGGACTGGGCGAGGATCTGCACGCTTGCTCGGGTCGTCACCCCGTGGGCACCGGCCTTGGTGATGGTGTTGCCGTCCCGGTCGGTGGTGACGACTTCCTGGTAGACGGTGACGACTTCGCGACCCTTGTCGAGCAGGCTCACGGAATCTCCAGATACGGGCGGATGACGTAGACCCCGGACCGGACTCCGAGCAAGGTCCACTCGGCACCGAGCACCGTGAGCCGTCCCGAAGCCACGTCGGTACGCAGCAGGTAGGAGTAGTTCCCGTCCGACTCCTGGGCGTAGCCCTCGGGGTTGCGCACCAGGCGCAACACCATGTCGGCTTCCACCATCACGACCGCGTCCCGCGCGAGGGCACCGGAGGCCACTCGCGCGGTCAGATCGGGGATACGGGAGCGGAGCAGCAGTTCGGCGTCACCGAGCCGCGCCTCCACGATCTGTGCTTCCGCCGCGTCGAGCGGGCGGCCTAGCCGCTGCTCGACGTCCTGGGCGACCGCGAACACCACGGCGGTTCAGGTGGACAGCACGCCGCGCAGCCGCGCCGCTGCCTTGCCGCCGAACACGGCGAGTCCGCAGAAGAACTCCAACCGGGTCCTGTAGGCGGGCTTAGAGTCCAGTTCGCCGATGTCGCGGACCTGCACACCGCCGTTGGTCAACCCGGTCACAGCCTGGTCGCCCTCGTCCCCGCCGAACTTCACGGCGTAGATGGACGAGGCGTCCACGGCGGTGCCCTGCTTTTCGGTGCGGGACAGGACGTCCACGCCCCCGGCGGTCTGTCCGAGGTCGAGTACGGGCACGCCGTGCCACATCACGATCCGCTTGCCGGTGAGGTCTTCTCGGACCATCTCCACGCCACCCAGGACCCGCCCGGCAGACATGATCTTGGCGATTACCGCCCGGTGCGCGTACAGGACATCCGGACCACCCTGGACCAGACCGAACAACTCGTCCAACTTCTCGAAGAACGCGTTCCCGCCTGCTACCGGGTTCATGCCGTTGGGAGCGGTGTCGATCACCTGAGAGCCGACGAGCCGCTTCTTGAGCCCGTCGAAACCCTTCGGGTCGGTGGCGGTGTCGCCGTTGATGAAGTGGTCCTGGAACTTGTAGCTGGCCGCCTTGACCTTCATCGCGGTCTGCACCGCGCGCTGCTCGGTCAGGTTGCCGCGGGTCTGCACGATGAACGTATCGACGTCGGCATCGCCGCCGAGGATCACCAGAGCCTCGGACTTCGGATTGACCGTGCCCGTGGACTCGGAGTACGGCTCGTTGACCAGACGGAATTCCACGCCCGGAAGGGTGGCCTCCTCGTTGTAGGCGTAGGCGTTGCCGTTGATCGTCAGGAAGGGAATCCGGTCCAGGACCGGGGAAGCCTGGACGAACGTCTCCAGCACTCCACGCTGAAGATCGTCCTGCGACAACTTCGCCGATTCGGCGAGCGTCAATGCCATGTGTTGTCACTCCAATGTGGATAGAAGAAAAATCAGTCGCGGTAGGCGTTGCGCAGGCGACCGAGACCGGGCGTCGGCTCCGGGTCGATCGGGCCGGTAGCGCCCTGCGTCGGGTCGACGGCGCGAGGCGCGCTGGGAGCCGTCGGTGCGGCGGCGTCGATGAGGGCCTTGAGCTTCTGGGCGTGGGCCGTCAGTTCGGCCTCGTTGGAGCCCTTGAGCAGGTCGGCGAACTCAGTGACCGAAGCGGCCGGGAAACCCGCGCTCAGGGCGACCTGGACACGGAGGCCGGACAGGCGCTGTGCCTCCAGCTCTGCCGCAACGGCCGCTGTCTGCGCGGCCAACTCGGCGAGCTTGGCTTCGTACTCCGCGCGAACCTCGTCGGCGGGAGCCGTCGCGGTCCCGGAGTCCTGCGGTGCCGTCGCGGAGGTCTTGTTGACGTTGGCCAGCAGGGTCTGAATCCAGGCAGGAACCTCGCCCGGACCGGTGGAACCAGTGGTGCCCTCCGCAGGGACGGCGGGCGGGGTGGAAGGTGCGTCGGTACGCGGATCGTCAGAAATGGAAATCCCTCCAGGGCAACAAAAAAGCGCCCACAGTGGGGCGCTTGGGGAAGTGGGGAAGCTGGTCAGGCTGCGGCGGCGAAACGGCGCGGATCGACGTCTCCGCGTTCGATGGCCCGCCGGAACGCGTTCACGGCGTCTTGGCCCCCGTAGCCCTTCGTCGTGTCGGCCCAAATCTGCTTCGCACGCAGATGCGCGTCACGGCCGGGCCAAGCAGCCCGGTCGTAGACCGGGACCACCAGGCAGTCACATCCCGGATGCCACCGGGTCATGAGCGCGGCCATGGCCTCCGCGTCACCACGCGCGAACAGTTCCTGGGCCGAGGTGTCGTCCAGGTCCAGGCCCGCGTTGTCCGCGGAGGTGTAGACGGCACCGCGACTGATCAGCATCAGGCAGAAGGCGCAGGTTTCACGGCCGGTCGCGGCCCGCGCCCAGCCCTTCACCACGGGATCGGACTCGACGCCCCGCAGAATGGTGCGCCGACCGCCGTTCTCGACTTCCTTCACCGCACGCAAAGCGAGCATCGACACAGCGGAATCCGACGCTCCAGGCCGCATCAGCGCATCGCGCGCGGGGAACAGGCCTTCGGCAAGCCACTCGCGCCGGTAGGCCGCGAGATAGGTGTCATGCCGGGGCAATCCGGTGTGGAGGTCCCGTTGGGAGTCGAAGAACTCCCGCCCCAACTTCGCCGACTCGGTGCGGTAGGAGTCGACGTAGGGGAACAGCAGGTCGACCACCAGGTCCCAGTCCGCGACCACCAGCGGAAGCCGGAAGGCGGACAGGACCCGAAGCACGATCGCCACCAACGCGGCCGACAGCGCTTGTTGCCGCGCGGCGTACTCCTCCACCTCCACTAGGCGGCCTCGCGATCGTCGTCAGACGTCGGGGCAGGTGCCGTGCGGGTGGAGGTGCCGTACAAGGACGCAAGCTGACCGGTCGGCGTCTCGGCGTCCCACTTGCGCATCTCCCGTCGCTCTTCCGCGCTGTACCCGAGATCGATCCGGGCACGCTCCAGCGGAATGACGCCGGACCCGTTGTTGTAGAGCTTGGTCACCGCGTCGGCCTTGGACGCGTAGGTCGGCGTCGCCGGATCACGCCACAGCGTTTCCATCCGATGCGCGGGCTTGGGGATCGTGCCGTCCATGA
>JBDSAJ010000242.1:0-3390 GCA_039922235.1 Umezawaea sp.
TTGATCGAGCTGTAGCCGTTGACAGTGGCCATCACGTCCGCCTGATGATGTAGTCGGAATGCGCGGTCCGCGGTGACCCGTTGAATTGGCGGGCATCACCGATGACCGACCAGGTTTTTCCCTGCCAGTCCACCTTGGCCTGGGCACCGAGAATGAAAGGGAAGTCACGGGGGAGACGGAGCCGATACACGCTCTCCGTCTCGAAACCCTCGTTGTCCTGCTCGCTGCGGCGCGAGGAGGTGCCCGACTGGGCGAGGATCTGCACGCTTGCTCGGGTCGTCACCCCGTGGGTACCGGCCTTGGTGATGGTGTTGCCGTCCCGGTCGGTGGTGACGATCTCCTGGTAGACGGTGACGACTTCGCGGCCTCTGTCGAGCAGGCTCACGGGATCTCCAGGTAAGGGCGGATGACGTAGATGCCGGAACGGACTCCGAGCAACGTCCACTCGGAACCGAGCACCGTCAGCCGCCCCGAGGCCACGTCGGTGCGCAGCATGTAGGAGTAGTTGCCGTCCGACTCCTGGGCGTAGCCCTCCGGGTTGCGCACTAGGCGCAACACCATGTCGGCCTCCACCATCACGACGGCGTCCCGCGCGAGGGCACCGGAGTTCACTCGCACGGTCAGATCGGGGATTCGGGAGCGGAGTAGCAGTTCAGCGTCACCGAGTCGCGCTTCCACGATCTGTGCTTCCGCCGCGTCGAGCGGGCGGCCTAGCCGCTGCTCGACGTCTTGGGCGACCGCGAACGCCACGGCGGCCCGTCAGGTGGCCAGCACGCCGCGCAACCGCGCCGCTGCCTTGCCACCGAACAGCGCCAGACCGCAGAAGAACTCCAGCCGGGTCCGGTACACGGGCTTGGCGTCCAGTTCGCCGATGTCGCGGACCTGCACGCCGCCGTTGGTCAACCCGGTCACGGCCTGGTCGCCCTCATCCCCGCCGAACTTCACGGCGTAGATGGACGACGCATCCAGCGCGGTGCCCTGCTTCTCGTTGCGGGGCAGGATCTCCACCCCCGCAGCGGTCTGACCGAGGTCGAGCACGGGAATGCCGTGCCACATCACGACCCGCTTCCCGGTCAGGTCCTCGCGGACCATCTCCGCGCCACCCATCCGGCGACCAGCGGACAGCAACTTCGCGATCACGGCCCTGTTCGCGTACAGCACGTCAGCGCCGCCCGCGACGAGCGCCACCAGCTCGTCCAGCTTGTCGAAGAAGTCGTGCCCGCCCGCCACGGGACCGAGTCCGTTGGTCGCGGTGTCGATCACCTGAGCGCCGACGAGCCGCTTCTTCAGCCCGTCGAAACCCTTCGGGTCGGTGGCGGTGTCACCGTTGACGAAGTGATCCTGGAACTTGTAGGACGCCGCCTTCACCTTCATCGCGGTCTGCACCGCGCGCTGTTCGGTCAGGTTGCCTCGGGTCTGCACGATGAACGTGTCGACATCGGCATCGCCGCCGAGGATCACCAGGGCCTCGGACTTCGGGTTGACCGTGCCCGTGGACTCGCTGTAGCCCTCGTTGACCAGACGGAACTCCACGCCCGGAAGCGTGGCCTCCTCGTTGTAGGCGTAGGCGTTGCCGTTGATCGTCAGGAAGGGAATCCGGTCCAGGACCGGGGAGGCCTGGACGAACGTCTCCAACACACCGCGCTGAAGGTCGTCCTGGGAAAGCTTCGCCGATTCGGCGAGCGTCAGTGCCATGTGCTGCTACTCCAATGCGGAAGGAAAGGAAGGTCAGTCGCGGTAGGCGTTGCGCAGGCGACCGAGGCCGGGAGTGGGGTCCGGGTCGATCGGGCCGGTAGCGCCCTGCGTCGGGTCGACGGCACGAGGCGCGACGGGCGCGGCGGCGTCGAAGAGGCCCTTGAGCTTCTGGGCGTGCGCCGTCAGTTCGGCCTCGTTCGAGCCCTTGAGCAGGTCGGCGAACTCAGTGACCGAAGCGGCCGGGAAACCCGCGTTCAGGGCGACCTGGACACGGAGGCCGGACAGGCGCTGTGCCTCCAGCTCTGCCGCAACGGCCGCCGTCTGCGCGGCCAGCTCGGTGAACTTCGCCTCGTACTCCGCGCGTACCTCGTCGGTCGCGGTCGCAGCGGTACCCGCGTCGTCGCCGGTCGTCGTCGACTTCGCGTTGACGTTGGCCAGCAGGGTCTGAATCCAGGAAGGAACTTCGCCCGGACCGGTGGAACCAGTGGTGCCCTCCGCAGGAACGGCGGGCGGGGTGGAAGGTGCGTCGGTACGCGGCTCGTCAGAAATGGGAATCCCTCCAGGGCAACAAAAAAGCGCCCACGGTGGGGCGCTTGGGGAAATGGGGAAGCTGGTCAGGCTGCTGCGGCGAAACGGCGCGGATCGATGTCCCCGCGTTCGATGGCCCGCCGGAATGCGTTCACGGCGTCTTGGCCCCCGTAGCCCTTGGTCGTGTCGGCCCATATCTGCTTTGCACGCAGGTGCGCGTCACGGCCGGGCCAGGTCGCCCGGTCGTAGACCGGGACCACCAGGCAGTCACAGCCGGGATGCCATCGGGTCATGAGCGCGGCCATTGCCTCCGCGTCACCACGAGCGAACAGTTCCTGGGCCGAGGTGTCGTCCAGGTCCAGGCCCGCGTTGTCCGCAGAGGTGTAGACGGCACCGCGGCTGATCAGCATCGAGCAGAAGGCGCAGGTTTCACGGCCGGTCGCCACCCGTGCCCAGCCCTTGACCACGGGATCGGACTCGACGCCCCGCAGAATGGTGCGCCGACCGCCGTTCTCGACTTCCTTCACCGCACGCAGAGCGAGCATCGACACAGCGGAGTCCGATGCTCCCGGTCGCATCAGTGCGTCACGTGCGGGGAACAGGGCTTCGGCAAGCCACTCGCGCCGGTAGGTGGCGAGATAGGTGTCATGCCGGGGCAATCCGGTGTGGAGGTCACGTTGGGAGTCGAAGAACTCCCGCCCCAACCGCGCCGACTCGGTGCGGTAGGAGTCGACGTAGGGGAACAGCAGGTCGACCACCAGGTCCCAGTCCGCGACCACCAGCGGCAGCCGGAACGCGCCCAGGACCCGAAGCACGATCGCTACCAGCGCGGCCGACAGCGCCTGTTGCCGTGCGGCGTACTCCTCCACTTCCACTAGGCGGCCTCGCGATCGTCGTCAGACGTCGGGGCGGGTGCCGTGCGGGTGGAGGTGCCGTACAGGGACGCAAGCTGCCCGGTCGGCGTCTCGGCGTCCCACTTGCGCATCTCGCGCCGCTCTTCCGCGCTGTACCCGAGATCGATCCGGGCACGCTCCAGCGGGATGACGCCGGACCCGTTGTTGTAGAGCTTGGTCACCGCGTCGGCCTTGGACGCGTAGGTCGGCGTCGCCGGATCACGCCACAGCGTTTCCATCCGATGCGCGGGCTTGGGGATCGTGCCGTCCATGA
>JBDSAJ010000243.1:0-7135 GCA_039922235.1 Umezawaea sp.
ACGCCGGAGCACTCACAGGTGACTGGCGGCGACGGAGTCCCAGCGCGGCACGAGGAGCCTTGAGGGCCAGGACACACGGCGCGGGGTCAGTTCACCGCTTGTGCTGAGTCCCGAAACCGATCGGCGACTGCACAGGGTGACGAGCAGGCCGCCAGGACGACGAAAGTGGCGCCCACCGAAACGGTGGACGCCACTTCCGACTCCCCCTTCGCCACTAAGCAGCAGCAGGCAGACCTGGCAGTCCGGGTGCGGGAACAGGCAGGCCAGGCGCGGGAATGGGCAAGCCGGGCGCGGGCAGGCTCGGCAGGCTCGGCGCGGTGGGCAGGCCACCGGGGGGCATGGGCAGGCCGCACGCGGTCAGGGTGTCCGTCAGCGACTTGACCAGACCTGTCACCTCGGCGAGCAGCTTGGTGACGTCCGGGACGCCCGCGCCGGGAACGACCTTGCTCAGCAGGCCGAAGACGATGCTGAACAGGTTCATGGCGGCGGACAGGCACTGCTCAGGGCCCTGGAGCTCCGTTGTCGGCACACCTGGCACGCCCGGCAGGGCGACCGGCGGTGTCGGGACGCTGACCGGAGGTGTCGGCAGGCACTTGGAGCCCTGCAACGCGGTGAGGATGCCGACGATGTCGCCGAGCGGTGCGGCGATCTTGCCGGGGTCCGGCGGCAGCGCTGTCAGCGCCGCGACGACCTTCTTCACCGTGTCCGAGAGCTTGGTGACGAGGTCGAGGCAGGCGGCGGCGGGCGGGTCGGCCTGCGCATGGAGGCGACTCGGCGTCGCAGCGGCGGGAATGACGGTCGCGACCAACAACACGGCGAGCAACGGGATGACGGTAGCAATTTTCTTCACGTTTACCTGCTCCCTCTTTGCCTATTCCCAGCTTGCTGAATGCCCCAGCGATATCCGTCGGGAACGGACATCGGCAAATTCCATGAAGAGGAGCTTAGGCCTGATGATCAGGCCCTACCAGCGGAAATGCTGATTCCACCCCATCGGACATAGGTCGTTCGGAAGAGTTAAGACTAAAGGAGGTAGCGTAGGCGTGACGCGGATCACAGCGTGTTACCGGCACAAAGAACCAGGTAAACAGATCGGGGTATCCAGTTGCCGTGCGTGACGACAACCGGATACCCCGAGGCAGTGCGATCAGCCCGCGAGGACGACCTTGCCCAGTTCGGCGGGCGACGCCAGCAGGTCGTGCCTCGGCAGGACCCGCACGGTGTAGCCGAGCGTGCCCGCGTGCGGCAGCGGCACCTCGACCTCGTAGTTGCCGTTGCCCGCGTAGTTCATCGGCGCGGTCACGAGGTCGTGCAGCTCGTCACCGTCGCCGACCTTGCCGAGCACGACCTGGACATCGGCCTCGGACGGCTCCAGCCCGGCCAGCTCGACCCTCGCCCGGACGGTCACCAGCGCGCCGAGCACCGGCGTCGGATGCCCGTCGACGTTCAGCTCGGAGTCGAGCACCTGCACTCGTGGCCACGCCTCGCGCAGCCGCTGCCGGTAGTCCGCCAGCTCCTTCGCACCGCGGAAGCCCTCGCCCACGACCGACTCGGCCGAAGCCGCGGCAGGCGCGTACAGCGTCTCCACGTACTCGCGCACCATCCGCGACGCCTGCACGGCCGGGCCGAGCGACGCCAGCGTGTGCCGGACCATCGCGAGCCAACGGGTCGGCGTGCCGTCCTCGCCGCGGTCGTAGAACAGCGGCGCGACCTGGTTGCCGAGCAGCTCGTACAGCGCCGTCGCCTCCAGGTCGTCCCGGCGGGTCGGGTCGTGCACGCCGTCGGCGGTCGGGATCGCCCAGCCGTTGCTGCCGTCGTACAGCTCGTCCCACCAGCCGTCGCGGATGGACAGGTTCAGGCCGCCGTTCAGCGCGGACTTCATGCCGGACGTGCCGCACGCCTCCAGCGGGCGCATCGGGTTGTTCAGCCACACGTCGCAGCCCCAGTAGAGGTAGCGCGCCATCGACATGTCGTAGTCGGGCAGGAACACGATCCGGTGCCGCACGCCCGCCTCGTCGGCGTAGCGGACGATCTGCTGGATCAGCGCCTTGCCGCCGTCGTCGGCCGGGTGCGACTTGCCCGCGACGACGAGCTGCACCGGGCGTTCCGGGTGCAGCAGCATCGCGCGCAGCCGCTCCGGGTCGCGCAGCATCAGCGTGAGCCGCTTGTAGGTCGGCACGCGGCGGGCGAACCCGACGGTCAGCACGTCCGGGTCGAACACGGAGTCGGTCCAGCCCAGCTCCAGCGCCGACGCGCCGCGCTGCAGCCACGACGCGCGCACGCGGCGGCGGACCTCGTCGACCAGGCGGCCGCGCAGCTCGGTGCGCAACTCCCAGAGCCGGGTGTCGGTCACGGGCTCGAACCGCATCCCGATGCCGGACTCCTCGGTCTCGCCGAGCAGCTTGGACATCTCGGTCGCCGCCCACGTCGGGCCGTGCACGCCGTTGGTGACCGAGCGGATCGGCACCTCGGTCGTGTCGAAGCCCGGCCACAGGCCGCGGAACATGTCCCGGCTGACCTCGCCGTGCAGCTTGGACACGCCGTTCGCGCGCTGCGCGAGCCGCAGGCCCATGTGCGCCATGTTGAACAGGCCGGGGTTGTCCTCGGCGCCCAGCGCGAGGACCCGCTGGGTGCTCACGCCCGGCAGCAGGGTCTCGGAGCCGAAGTAGTGCTGCACGAGGTCGACCGGGAAGCGGTCGATGCCCGCGGGCACGGGCGTGTGCGTGGTGAACACCGTGCCTGCGCGGACCGCGGCCAGCGCCTGGTCGAAGTCGAGGCCCTCGGTGGTCGTCAGCTCGCGGATGCGCTCCAGCCCGAGGAACCCGGCGTGGCCCTCGTTGGTGTGGAACACCTCGGGCTTCGCGTGCCCGGTCAGCTCGCAGTACGTGCGCACGGCCCGGACGCCACCGATGCCCGCGAGGATCTCCTGCCGGATGCGGTGGTCCTGGTCGCCGCCGTAGAGCCGGTCCGTGACCCCGCGCAGGTCCTCGTCGTTCTCCTCAACGTCGGAGTCGAGGAGGAGCAGTGGGATCCGCCCGACCTGCGCCTTCCAGATCTTCGCGCGCAGCACCCGGTCGCCCGGCATCGCCACGTGCACCAGGATCGGCGCGCCGGACGGCTCGGTCAGCAGTTCGAGCGGGAGGGCACGCGGGTCCAGCACCGGGTAGTGCTCGATCTGCCAGCCGTCGAGGGACAGGGACTGGCGGAAGTAGCCGGAGCGGTAGAGCAGGCCGACCGCGATCAGCGGCACGCCGAGGTCCGACGCGGCCTTCAGGTGGTCACCCGCCAGCACGCCGAGACCGCCGGAGTAGTTCGGCAGCGCCTCGGTGACGCCGAACTCCATCGAGAAGTAGGCGATCGCGTTCGGGAGCGGGGTCAACTCGTAGTTGCCGTGCTCCCGGCGGGCCTGCACCTCCTCCTGCCTCCGCTGGAACCACCTGGGGCCCTGCGTGTAGCGGTCGAGGTCGTCGGCCAGCGCTTGGGCGTGCGTCAGGAACTGCTCGTCCCTGGCGAGGTGCTCGAGCCGCTCGGGCGACACGACGGACAACAGGCGCAGCGGATCCCCACCCACCTCGGACCAGACCTTGGGGTCGACCGACGCGAAGAGGTCCTGCGTCGGCGGGTGCCAGGTCCAGCGCAGATTGGTGGCGAGCGTGCCCAAAGAGGACAGCGGCTCCGGGAGGCTGGCTCGGACGGTGAACCGGCGAAGTGCTCGCATGGCGACGGACCTTATCTCCCGACGGGCGGAACACGACAAGCTTCCTCGTCCAGACTGCGATGGTTTGCCGAATCGGTACCGGGATCGATCCAGGTCAGCCCGGAATCGAACGACAACCAAGATGAGGCCTGCTCACGAAATCAGCCCGTGGGCCGCGTCCACGAGGCGAGCACCTCCGCGATCTCGGGCACGTCGAGTTGCCCGGCAGCGACCGAGACCACGAACTTCTCCCCCTCGTCGACCGAGGGCACCCGGACGTCACGCCCGTTCAGGACGTAGAACAGTCGGGTCGACACCCACGCGAGCCGCTTGTTGCCGTCCACCAGTGCGTGGTTGCGCGCCATCGAGTGCAGCAGCGCGGCGGCCTTCACGTCGAGCGTCGGGTAGGCCTCGGAGCCGAAGACCGTGGCCTGCGGTCGGATCAGCGCGGATTCGAGCAGGCCCCAGTCGCGCACCTCGGGATCCCGGCCGAACGTCGCACGAGCCGCCGCCAGCACGTCGTCGAGGTGCAGGTAATCGATCACTGCGCGAGCCGGTCGAGCAGCTCGGCGTCCTCGACCACGATGCGCGCCAACGCCTCGTCGCGAAGCCTGGTCCGGCGCTGCACGTACTCGCGGATCGCCTGCCTCGCGACGTCCTGCATGGACCGGTTCTCCCGCTCGGCGGTCCGCCTCAGGTCGTCGTTCTCCTCGTCGGTCAGCCTCAAGGTCATCGCCATACGTCGATGATACCGCGCGGTATCAAGCGGTATCATCGAAGCGACCTCGCTGCCGGGGCCCGCAACGTACCCACGCCGCCACCCACCCGGCCATCCCCGCGTTACCAGCACGTTAACCACATCAGGTCTCATGAGGACCGTGATCGGCGTGGCGCGCGGCATTCGAGCGAACCCGCACCTGATGATCACCGCAGCAGGTCGAATGGCCGTGGACACATCGCCCGCGCGGGCACACAGTTGACGCGCCGGGGTGTGCCGGCCCACCGGAATGGGTACGGGTACTAGTAGTAGTCCCCGGTGATGACCTGCCGCATCGAGCAAGGCAGACTGAACGGGCCCGCGGTTCTGCCGCGCGAAACACGGCGAGAGGGCGTAGCCGATGAGTGGACGACTCGGCATCGATGCTGTTTCCCCCGAGGTGAGCGGTGGCCGGTATCCAGCCAAAGCCGTGACGGGAGAACACATTCCGGTTGAGGCGACGGTGTGGCGTGAAGGACATGACGCCATCGCCGCGACAGTCGCCTGGCGCGGGCCAAGAGATCGCATCGCCCGGCAGACCAGGATGGTGCCGCACGGTGTCGGGCTGGACCGCTTCGCCGCTGTGATCGTGCCGGACGCCGAGGGCTCGTGGACGTTCCGCGTCGACGCCTGGAGTGATCCGTGGGCGACGTGGCGGCACGCCGTGGAGGCGAAGATCGGCGCAGGGCAAGGGCCCGTCGAGCTGGCGAACGACCTGGAAGGCGGCGCGCTGCTGCTGGACCGGGTGTCGCGGAGGCCTGACCGGCGCAAGGAACGGCCGCTGCTGGCGAACGCCGCGGCGGCGCTGCGCGACGAGCAGCGACCGCTGTCGGAGCGGGTCGCTCCCGCGCTCGCGTCGGACGTGCAGCGGATCATGACCGAGCACCCGGTGCGCGAACTGATCACCAAGGGCAAGACCTACAAGCTCTGGGTCGATCGGACGCGGGCCGCGTTCGGTTCCTGGTACGAGTTCTTCCCCCGGTCGACGGGCGGCTGGGACGAGCACGGGAACCCGGTGCACGGCACGTTCACGACCGCGACCAAGGAACTGGACCGGGTCGCGTCGATGGGCTTCGACATCGCGTACCTGCCGCCGATCCACCCGGTCGGCCGGGTGAACCGCAAAGGTCCCAACAACACTCTCGTCGCCGAAGAGCACGACGTCGGCTCGCCGTGGGCGATCGGCGCGGACGAGGGCGGTCACGACGCCATCGCCCCGCAGCTCGGCACGATCGAGGACTTCGACCGGTTCGTGGCCCGCGCGAACGAGCTGAACATCGAGGTCGCGCTCGACCTGGCGCTGCAGTGCGCGCCGGACCACCCGTGGGTGCTCAAGGCGCCGGAGTGGTTCACCACCCGGCCGGACGGCACGATCGCGTACGCCGAGAACCCGCCGAAGAAGTACCAGGACATCTACCCGGTCAACTTCGACAACGACCCCAAGGGCATCTACCACGAGGTCCTGCGCGTGGTCCTGCACTGGGTCGACCACGGGGTGAAGATCTTCCGGGTCGACAACCCGCACACCAAGCCGCCGGACTTCTGGGCGTGGCTGATCTGGGCCGTGAAGGACAAGCACCCCGACGTGCTGTTCCTGGCCGAGGCGTTCACCCGGCCCGCGCGGCTCTACGGACTGGCGAAGCTCGGCTTCACCCAGTCCTACACCTACTTCACCTGGCGCACGAGCAAGGAAGAGCTGACCGAGTTCGGCGCCGAGCAGGTCGAGCACTGGGACGAGGCCAGGCCGAACCTGTTCGTGAACACGCCGGACATCCTCCACGAATCGCTCCAGCACGGCGGTCCCGGCATGTTCGCGCTGCGCGCGGCGCTGGCCGCCACGCTGGCGCCGACGTGGGGCGTGTACTCGGGCTACGAGCTGTTCGAGCACGAGGCCGTGAAGCCGGGCAGCGAGGAGTACCTCGACTCGGAGAAGTACCAGTTGCGGCCACGCGACTACGCGGGCGCCCTGACCGAGGGCCGCTCGCTGGAACCGTGGCTGCGCAAGCTGAACGCGGCCCGCCGGGCACACCCGGCCTTGCAGCAGATGCGCACACTCAGGTTCCACCACATCGACAACGACGCCCTGATCGCCTACTCCAAACAGGACCCGGCAACCGGCGACACCGTCGTGACTGTGGTGAGCTTGGACCCGACGGACTCCCAGGCCGGAACCCTCTGGCTCGATCTCCCGTCGCTCGGCTTCGACTGGCACGAGCGGCTGATCGCGCACGACGAGGTCACCGGCGAGACCTGGGACTGGGGCCAGGCGAACTACGTCCGGCTGGAACCGTGGCGCGCGGTCGCGCACATCGTGGGGCTGCAGCGCCGGTTCTCCTGAGCCCATCAGGAACTCGAGGACCCCTGCGTGCACCGGTACGCAGGGGATGGTCGACGTACCCGCTGGAAGGTGGGACGAGGTGGAGATCATGGAAGATTCCCGACCCGACGCAGCCCTTGGGCTCGAGGGTGTGCCGCACACCGGTGAGGCGCTCACCGCTGACGGGCTGCTCGTAGAGCCCCAGGCCGAGGACTTCCAGCACGCGAAACAGGCGCCGCGGAACCCGGACTGGTTCAAGGGCGCGGTGTTCTACGAGGTGCTGGTGCGCGCCTTCACCGACTCGAACGGTGACGGCACCGGCGACCTGCGCGGTCTGGCCAGCAGACTGGACTACCTGGAGTGG